>DROJ01000574.1 GCA_011321935.1 Bacteroidota bacterium | reverse complement strand
GTTCGCCGAAAAACAAACTCCTTTTCTGTCCGCCAAAAATATCCGCTCGGTTCGCCGAGAAATTAACTCTTTTTTTATCGGCCAAAAATTTCCGCCCAATTCGCCGAAAAATTAACTCCTTTTTTTATCCGCCAAAAATATCTGCTCGATTCGCCGAAAGTAAATTCCTTTTTTATCCGCCAAAAATATCCGCTCGATTCACCGAAAAATCAATTCCTTTTTTTCATGCCTTCGGCAGACAAGTATCGGCCAATATATCCGCTCGATTCGCCGAAAAATTAATTTCCTTTCTTATCCGCCAAAAATACCTGCTCCGTTCCTCGGGAAATTAATTCCTTTTTTATCTGTCGGTGAGTCCGCTGTTTTTTTGTTTATTTTCAGGTTGCCGCCAACGGTTAGTGCAGACGCAGTAGCGGCGTTTAGCCGCTATTGCCGTTCTGCACTTTGTTGTGCGTTCGGCTTCTTTTTTATTTAACTTCTTACAATATGTGACATCTTTAAATGAAACTTAATCCAAAATTAAAAATTCTTTCTG
Organism: Bacteroidota bacterium; assembly: GCA_011321935.1. Taxonomy (GTDB): domain Bacteria; phylum Bacteroidota; class Bacteroidia; order Chitinophagales; family Saprospiraceae; genus UBA6168. Next base: position 29,880 of record DROJ01000574.1, on the reverse strand, counting down.
CTGATAGCAAACAGTATTTCGGTATTGCTAAATCTTCTTTGATTGCAAGAAAAATTACAATACCAAAATATGTTAACAAGTAAACAATGTATGTAGGTATTAGAATTTTGCTCCACTCATTTTCAAAATTCTTTAATGCCTTTTGTCTCATAAAACCTGGCAATATTGCAATCTTAAATCCTGCTTCTAATGCAGAATTTTCAATTGCTTTTCCAAATATCATTTTCAATGGGCTAAAAAACCAAGGAAAAACAAGTAAAATTATTCCTCCTAAGCGGACATACCATTTATGTTTTTCTAAGCTAAATTTGAAATCTATAAATACTATTTCTCTATCGTCAACTATTTCTGAAGGAATGATTATTTCACCTTGTTCATTTGGAATTACACCAAATTTCTCTTCCACTTGAGTTGTAAGAAGATTGGTTATTATTCCAATAACAATTGTAACTAATGTAAAACCTGTTATCCCTTTCATAGTATCGGTTTTTATAGCAACCCTAAATCATTTTAGAAAACCTATATCTTGATAAAATCAACAATTGCTGATTTTATCAAGAAATGTGTTTTCTGTTTTCAATTCGGATTGCTATATTATTTTCCTGCTGACGCACAACGGTTGGCGCCGGCGACGTAGCGGCGCATAGCCGCTATGGCCGCTGGCGCTTTGTTCTGCTCAGTATTCATTCTATTTTTTTCAATTTATATTCCCACAAATCACCAGCTTGTTCATATTCAATCCAAAGCGAATCATAATTTATTTTAGTGATTATTGCAGTAATGTCCTTTGAAGATTGTGTATCATCCTTGAATTCAATTTTGTTGTCACTTATTAATTGCCAATTTCTTTTTATCGTTGATTCTTCTTCAATTGGACTACTCCCATCTGCATATGTAATAAAACAAAAACCATCACTATTTAATCTAAAACCGCTTCCATATTCGCCTAATATAATATAAGGGGAATCTGTGGTAAATCCAGTTCCGTCAATCAAATCGGTTCTCTTCGCTTCATATGAGTACCAACCTTTCTCATTGATGAGGTAATCAGTTGCGTTTATGGGTTCTTCTTTCTTACAACTTGTAATTAAAATTGCCAAGGTCAATATTGACACAAGAGTGATTTCTTTCATTTTATTTATTTTATTTTTATTGAGCAGAACGGTTCGGGCACATTTTCGGCCGACCGGATGGGAGGCTGAAAATGTGCGCTGTGTTCCCGGCTGCACTTTCCCTGGCGTTTAGCCGGGAAAGGCCGACCGTTTAGGGAGGTGCCCGCTTAGGGCTGTTGCCGGTAACGGTTCGTGTAGCTGCCGTGCGCCCGTTTAGGGCGGATGGACAGCTACACATTGTTATCTTTTCGCCTTCTTTTCTTCTTTCACTCAAGAGTTGAATTGTCTGAAAAAATTATTTTTTCTGGTATCCACTTTACTTTTAAATCTTCAACGTCTTTATTTTTCAATGCCACGTCTTTATCCATAAATTGATTGTAATCAGTTTGAGCGTTCCAATTTTTAGTCGAATTTGCAGGAATTCCGTCATCATAAGTCAAATTAAGGCTACTTATTTCTTTATCGAACAAATCATTGAAAATAATTCGTCCTGTAAATGCTTTAATATCTTTATCAGTTTTATTCTCAAAGGCGAATTTATAGGATATATATTCTTGATAGTTATATTCAGAAAATCCTTTATCGAAGAGCGAAACGGTTAATGCTCCACCTAATCTCTTTATTCTTTCCGCTTCGTCAATTTTAGCCTTTTCAGCAAGTATTTTTTCTTCTTCTTCTTGCTTTTTTAATTCTTCTCTCAACTTTTTTGCTTCATCTAATAAATCTCCATAAGTCTTTCCAAGCATCTTGTCATCTCCTAATGATTTCAAGGCAATGAACCCCGCAAGCATTTGCAGTTCATCTTCAGATAATGATTTTTTAAGTTCGATAATGTCTTCTTCAAGATTATCTTTTTTGAACGGCTTGTCCAATGGACTTGAACAAGACACAAGTAAGATTGCAAATACGAATAGTAAAATTTGATTTTTCATTTTTTTCATTTTTGTTTATTTTTTTCTTGGTGAAAGATAACTCGTTCATATGTTCAATATTGAACATACCCCATCCCGGATATACGTCAATTCCGCTTAACAAAGCGGAACCTGCGTATATCCGCCGAAGGTACTGAAAATATATGAAAAAAGCCAAATGTCTCCAGCAATATTTTTCCACAAAAAAAGCGCCCCGGCAGTCACCGGGGCGCTTTTTATATAAAAACAAATATTGTTATTTACAGGTTTTTCAGTTCGCTCACCAAGTTCTGCAAGCTGTCTTTTGCGTCCCCAAAAAGCATTTTGGTTTTTGGGTGGAAGAACAATTGGTTTTGGATGCCCGCGTAGCCCGGTTTCATGCTGCGTTTCATCACGATCACATTTTTGGCGTTCCATGCCTGTATCACCGGCATGCCATATATCGGGCTGCTTGGGTCATCTTCGGCGGCGGGGTTCACCACGTCATTGGCACCGACCACGATGAGGACATCGGTGTTGGGCAGTTGCGGGTTGGCGTCTTCCATTTCCACGAGTTTGGGGTAGGGCACGTCGGCCTCGGCGAGCAGCACGTTCATGTGGCCGGGCATACGGCCTGCCACGGGGTGGATGGCAAAGCTCACGTCAACGCCCCGGCCTTCCAGTGCTTTTTCAAACTCATGGCAGACGTGCTGCGCCTGAGCAACAGCCAGCCCATAGCCTGGCACGATGACCACTTTATTTGCGTAAGCGCATAAAATTGCGGCGTCGGTGAGGCTGATTTCTTTGGCTACCTGTTCGCCATCGGCGCCGCCCCCGGCCGCTGCGCCGCCTCCGCCAAACGAGCCGATGATAACGTTCAACAGAGACCGGTTCATGGCCTGGCACATCAATACGGTGAGTATCGTACCTGCCGAACCGACGAGGATACCGCCCGTCAGCATCACCGCATTGCCATAAAGGAAGCCACCAAAAGCGGCGGCCATGCCGGTAAAAGAGTTGAGCAAAGAAATGACGACGGGCATATCTGCGCCGCCGATGGGCAGCACGAAGGTAATTCCGTAAAGCAGCGAGATCACCAATAATATCCAGATGGCATTTGGCCCAAACGTGCCTGGCGCTAACACCTCTCCGACCACCATTGCAAGCACTGCGGCCAACATAATCAGGTTCACTATTTTCATCCAGCTTCCGCGGGTATCGTTGATCCAACCGTCCAATTTGCCGTGGGCGATGATACTGCCGCTAAATGAAACCGAGCCGATGGCGAGCCCCAAAAAGACGATCAGCAGGAAGCCCCAATCATGCGAAGCACTGCCGTGGCCGTGAAATTCGACGAGCGCAATGATGGCCGCACAGGCGCCCCCCATCCCGTTGAAAAAGGAGACCATCTGCGGCATGGCGGTCATTTTGACTTTCATGGCCATGAGCCAACCAATGACTGTCCCGATGGCCATTGCGCCCAATATCCAGGGGATGTTTCCAATGGAATGCCCGTCTTTTTCATGGAAAAGGATGGTCGCCAAAATGGCGATGCCCATGCCGATAGCGGCATATATATTCCCCTTCCTTGCCGAGTCGGGGCTGCTCAACATTTTTAATCCAACAATAAAAGTGATGGATCCAATGAGATAAGATATTTCGAGTAAAAACATTTTTAGTGATTAGTGATTAGTAGATCAGTGATTAGTAGAGCAGAGATTAGTTACCAAGAGCAGCCTCCTGATTACTGATCTCTGCTCTACTAATCACTGATCACTATTTTTTCTTTTTAAACATTTCGAGCATCCGGTTGGTGACCACGAAGCCGCCGACCACATTCAAGGTGCCGAGCACCACGGCGAGAAAGCCAAGCGAGAGGGCCAGGTAATCGTCCTGCGCGGCATGGCCCATCACGATGATGGCGCCGATAATGACCACCCCGTGGATGGCATTGGCGCCCGACATGAGCGGCGTGTGCAATATCGCAGGCACATTGGAAATCACTTCTATACCGAGGAAAACCGATAGTATCACGATGTATATCATGTGCTGGTTTTCCAGAAAAAAAGTTGCTAAAGAATCCATTTTTTAATGATTAATTTTTAATGATTAATTTTTAATGATGAATGATAAATCATTAATCATTAAAAGATTAACCATTAATTAAAGCAGGCCGAGGTTTTTCTTTTTTGTGGTGATCGAACTTGTAAGCAGTTTCATTATTTCGACTGCATCGGCCATCAGGGAATCGAACTGTTTTATTGAAATATATTCTGTGGCAAAAAGGACTTCAAGCCAAAACTGTGTTTCATTTATTTCCTTTTGCCCAACCGATAATTTGTGGATATACTGCACCACTTTAGGTTTTGTGCATTTGCCCCCGCCAGCCCCCAGCCCCAAAAGGGGAGAACCTACCCTCGATGCACAAAACCAAAAGTGGTGCAGTATAAAATCACTGCCGCTCCCGGCATAAGCTGCTTCCCTTACCATTGCCCCGGAATTTGTGCCCGATTTCAATACCTGTTTGCTCATCGTATATTCCTTTTTTTCGTTCACCAAATATTGGTACAACCGCACAATCCGAATAGCAAACTTTAATGTCTTTTCCCGCAAAGGGTCTTTCTTTCCTGTGTAATAAAGCCTTCCTCATAAGTATGGATTTTAGTTAATATTGACAATTATTTAGAAACCCAAAACCATTAAGTCGTGATTAATAATTAACGATCAGTATAAAGCTCATATGTTCAAAAATTAGCACGCTGTCCATATTAATCATTAAAAATTAACCATTAATCAAACGTTTGCTATTTATTTGCCCTTCGTGCGTGATGCAGGTGGCGGCGATGATGTCGTCGTCCATGTTGAGTTTGACGGCGCCGTCCTTGATGAGCAGTTTCAGGAAATTGACCACGTTTTTGGCAAACATGAAACTGGCATCTTTTGGCAGTGAAGAGGGCAGGTTGGAATCGCCGATGATGGAGACCCCGTTATAGTTGATGGTTTTTCCGTTTTCGGTCACTTCGCAGTTGCCGCCCGACGATGCGGCGAGGTCAACGATGACGGCGCCTTTTTTCATCTCGTCCACCGTTTTTTTGTGGACGATAAGGGGTGCTTTGCGGCCCGGTATCTGCGCAGTGCAGATGATTACGTCGGCAGATTTGGCGTGGTTGTGGACCGCTTCGGCCTGCCGTTTTTTGTACTCCTCCGATTGCTGGATGGCATAGCCCCCGGCCGCGGCCGATTCGGCAGCGCCCTCCACGTCAACGAACTTGGCGCCGAGGCTCAGCACCTCTTCTTTGGCGGCCGTGCGCACGTCGAATGCCTCTACCACTGCGCCCAAGCGGCGGGCGGTGGCAATGGCCTGCAGACCTGCGACCCCTGCCCCGATTATCAGGACTTTGGCCGGCTTGATGGTGCCCGCCGCGGTCATGAACATCGGGAAGAAGCTGGGCAATTGGTTGGCAGCGGCCAATACGGCTTTGTAGCCCGAAACGGTGGACATGGACGAGAGCACGTCCATCGCCTGCGCACGGGTGGTACGGGGCAGCATGTCCAAACTGAAAGCTGTGATTTTGTTGGCCAGCAATGGGTCGAGCACTTCCCTGTTTGTCAGGGGGTTGAACTGGCCGAGCACCATTTGCGAGGAGGAGAGTTGGGCTATTTCGCTGTCGGGCATCGGATGGATGGAGGCGATCAGGCCTGCCTCTTTGAGGACGTCGGCACGGGCGGCGGTTTTTGCCCCGGCAGCTTCGTAGTCGCTGTCGGAATAGCTTGCGCTGTCGCCTGCCCCGTTTTCGACCATGACCTGCTCAATGCCCGTTTTCAAAATGGCGGCAACGGTATCGGGGGTCACGGCCACCCGGTTTTCTGTTCCGCCTTCTTTTAGTACACCTAAAATCATGGATATTTTGTTTCGATGATGTGACTGTTTAGTTGTTGCCTTTGGCTGTTGGCCAAATCGGGCGTTTTTTCAAAAAAACACCTTTTAATAAACCAACGGAATGTCGCCAAAAACCAAGTGCTTAAAAGCAACCCGGTTTTGTGCTTTTTCAAAATGCGGCGCAAATTAGGGTTTTGTGCCAAAATAACTTTCAATTTTCTTGTAAAAAACCGCTTTTTGTAAAAGTTATAAATAAGGAAAGAAGTGTTTATAGTGAGAGGGCTGCGATATCATAAATTCTTTTACGGTACTTTTTTCACAAACAGTTGCTTTTGTGCCGATTTGTCGGCAAGTAATTTTTGCGACTGTTCAGCACGTACAGGTGGTTTTCCCCGAGGATTCCGGACAAGCCCGAAAAGTCTCCGTACCCGCAAAGGCATCACCCCATAAAAAATGTCCCGCCACCTCCTTACCTTTGCGCCTTTTTTAAATAAACCCCTCATTTTACGATCATAAAATCATGCTGACAGCTTCCAATATTTATGTGCAATACGGCGACCGCATCCTGCTCGACAGGGTCAACGTGGTCATTGGCGAGAAGGACAAAGTGGGCTTGGTGGGCCGCAACGGGGCTGGCAAATCCACCTTCCTGAAAATCATTTCCGGCATGCAATCCCCCGACGAGGGCACCGTAACGCGGCCATCGGAATCAACGCTGGGCTTCCTGCACCAGGAGATGAATTTGCCGAAAGGCAAAACAGTGATGCAAGAGACCATGACCGCCTTCGACGAGGCCAAACGGCTGGAAAAACGGCTGGCCGAAATCCACGAAGAAGTGGCCGTGCGCACCGATTACGAAAGCGACAGCTACATGCGCCTGCTCAACGAAATGGGTGACCTCGACCACCGATTCCAACTCATCGGCGGCGGCAACATGGAGGCTGATGCCGAGCGGATTTTAAAAGGGTTGGGCTTCAAACAAACTGATTTTCAGCGGCTTACGGACGAGTTCAGCGGTGGCTGGCAGATGCGCATCGAGCTGGCCAAGATGCTCCTCCAACAGCCGAGCTACCTCCTCCTCGATGAGCCGACCAACCACCTCGACATCGAAAGCATCATCTGGCTGGAGGAGTTCCTGCAGGCCTATTCGGGGGCCGTCGTCGTCATTTCGCACGACAAGACCTTCCTCGACAATGTGAGCAAAAGGACGGTGGAAATCGAACTCGGAAAGGTCTATGACTACAAGGTTAATTTCAGCAAATACATGGAGCAGCGCGCCGAGCGCAGGGAAAAAATGATGGCGGCCTTTAACAACCAACAAAAGGTGATCGCGCAGCAGGAAAGGACGATCAAACGGTTCATGGCCAAGGCCACCAAAACGAGCCTCGCCCAGTCCATGCAAAAAAAACTGGACAAAATGGAACGGGTGGAAATAGAGGCCGAAGACACCGCCGCCATGAAAATCCGCTTCCCCGAACCGCCGCGCTCGGGGGCCGTGGCGCTCGAATGCACCAACCTCGTGAAGGCTTACGGCGAACTCATGGTGCTGCAGGGCATCGGCCTCAAACTCGACCGCGGCGACCGGGTGGCTTTTGTCGGGCAGAACGGGCAGGGCAAAACGACCCTCGCCAAAATGATCGTCAACGAACTGCAGCCGACGAGCGGCGAGGTGAAAATCGGCCACAATATCCACATCGGTTATTATGCCCAAAACCAAGCGGAAACCCTCGACCCAAAACTGACCCTGCTGGAAACGATGGAAAACAATTCGCCCGCCGAAATGCGCACCAAATTGCGCAGCATCCTCGGCGCCTTCCTTTTTTCTGGCGAAGACCACGACAAAAAAGTGGTGGTGCTTTCGGGCGGCGAGCGGGCGCGCCTCGCGATGGCCTGCATGTTGCTCCGCCCCATCAATCTGTTGGTACTCGATGAGCCGACCAACCACCTCGATATGATTTCAAAAGAGGTATTAAAAAAAGCGGTGCAAGATTATAAAGGCACTTTAATCGTGGTGTCCCACGACCGGGATTTCCTCGGCGGACTGACGGAAAAAACCATCGAATTTAGGGACAAGCGACTGCACACGCATTTAGGTGATGTCAATTATTTTTTGGAAAAAAGAAAATTGGACAATATGCGGCAAGTGGAATTGAGCAAACCAAAAAAGAACAATAATATAGTCGCTCCGAAAAAGGTTTCTTCCACAAAAAAAGAATTGAGTTATGAGGAGCGCAGGCAATTTCAACGCACTGCTTCCAATGCCGAAAAAAAGGTGAAAAAACTGGAAGAAAAAATAAATAATTACGAGGCTCAAATGGCCGATCCTTCTTTTTTTCAAAAACCCGAAAGCACTGCGGCCATGAAAGATTATAATAGCTGCAAAGAACAATTGGAATATGCGATGATGGAATGGATGGAGGCGCAAGAGGCGCTGGAGTAACCACCCTCCCGTCAAAGGTGTCGGACGCCTCTAAGGCGTCCGACACCTAATTTCCCGCCCTAATATATAGCACACAATTGGTAGAATCCGACAGCCTAAAAACATCGAACCCGTTTTCAACCACATAATTCATAATACCAATTTCGGAATAAAAACGGATGGGCTTTTTTATGTTCCGGTCATAGCTAAGGTTGGCATAGTTTCTCCCAATTAATTTGCGCGGCAATTTTTGGCCGTAATCAATGAAGGCCCTATAATTATTGAAACCGATATACCGGGGGCAAACCTTTATATATTTCCCTTTAAAAACATTTTCCAAAGGCTGGCCATCCACATAAAGCTGGGCCTGGGCATAAAAAGAAAAAACAATAAAAAGCGAGCATGAAATAATTTTTTTCATAATTTTAGATTTTTCCCAAAAGTAGGGGCAGAGACAAATAAACTCGTTTTATTAACATAATTTAATCCCTCTATTTTTACATTTTAAAACCTCCTTAACAATTCAGCCACCATGAAAAATATTTACATCTTCCTTTTAACATTTTTCGCTTCCGCAAATCTTTATTCCCAAGATATATATTTCCCGCCACTGCTCGGCAATGAGTGGGAAACACTGTCGCCCGACTCCCTCAATTGGTGCGAAAACAAAATAGAAGACTTCTATACTTTTTTGGACAATAAAAACACGAAAGCATTTATTTTATTAAAAGACGGCAAAATTGTTTTGGAAAAATATTTCGACGGTTTCACGCAGGACAGCACTTGGTACTGGGCATCGGCAGGCAAATCAATGACCGCTATATTGACGGGCATCGCACAAGAAGAAGGCTTGCTGGATATAGACGACCCCACCTCCGACTACCTCGGCACCGGCTGGACTTCCGCCCCCGCCGACAAGGAAGCGCTCATCTCCATCCGCCACCAACTCTCGATGACCTCTGGCCTCGACGATGCTTTTAGCTTCGCCTGCACAAGCCCCGGATGCCTGAAATACAAGGCCGATGCAGGCACACGCTGGGCCTACCACAACGGCCCTTATACCAATATAACCAAAGTAATAGAAGCGGCAACGGGCAAAACTTACAACCAATATTTTTTTAATAAAATATCTTTGAAAACGGGCATCACCGGGCTATGGGTCCAATTGGGTTTTAATGAAATATTGTTCAGCAAAGCGCGCTCGATGGCGCGCTATGGTTTATTGATTCAAAATAATGGAACTTGGAAAAACACGCCCGTGCTTTCCGATGCGCAATATTTTAACGACATGGTAAACCCCTCGCAAAATATCAATAAATCATACGGCTATTTATGGTGGCTCAATGGCGGGGAATCATATATGCTGCCGCGCAGCCAAACTGTTTTTCCGGGCATGATAAGCCCCGATGCGCCGGAGGATATGTTTGCCGCAATGGGCAAGGATGCGCAATACCTGAACATTGCGCCGAGCAAGGGAATCGTATTTGTGCGCATGGGCGAAAGCCCCGATACTTCGTTGGTGCCCATCTCATTTAATAACGAAATATGGCACCATATAAACGGGCTGGAATGTGCACCAAATTCAACGGGCGAAAAAATAAAAAACGAATTGCATATTTACCCAAACCCGGTCGGTGATTATTTGAAAATTGACATTCCCGAAAATATAGGGAAATATAGTTTACAGGTTTTTGATGTTTTTGGGAAAGAAATATTTAGGGCAGAGAATGATTTGGAAATTGATGTTTCGGGCTTTTTGGATGGGGTGTATTTTTTGAAATTGAGAAGTGGGAAAAGAGAATGGAGCAATGTTTTTATAAAAGAATAATTAAATTATATACACCTTCATAATGTCCCCAGAAAACCGATAAAACCAAATCCCGTCTCCGTGCCCTTCCAATAGAGGGGGAATTAATTCCCCCTCTGCCGGAAGGGCACGGAGACGGGCCTGGTTTTATCGCTTTTTTAATCAATAGATAGAGAAGTTTTATTAAAAAAAAGGAACAAAAAACAATTCCACTTAATTTTACCGCCCCTCCACATACTCCTTCACCCTCATCATCCAATAAAACAAAAACCCGTTTTCTTTGCTGATATAATGCCGCTGCACCGGCACCGCCCCAAATGAACGGAGGAATTTTTCGATGTTCGGCATCATGCTGCCCGTGAAATCAAATTTTTCCAAACCTGCTTCCGAGGCGTCTTTTATTGCATGCCACACCAACAAACTGGCGCCCCCTTCCGATATATATTTTGGTTGGCTTGCCTGTATTATATAATAGGCCCTTGACCTGTGCCAAACGGCAAACGAAGCTGCGTGGATATTGCCGGGGCCGTCTTTTGCGACATATATTTTGGCCACCTTTTTTGCAACGGCCTCTTCCGTTAATTTTTTTAATTTATTAAAATCATAAGGCGGGTTTATGTTTTGTTTTTGGTAGGTCAGTTGAATTAAATCAATTAAGCCACCGCTATTGGTTTCCTCCGAAACGGTCAATATATTTTCTGCTTTTCTGATCGCTTTCCTTGCCCTTTGCTCAAATCCGGAAAATACATTTGCTGGATGTTTAATATTTTTTATTAAAAAAGAATATTTGGAAGTTTGTTTATATCCGAGCCAATAAAGGGGCATCCAGTTTTTTATTTCAGGAAAAAAATGCTGGTAAAAAAAAGTATGTTCCGGTAAATTGGTGAATATTGATTTAATTATTTTTTGCTCCCAAGCGAGCCTTGTGGAAACCTTTGTTTGCTCTTTTTTATAAACAATATAATAGCCCTGATAAGGGGCGACGGGCGGCATGCCAATGCCTTTGAAAAATTTTAATTTGGTAAAACAAAACGGAAATGCACCGACTATCTGTTTGTTGTTTTCCACCAGAACCACGTCCCAATTTTCAGCGCCCGCATCCAAGTCCAGCCACCAGGGCTGGATGAAAACGGGCACGTCTTTTTGCTTTTTGCAAAAGTTGCGGTAAATATCTTTCCGGTCGGAGGCAGGGTATATCTGCATTTAAATAATGGCCATTTTTTTGGTGAAAAACAAAGCCCCGTCCACCCGCAGGCTGTAATAGTAAATGCCCGGCGGCAGGGCCTTGCCGCGGGGGCCTTTGCCGTCCCAATTGGCAGTGTATTTTCCGGCGGGCAGGTTTTGGTTGACCAGCGATGTGATTTTCTTGCCGTTGAGGTCGAATATTTCCAGTTGCACGAGGCCGCTTTTTTTCAGGGAATAGGGGATGGAGGTACGGGCAGAAAAGGGGTTGGGCAGGTTTTGCGAAAGCGATGCCGCTTCATTTTCCACCGATTTGGTTGCGGTTACGGGTTCGGGGCTGATGAAGCTGTAATACACGTCCTGTTCGCCGTTGAAGGTGGCTGCCCAGGCGAGGTGGGCGCCTTCGTCGGTGGACACCATGTGAAAATAGTCGCCCATTTTGTTTTGGTTGGGCCAGCCCACATGGGGGTCGAATGCTTCGGAGAGGCGCAGGTTGTCCGACCAAGTCAGGCCGCCGTCGGTGGAGAAGGCATAGTACAGCGAGGAAAGCACCGTGCCGGGGTTGTCGCGGGTATCGAGCCAAACAACGTCAATGCGCCCGTTGGGGGCCACGGACATGGTGCCGAACCACTGGTAGTTGTCTGCTGACAGGTCGTCGTTGATGCGCAAAGGTGCCGACCAGGTCAGGCCGCCGTCGGTGCTGCGGATGAAATGGACATCTAGTACGTCACTAAATGTATATACCGATGCAAGCATATAGATATTGCCCCGGTTAGGCCCATCTGAATGATCCGTAGCGACCCATTGTTGTCCGAGTAGGCCACCGGGGTTAGGGGAGTCCTCAAAGGCAATGAGAGGGCCACCCATTTCGGCAATGGTTGTGAAGTCCCACTGCAACATTTGGGCACCATTGCTTGGATTGGTAGATTTAAGGAATTTACTTCCGTTGCCAGTGGCATACAAGGCTCCGTCCACACCAATGTCCATGGTTCCCCAGTGTGGAAGCGAGGGGGTAATGCTGCAGGTTTCATAGCTGTCCCCTCCATCGGTAGAGCGGGTAAAGTCGCCATCACATTCCGAAAAAAAGCTATCCCAAAAAGTATAGATATTCCCGTTGCCAGGGCCTCCAGTGCGGTCAATGGCCATCCATTGTTTGTCGCCGCCGTGGGCAAAAACGCCTTCGTCCCAAGTGCCGTCGCCGGTAGAGCGGAAGATGTCGCACTGAAGCTCACCGCTTACGACCCGCAGGCTGTTGTAATAAAACCTGCCCGTTTCGTCGAAATCCAGCACCGGGTCGGAGCGGAACACACCGGGTTCGATGACGCCGGGGAAGGTCCAGGTAGCGCCCCCGTCGGTGGTATAGCCAAAGCCCGCCTGCCGGAAATTGCTGTTGATGGAATCGAACTGGCGCCAGCCGATGGCCATGCGGCCGGGGTCGTTGGGGTCAATGGCGATGGAAGGCTCGTTGGCCGCATCGCCCAAAATATTGTTGCCGTTTCCGTCCACGTTCACTTGCACACAAATTATATTGTCGCCCGAAAACCCGTATGCCGGAGAAGTGGGCTGCAGGTGGCGCGGCACGTATATATAAGGGTCGGAGGGCCTTTCTTTTAATTCAAAATCCACGTTTTGGGCAAACAGCCCAGCGGTGAAAAATAGGCCCAAAAAAAGGGTGGACAATACAGCGGAAAGAGGTATGGTGTTTTTCATAAAAATAAGATTGAGTGTTGCAGATTAATAAAGCGAGTGGTAAATATAGGAAAATATGAATTGGTCGAGATCGGCAGGGACATGCAGAGGTTTTCCAGATTTTTAAAATCTGGAAAATCTGGAAAATCCGGAAAACGAGAATTGCTCATATCTTCCTGAATTTCAAACGCACCGAGTTGCCGATCACCACCACGTCGGACAATGCCATAAAAAGCGCTCCCCACATCGGGTTTAAAAAACCCAAAGCGGCAACGGGGATGGCGATGATATTATAGGCAAAGGCCCAGAACAGGTTTTGTTTGATAGTGGCCAAGGTGGCTTTGGAAATGGCGAGCGCTTTTGGCAGGCGGTCGAGGTTGCCGTTTAATAAAATAATCTGTGCGGACTGCATGGCCACTTGCGAGGCATTGCTGAGGGAGACGCCGATGGTCGCTTTGGCCAATGCGGGTGCGTCATTTATTCCGTCGCCGATCATGGCCGTGGGGGCTTCATTATTTAATTCATCAATAATTTTCAATTTATCGGCAGGCAATTGTTCGCCGTAATATTTATTGATATTTAATTGTTCGGCAACTGCTTTTGTTTTTTCATTTCGGTCGCCGCTCAAAAGGACGGGTGTTTTTCCTTCTTTTTTTAAATAAGAAATAACGTCTGCCGTGCCTTCTTTTATGTCGTCCTCTATTTCTATGGTTGCCAATAATTGATTGTTTTTTGAAAAATAAAGCGGCGCATTTATTTCTTTTTCAAATGGGGCGGCAAAGCGGCGGGCGCCCAATTTATATTCATTGTTCTTTTCGTCAAAAGCAATCAGGCCCTGCCCTTTTAATTCTTTTATTTTTGAAAGTTTGGGCTTTATATCACTTAATTTAAAACGCTTTCCGCTTTCCAGTTCTTTTACCAAAGAATGTGCGATGGGATGGGAAGAAAAATGTTCCATCCTCAATATTTGCGAATTTATTTCTTCCTTATTTTCGGAAAAATAATTAATGTTTTTTATTTTAAAATCGCCCGTCGTCAATGTGCCGGTTTTATCGAAAACAAAGTTTTTTATTTTTGAAAATATCTCCACCGTTGAGCCGCCTTTTACCAATATCCCGTTTTTGGCCAAACGCCCCACGCCGACCATGACGGCAGTCGGCGTTGCCAGTCCCATTGCGCAGGGGCAGGAAATGACCAGCACGGCAATGCTGTTCATAATGGCATTTTCGAGCGGTATATTTACAATTAAATAAGAAATAATAAATGTCAATATAGCGATGCCCAAAACGGCGGGGACAAATATGGCCGATATTTTATCGGCCAAGCGTTGTATATCGGGTTTGTCCTGTTGCGCCGATTTTACGAGTTCGATCATTTTGCTCAAAACCGTGTTTTTGCTGGTGGTAGTGGCAGCGATGGTTATATTCCCGCTGCTCAATATAGAGCCGCCGATTACCTCGTCGTCAATTGTTTTATTTACGGGAAGGCTTTCGCCCGTGAGCATGGATTCGTCTATTTCTGCACTGCCTTTTAATATCGTCCCGTCCACGGGTATTTTATCGCCCTCGTTTACTTGCAGCCAATCGCCGGGCAATATTTCTTCTGTTTCAATTGAAACCACCGTGCCGGAGGGCATTATTTTTTTTGCCCATTCCACTTGCAGGTTATTTAATTCTTCAATGGCAGTGGTGGTCTGTTTTACCGCTCTTTTTTCCATTAAATTACCGAGCAGCACCAGCGTTATAATCATGGCGCTGGTTTCGTAAAATATATAATCGGGATTGCCTTTTATAGTGCCGATCAAACTATAAACAAATGCGGCCGTGCTGCCGATAAATATAAGCACGTCCATATGGGTAGTGCCGTTTTTTATGGCCGCCAAACTGGTTTTCCCGAAATGGAAAAAACCGATCATATATACCGGCAGGCAAAGGGCAAACTGCAGCCACGGGTTTTCCAAAAACGGAATACCTGCCATCATCAAAAAATGGCCGAGCAATAAGGGAAGGGTAATTATAGCGGCAACAATCAATTTTTTTTCAAAAGTCCAAAATGGCGTTTTGTCCTCGCCGCGCACTTGGTAGCCCAATTGTTTGATGGCCTTTTTCACTTCTGTCATGGTCAGGACATTTTCGTCCGGGGTGAAGCTCAGGTCCCCGGTCGAAAAATTGACCTGCACATCTTTCAAGCCTTTCTTTTCTAAAAAGGTCGTTATATTCGCCGCGCAATTGGCGCAGTCCATTCCATCTACTTTTAGTTCGACTGTATTGTTTTCCATGAATATTGATTTGTGCAGTTGGGAGGAATTTTCAATACGCCTCCCAACTACCCACAAAAAGCTTCAGCCGCGAATTACACTAATTTTCACGAATTGAATTTATAAAAACCCGTCGAAGAAAAATTTGCGGTAATTCGCGTAATTCGCGGCTGAAAACATTTCGGCTTATTTGTTGGCACAAAGATAAACACATTGCCGCTTAGCACTGTTTTAAAATCCGTCCATTCGGTTATATGATTTTGGCGACAGCCCTGACCATTGGCCAAATAGGCTTTCAATACATTTTTTAATTAAACAATAAACAGTATGAAAAATCTTTTTGCACTCCCTGTCCTGACAATTATGTTGTTCTGCCTGCCGATGTTGGCTACGGCCAGCACCAGTACCGATTCTACCCGTATCGCCGTGCTGCAGGCCAAGATCAACGCCCTCGAAGACGACGACGTACACTGCGAAGTGCCCTGCGGCATTTATGGTGATTCGCTCCGAATTCAAATGATCGAGGAACACATCCGAACGATAGAAAAGGCGATGAACAAGATCAATGAAATATCAAAATCGGACAGCCCGAACTACAACCAATTGGTAAGGTGGGTGATGAACAAGGAGGAACATGCGAAAAAAATACAGCACATCGTGAGCCAGTATTTTTTGCATCAGCGCATTAAATTGACCGATCCGGCCAACGCTAAAAAATATGCGAGGTATGTCAAGCACCTGACCCACCTGCACGAAATTGCGGTGTATGCCATGAAATGCAAACAAACGACCGACCTGAAAAATATCGTTAAAATAAAAACGGCGGTGGATGACTTTGAGCGTTCCTATTTCCATTCGCACAAATAAGACATTGGACATTTGAGAAAAAAAGTGGAAATAAAATGCCGGGCGGCTTTCTTCAAGCCGTCCGGCATTTTGTTTCCATAAACCACAAGTCAACAAACCTGCCACGCTCACCTTTTCACTACCTCCCCCACTTCCCCAACTGCTTCAAGACCGCCGCAAAATCTTTTGGCAGCCCTGCCTCAAAAACCATCCGTTCCCCCGACGCCGGATGGTCGAATTCCAGCCGGTGCGCATGCAAACTGCTGCGCGACATCAGCGGCCTTTCTTCCTGCCCTTTGCCCAAACGGTATTTCCGCAATTTGACATCCGAAAGAAAAAAGGCATCCTTCCGCCCGTACTTTTCATCAATGGCCAAAGGGTAGCCAACCGACCGGAAATGCACCCGTACCTGATGGGTGCGCCCCGTTTTTATATCGGCATCGAGCAGGGTATAATTTTTAAACCGGTCCACCACTTTATAAAGGGTCAGCGAAGGTTTTCCATTCTTTGTAATCACCATTTTACCCGACAGGGTGGGGTGTTTTCCGATAGGTTTATCTATCGTTCCTTCCTCCTCGATTACTTTTCCATCCACCAATACTTTATATATTTTACTGACCGAACGTTTTTCAAATTGTTGCGAAAGCGATTTGTGCGCCCCCTCCGTTTTGGCAAAAATGAGCAGTCCGCTCGTCTCCCGGTCGAGGCGGTGGACGGTATATATTTTACCGTATTTTTCCTCCAGCCAGTGATAAAGGTTAAATATATCGTATGGCCTGAAACGGTCGGGTATGGTCAATACGCCAGAAGGTTTGTTGACCAAAACAACTTGCTCGTCCTCGTATATTATTTCGATATTTTTTTTCATTGAAAAATAAAAATGGTTAAATGGTTAAATGGTTAAATGGTTAAATGGTTTAAATGGCTAATTGGCTAAATGGTTTTTCCCGTATGGCGAGTACCCGTTCTACGGGAAAAACCATTTAGCCAATTAGCCATTTAAACCATTTAACCATTTAACCATTTAAACCATTTAAACCATTTAACCATTTAACCATTTAAACCATTTAACCATTTAAACCATTTAACCATTTAACCATTTAAACCATTTAAACCATTTAAACCATTTAACCATTTAAACCATTTAACCATTTAAACCATTTAACCATTTAAACCATTTAACCATTTAAACCATTTAACCATTTAGCCATTCAAACCATTTATTTCCCCCACCGATAAGTTTTTAATTCAAAGCCGGCCAAGTCCAAAACCCGGTCAACCACCGTCGCCGCCAATTCTTCAAAAGTGGCAGGGTGGCTGTAAAAAGATGGGATCGCGGGGCAGATAATGCCGCCCGCTTCGGTAAGGGTTTTCATGTTATTTAGGTGAATCAAACTAAAAGGTGTGTCCCTCGGCACGAGTATCAATTTCCTTCTTTCTTTTAAAATGACATCCGCGGCGCGGGTACACAGGTCGTCGGAGATGCCGGCCGCTATGCGCCCCAAAACGCCCATCGAACAGGGGCAGACGATCATTGTATCATAACGGGCAGAACCAGAAGCAAAGGGCGCCATGAAATCCATTTTTTCATAAAAACTAAAAGGGTAGTTTGCAAAATCCCGGTTGCCCAGTTCATGCTCCCAATTGAACTTTGCGTTGTCGCTCATCACCACGCCGACGGCTTCCCATTGATCGGAAATACCGACCAAACGGTCGAACAAAACCTTCGCATAAATGGCCCCGCTGGAGCCGCCGACTGCTATCACCATTTTCCGCATGGATACATATTAGCGTTAAATTTTAATTAAATCCACCTGCCCCCGCCCCCACTTTTCGCGAAGTTGGTACTTTCGTTGCAAGTTAAAAAGAATCCGGCCTTCAAATCTTCATTTTCTTTAATAAGACACTGGAACTTGAACCGAGCAAACGCCGAAATTTCGATAAAACGGCGCCACATCTCCCGGGTTTATTTTTTGATAAATCCTTTGACATTTAAAAATTTCAATCAATGAAAAAAGTATTGTTCTTCGCCATCACATTAGTAGCCGCAGGGCTTGTCATTTCATGTATGCCCAGTGATTCCACTGATGCAACAGGCCCCGCCAAAGCTAGCCTCACTTTCAACACCGTAAAAGTACAGAAACACGACGGCCCAATCAATTGGATGACCTGGGACGAGGCCGTTAAGGCCAATGAAAAAACGGGCAAAAAGATATTCATAGATTTTTACACCAACTGGTGCCACTGGTGCAAAAAAATGGACAGCTCCACTTTCTCCGACCCCGCCGTTGCCGAGTACATCAACAAAAATTTCTATCCAGTAAAATTCAATGCCGAGCGAAAAGACGACATCGTTTTTAAAGGGACTACCTTTAAATATCAGCCGGGCGGCCGCGGCGGCGTCCACATGCTGGCCAATGAACTGCTCAACGGCCACCTCGGCTACCCGAGCTATGTTTACCTCACGCCAGAATACGAGCGCATCCTGATCTCCCCCGGCTACAAGCCCGTTCCCGACATGAAAAAAGAACTGAAATTTGTGGCCGAAGACCACTACAACACAACCACTTGGGACGCTTATAAAAGGGCGAATTGAGGCACTAAGTTTTGAGTTGGGGAGTAATTGAGTTTTGAGTAATTACCCATAGAATGAACTAAAGTTTAAGTAGCTCTTTTAAAAAAAATAGAGTGATGAATAGTCCAATTCATCGCTCTATTTTTTTCCTTAAAAACGGATTTCCGAATACAACCCTAATGGTTAAATAACTCAAAACTCAATTACTCAAAACTCAATTACTCCCCAACTCAAAACTCATCACAATTCAAAAGCCGCCAGGCAGTTGTTTATTTTTTCCACCAGTTCGTCGGGGCTGAAAGGTTTGCCGACGTGGTCGTTCATTCCGAAGAGGACAGCTTTCTCCCTTTCGGTGAGGAAGGCCGAGGCCGTCAGGGCGATGATGGGCACTTGTCTTTTGTTTTCGTCGGGGTGTTTCCTGATTTCGGCAGTGGCCCGGTAGCCGTCCATTTGGGGCATTTGGATGTCCATCAGGATAAGGTCAAAGTCTTGGTTTTCAATGATTTCGAGGGCTTCGATGCCGTTGTTGGCGAGGGTCGTTTTAGCATCCAAACGCTTCAATATTTTAGAGACCACAAGTTGGTTGATCTTGTTGTCTTCGACAATCAAAATGCGGGTGCCGGCCAATGAACTGGGCGAAATTATTTCCTCCATTTTTTTCTTTTCCCGTTTTTGCAATGCCAGCCTGAAAGGCAAAAGGACGACAAAAGAAGTGCCCTCGCCCTGTTCCACCTCCACGTCTATTTTTCCATTTTGCAGCTCCACCAAGCGCTTGGTGATGGCCAGTGAAAACTGCTGGTTGTCATAGCCCTCAAAGTCGGGTTGCATGGTATTTTGCGGACGGAACATTTCTTCAATTGTCCGCCGGTCCACCCCTCCGTCCGAGCCTTCCACGATGACTTTCAGCATGGCTTCCCTTGCTTTCAGTTCGTACAAAGAAACGTCCAGTTTCACGTAGCCATCGCGGGTATATTTCAGGGTATTGGTCAGCAGGTTGGTCAGTATTTGGTGGAAACGGGCGTTGTCGCCGAGCAGGGTTTTGGGTATTTTTTTGTCGAAATAAAAATTGAAGCGCAGCTCTTTTTCATCCGCCTTCGACTCAAACCGTTTGGCCACCTCCCGCACCAATTCTTTCGGTGAAAACGGGCGGTCTTCCAAGTCCAGTTTACCAGCTTCTATTTTTGAAAAATCAAGGATGTCGTTGATAAAGACCACGAGGTCGTTGGCCGAAAACTGCAGGCTGCGCAACTGTTCCACCTGTCCCGGCTTCGGGTCGTTTTGCAACAGGACATGGGTCAGCCCGGTGATGGAATTCAGCGGGTTGCGCATCTCGTTGCTCATGGTGGCAAGGAAACGGTCGCGCGCAAAAGAGGATCTTTCAAGTGCCTCTTTTGCCGAAATTTCATGTACCAATTTTTTGTTGAGCAGGTCGAGGCTGATACTTTTCGTTTCCAGTTCCACCGATTTATAGCCGATCTCGTCTTCCAGTTCATTCACTTCTTTTTCTTTTTGCGCCAGCAAATTTTTATACCTTTTTTTATTTTGAAATGCCAAAACCACGCTGCCCAACAACAGCAGCAACATACCTATCGCCGCATATAAAAAAAACTCCGCTTTCTCTTTTTCCTCTCTTTTGACAACCGCTATTTCTTCTTGAAAATGCTTTTCCTGCGCATTGAATTTCAGGTTGTACTTGCTCGTCACGTCCAGCAGCATGTCCTGCATTTTCTTTTTGGAATCGGCATCCAGTTCATTGCCAAATGTATGCGCAGGAATGTCTTCGGCAGTCTGTGCGGAAAGGTTCACGGCAAGCAGCCACACTGCAAGCAGTTGTACTAATTTTCTCATAATCAGGCAGGTATAAACTTGTGAGGGGGAAGCAACCCCAAAATGCAAATACAATGCCTTTTCAGTCCGCAGTCTTTCAGTCGGCAGTCTTCAGTCTTATCCGTCTCCGGGGTTGAGCAGTTGCGCCCGGCTTTTTAATAATGATAATGCTCTAATGTTAAACCCCGGAGACGGATAAGACTGAAGACTGCGGACTGAAAGACTGCCGACTGAAGACTGCGGACTGAAAGACTGCCGACTAAAGACTGTGGACTAATTTGACTGCCGACTGAAAATAAGCACCACCCGTTCGCCGGGCTTCGCATAGCCGCGGTACATGCCTTTGGAGTTGAAGGGCATGGCCACGTTGCCGTTGGTGTCGAGGGCGATGAGCCCCCCGCTGCCGCCTTTTTCTACCAGCGTTTTGTTGATGACGTGATCGGCGGCTGTTTCGATGGGTTCGTTCAGGTAGGCCATGCGGGCCGACACATCGTGCGCCACTGCATATCGGATAAAATACTCGCCGTGGCCGGTGCAGGAGACCCCGCAAGTTGCATTGTCGGCATAGGTGCCGGCGCCGATGATGGGCGAGTCGCCCACCCTGCCCCATCGTTTGTTGGTCATGCCGCCGGTGGAAGTGCCGGCGCAGAGGTTGCCGTTTTTGTCGAGAGCCACGCAGCCGACCGTTCCGTGTTTTGATTCTGAATTTTCGAGGAGGTGCTTATCGGCTTCGGCCTCCTTTTTTTTGATGCGCTGCAATGACTCCCAACGGCGCTCGGTGCGGAAGTAGGAATTGTCAACGATGTCCAGTCCTTGCTCTTTCGCAAATTGGTCGGCACCATCTCCCGTCAGCATGACATGCTCCGAATTTTGCATCACGGCGATGGCTGCCCGGATGGGGTTTTTGACCGTTTTCACGCCGCCGACCGCTCCTGCATTTTGCGTAGCGCCTTCCATGATGGAGGCGTCGAGCTCGTTGGTGCCGGCATTGGTGAACACTGCGCCCTTGCCCGAATTGAACAGCGGGCTGTCCTCCATGTGCATGATGGTCTTTTCCACCGCTTCGAGGGACGTGCCGCCTTTTTTCAAAATACCTTCGCCGATGTCGAGGGCTTCGTTGAGTACTTTGAGGTAGGCGGCTTCTTTTTCGGGACTCATATTTTCTTTTAAAATGGTGCCAGCACCGCCGTGGATGACGATGGCGTAGTCGGGTTTGGCGGTAGCTTTGGCCGGTGCTTTCATGGTATGCCCGGATGGGTTTCCAGATGGATCATTGGTACAAGAAAAGAAAAAGGCAAGGCAACAAATCGCTGCAAAAAACGGAATAATTTGAACTCTCATTGGGAAGTGTTTTTTAAAAAATAAGTGAATGGGGTAATTTCGCACCTTTTTCCAGAAATATATAATAAACGAGCAAAATTTGTTTTTTTGAAAATGTAGCTGTTCAGTACTTCTCGAAATCCCGAAGGGATTAAATGTGAATAACCCCGGATGCCTGCCTGCCGGTAGGCAGGAAATCCGGGGGAAAAAGTAGTGAGTGTTCCACAACCCTGAAGGGGTTGAATTTTAATAGACATTCAACCCTTTCAGGGTTGCTGCACACCTCTCGCCACTTCCCCCGGATTTCCTGCCTACCGGCAGGCAGGCATCCGGGGTTATTCATGTTCAATCCCTTCGGGATTTTCAGAGTACAGAATTAGATACAAAACGACGAAATAATACTCAATGAAAATCCTAATAGTCGGCGGCGGCAACATGGGAAAAACCTATGCCCGCGCCTTTCTCCACTCGCACATCACCTCGAAAGAGGATTTGATGATCCTCGAAAAATCGCCCGAAAAATGGGAGGCGCTCGCCAAAGAAGACCTCGGCTCTATCTGCAAGGCTCCGGCTGATTGTTTGGCGCAAGCCGACCTAGTTATTTTGGCGGTAAAGCCGCAAGATGCCGAAAGTTTGTTTGCCTCCATGAAGCCCGTTGCCGACCCGCAGCAGGCCTTTCTTTCCATCATGGCCGGGGTGAAAATGGAGACCATCGCCAAAGGGCTCGGTACGCCAAAAATCATCCGAGCCATGCCCAACCTGCCTGCGCAGATCGGCATGGGAATGACCGTTTTCACCTCGACCGACGAGGTGACGAGGATCGAACTGGTGATGGTGCAAAACCTCATCAACACCACGGGCAAAAGCATTTACGTGGAGGACGAAAAACTGCTCGACGCAGCAACGGCCATCTCCGGCAGCGGCCCTGCCTACGTTTTCTTTTTTATGAAAGCACTGATCGAGGCGGGGCGCAAAATGGGCTTCTCTGAATCGGAATCGGAACTCTTGGTCAGCCAGACTTTTAAGGGAGCCATTGACCTTTTCAGGAAAGATGACAACTCTTGCGAGCAGTGGATCAAACGGGTCGCTTCTAGGGGCGGAACGACGGAGGCGGCTTTGGTTTCTTATTCGCAAACCTCTCTTTATCAAGACATTATGAGCGGGGCGGAGGCGGCTTTGGCGAGGGCGGTCGAGTTGGGGAAGGAATAAGCGAAGAAGGGGAATAAATTCCCCTTCTTTTGAAAGGGCACGGAGACCAATGTTATCCTGACGGAAGTCAGGGCAGGCAAGAATAGCCGCCCCTAACATTCGGTGGCCAGGCCCTTCTCCGTGCCCTTCCGAAAGAGGGGGAATTTATTCCCCCTCTCGCCTCTCATTCGCAAACCTCTCTTTATCAATACATTATGAGCGGGGCGGAAGCAGCTTTGGCGAGGGCGGTCGAGTTGGGGAAGGAATAAGCGAAGGGGAATAAATTCCCCTTCTTTTGGAAGGGCACGGAGACCAATGTTATCCTGACAGAAGTCAGGGCAGGCAAGAATAACCGCCCCTAACATTCGGTGACCAGGCCCTTCTCCGTGCCCTTCCGAAAGAGGGGGAATTTATTCCCCCTCTCGCCTCTTATTCGCAAACCTCTCTTTATCAAGACATTATGAGCGGGGCGGAGGCGGCTTTGGCGAGGGCGGTCGAGTTAGGGGAGAATTGAGGTGATGCCTTTGCAGGGCTGTGCGGGAAGAAAGGCGTTGCCTCAATTACCGGGATGTTAGAGGCAACGCCTTTCTTCCCGCACAGCCCCTGCAAAGGCATCGCCTCAATTTTTGGATCAATTTTTCCTCAAATTTTATCAAATACCCACCAATTTGTTTTCTTTGCAATTCGAGAACAAACAGCGGACATCTCTGTTTCACTCTCAACCAATCAAATCCATCATGCAAATCAATAAATCAGCCAGCCTTTTTATTTATCGGATCAGGGAAAAAGGGCTTGAAATTTTTCTCCATAAAAACGGCGAAAACTGGCAGGTGCCAGAGCAGTCAATATCCGCCGAGCAGGCCATCGCCATTGACCCCGCCGACGAGTACATCGCCCTCGACCCCGTGCAACAGGCCGATGGGAAAGTGAACGAAGGGGTGGCCGTGGAAGGTGACTGGCACGACATCCCCTCCCTCAAATCGCTGGTGATGGACGATGTGAAATTTGTCAAAAAACAGATCGAGATCATCATCCCCGAGGCGATGGAAAAAGGGACTTTTGTGGCCGTCAAAGAGGCTTTCAAAAGGGTACTCCCCCACCAGTACGAAATGCTGAAAGAACTGAAAGACATTATTATTGATAGGAATTCCGTAAACGGGATTTAAATTTGGTTTACAGGTTTAACGGTGCATTGGTTTAAAGGGAGACGAGGCTTAAAGATGGAGACCTGATGGATAATTAATTGTCCATCAGGTCTTTATATTTGGAGCAAGCCTCCATAATCAAAACATCCCCTCCCTGTAAACCAATGCACCGTTAAACCTATAAACCTACTTATTTTGAATTATGAAGTCCATTGAGCAGCGGAGTGTTGGGCGCACCGATTTTAAATTTCCCGGGCAGACGGGGGTTTACAAAGGCAAGGTGCGCGATGTTTACGCCATCGGCGACCTTTTGGTGATGGTGGCCTCCGACCGTATTTCTGCATTCGACCACATCTTGCCCCGGCCTATCCCTTTCAAGGGGCAGGTGCTCAATCAGGTGGCCACCCATTTTTTGGAAGCGACCAAAGACATTTGCCCAAATTGGCTCTTGGCCACGCCCGACCCGAACGTGGCAGTGGGCCACCGCTGCGAGCCTTTTAGGGTTGAAATGGTGATCCGGGGCTACCTGACCGGACATGTCTGGCGGGTTTACCAATCGGGCAAAAGGCTGCTTTGCGGTGCCCATTTGCCGGAAGGCATGAAAGAGCATGACCGCTTCCCCACGCCCATCATCACCCCGGCCACGAAAGCCGAGGAAGGCCACGACGAAGACATTTCAAAAGAAGAAATAATCGCGCAAAATATAGTGGGCCAGGCCGATTATGAGGTTTTGGAAAAATACACCAGAGCGCTGTTCCAAAGGGGCACTGAAATGGCCGCCGAAAGGGGCTTGATACTCGTGGACACCAAATATGAATTTGGCAAAAAAGACGGCCAGATTTATTTGATAGATGAAATACACACCCCCGACTCCTCCCGTTATTTTTATAAAAATGGTTATGAAGAAAGGCAGGCCAAAGGGCTGGCACAGAAGCAGTTATCAAAAGAATTTGTCCGCGAGTGGCTGATGGACCACGGCTTTCAGGGACGGGAAGGCGAGCTGATGCCCCTGATGCCGGACATGTTCGTGGAGCGGGTTTCGGAGCGGTACATCGAGCTGTACGAACGGATTACGGGGAAGGATTTTGAGCGCAGCGAAACGGGCGATATCAAGGGGCGGATCGAGGAGAATGTGCTGGAATATTTGCGGTGTCGGACGCCTTGAAGGCGTCCGACACCTGAGCCTTCTCATACCACCTTCGCCTTCCTCCTCATCTCCTCCGAAAGTTCCGCTTCCAGGTATTTGTCAATCGCAAAATGCGCCAAATAAATGCCCGGCGTCAAAACAACGGCCACCACAAATTTGTACGCGTAATTTACTGTTCCCACCGCCAAAAAAAGGCCCATGCCCCACTGCTGCGGGCCCAGCACAAAGGCGATGTAAAGCACCACAAAGCTGTCCACCAATTGAGAGATCAAAGTGGAGCCCGTCGCCCGCAGCCACAATTTTTTCTCGCCGGTAATAATGCGCAGGCGGTGAAAAATAGCCGCATCTAATATTTGCCCCACCAAAAAAGCGACCAAGGACCCGGCGATGATCCACATGCCCTGCCCAAAGACTTGCGAAAAGGCAGCCTGCATGTCGGGCACTCCTTTTTCTGCAAAGTTGGTCACCCACCAACCTGCCGGAACGAGGCGGATGGCACCGAAGATCATGAGGAAGGCGTAAAGGATCAGGCCCGCCGTCAGCCACGACAAAAAACGGACGGCTTTGGGGCCGTAATATTCGTTTATCAAGTCGGTCATCACAAAGACCACGGGCCACAACAGGACGCCTGCCGTGAGCATCAAAGAGCCGGATTGGCCGAACAGGTTCCACTCCAGGGTGGAGATGCCGAGGGTCGGCTCGAAGGCAAATATTTTTACACCGATGAACTCGGCAACGAGGGCATTGCACACAAAAAAGCCGCCGAGGATCATGAACAGGCGGGCGGGCTTGCCGGAAAGGAGATGTTTCATATTATCTGTTTGAATAGCCCTGCCCCAGCCCCTTCCGAAAAAGGGGGAATTGTCCCCCCTCTTTCGGAAGGGCACGGAGCAGGGTATCAAATGTAATGCTTTTTTTTCGAGGGATTCACATCCCTCGCTAAGATCTGCCGTCCCTGCGGGACTAGGTGGAAAGCCTGTCTATTCTAGTCCCGCAGGGACGGCAGATCTTAGCGAGTGTCGTGAGACCCTCGTAAAAAAAGAAAAAAAAGCATTGCATCCGATACACCGCCGAGTACGGAACAAACGGCACAATTTGGAGATATTTCCCACAACTGCCAACTTATTTCATTTTTCTTACTGTCATTGCTCCATATATTTTGTTCTTGTCCCTTCCTTCGCCAAGATTTCAAAAAAGCGCTATGTTTGTCCATCTCTAAACCAAACAGCTTTTCCACATGAATTGGATAAAAATAATTACCACTGCGGCCCTGTTTTCCTGCTCATTTTCCCTCTTTTCCCAAATCCCCGTTTCGGGCAAACTGATCTTCGGGGACAGCAGCCAAGTACATGTAATCACCACCAAAAACGGGGACAAGTTTACAGGCCGGGTGATCGCAATGGACCAAAACACCTTGACTTTCCAGTACCTGAACAACACCCTCGTCTTTCCTGCAAAGGACATTAAATTGGTGAAAATAAAAGGGCAGGCCGATGGCCCCCCAGCGGACATTCCTAAATCAAAGGAGGCCGTTTTGCAATTAAAAGAAGCCGACTACAACGACTTTTTCAAATACCGGGTGGAACAGAACAACGGGACTGCAATGACCGGGCAGTTGACCAAAATGACCGATAAAACCATTTTTTTAAGAAATAAAAAAATGGGGGAAAAATTTTTTATGACCGACGAAATCAGGTCGCTTTCGCTGGTAGGGAAAAAACTGGACAAGCAGCTCATTTTGAAAAAACACCAGCAACTGCTCACCCAAAACAACGATATTTTCACCGGCCAGTTGATAGGCTTAAAAGGGGACAGCCTCTCTTTTATGCTGAACAACGGCTCCCTGCTCAAATACAGCCTCGAAAACATCCAGAGCATATTGCTCGTTTCCACCAAAACCTACCCCAGAAGGACAAGCCCAAGAACTTGGCAGGTCTGCCCACAGCAGCTTTTTTTCACCCCTTCCGCGTTTATGCTCAAGCACGGGGACAGGGAATACCGCACCTCCCTCATCCTCCACAGCTTGGACTACGGCCTCAACGACAACATGACCATCGGCACCGGCCTGCTCACCCTGATCGCTGTCAACGCCATTTCTGGAAAAATAAAAATCGGCGCCAGCCTGACCGATCAAATACATTTCGCCGTGGGTACGAGGGCTTTGTTTTATATTCCGAGCGGTGAATTCGATTCAGGCGGCTTTCTCCTTTATTATGGGGCAATGACCATTGGAACAGAAGAAAATTATTTCAATTTTTCGGCAGGCCGCGGTTATGCCACAGACGTTGACGGCAGCTCGCCGGGCTTTTCCTTTGGGGGTGCTTTCAGGATTTCAGAGAATTGGAAAGTATTCGGCGAATACATGCTCATCAGGGACAAAAGCTACTACCGCCCCAGCAATACCAACTTCACTTCACTGGGCATGAAATGGCAAAAAAAACACCACCAAGTTGATTTTGGGGTCACTGCCTTTAATGAAGAAGATTATGGCGCCACCCCATTCCCCATCATCTCCTACGCTTACAGGTTCTGATGCCGCTTTGTGGAAACAAGCCATTTCTTTTCTCTAACTTTCTGTTTTCCAAGCCACCAAATTTCCAGTATTTTCTATAAAAAAACTGATTGCACGATGCACAAACATTTCTACCTTTTCCTCGCATTTTTTTTATTTCAAATAAACACCATCGCTGCGCAATCCGGCTGCCCGGGCTGCTTGGTCCAACTCCCCGACCTGCCGGCCGATACCATCTTCCTCGGGGCTGCCCCCGACGGCGTTGCGGGCGAAATGTACGACGGCGACATGAGTTTCCGGATGCCCAAAACGACCAACCCCGTGCATGATGTTGACCCCGGCACACCTGCCGGCCTGAACATTGGCCACCTTACCATCGTCGCCCTGCTGAACGTGCCGCCGGGGCTGAGTTGGGAGCCGAACCAGTTTGAATTTGACCCCGGCAACGAGACCGATGGCTGCGTGAAATTTTGCGGGACGCCCCTCCTGCCGGGCATGTACGAGGTCGAGGTTTTTGTCACTGCAACCGTCTTGACGGTCAATCAATCCACCTCTTTTCCTTTCTCTTTTTACATCGCCCCAGCAACCAGCACCACCGATGGTTTTGGCCTGCAAAACAGTTCGGGCTGCGGCGAAGTGACGGTGGGTTTTGAAAACAATATTCCCAGCACGGACACTGTTGGCTTCGATTATTTTTGGGATTTTGGCAACGGAACGACCTCCACCGAAGAAAACCCCACCGACATAACTTACTCCACACCAGGTTTTTATGAAATAAATTATGAAGCAACAATTGATACCGCAGGCTTCGAGCTTTCGACCGTTCAGATAGTGGACGCTAGCTGCAACGACTTCTCCCTTCCGCCCATCTCAAATGCCCCGCCCGAACTTTTTATCAAAATAAAAGACCCCTCCGGCAACCAGATTTACCAGTCGCCCAAACTCACCAACGCCCCCCTGCCCTCGGCCTTCAATGTCAACATCCCGATCATGCCCGGCGACTATAGCCTCGAAGTGAGGGACGACGACCTCATCGGCTCCGACCACTGCGGCACGGTGACTTTCAACCGCTTCAGCAACGATACTTTGGTTGACGGCGATTTGAAAGTTTTGCTCAACATTTTCCATCCTGTTTTCGAGGTACAGTCCACCGATACGGTCTATGTTTTTGAAATACCCGCCGACCCGCAGATAGCGCCCAACGGCTTGGTCGAAGTTTGCGAGGGAGAGGAAGTTGCTTTGGTTGCCGATTATGAAAACGGGCTGCAGTGGTTCAGGGATTCGACGGCTATTTTGGGCGCAACGGACGACACTTTGCTGGTGTCCGAAAACGGTATTTTTTGGGTGGAATACACCAGCCCCGATGGCTGTAAATCCATTTCGGAACAGGTCGAATTTTCGGCCATCGGCCTGCCTTCTACCCCCTCTTTTCAGGCCAGCCAAAATTGGCTCGAACTCAACAGCCCCGACCTGCTGCCCGATGATTTTGCCCTGCAGTGGTTCATCAACGGCGACTCCATTCCCGATGCCAACGAGATCGCTTTTTGCAATACTTTCCCCGGTGCCAACCTCTTTACTTTAGAAGTCACCGACAACGCAACGGGCTGCTCAAAAATCTTTGAACTCGGCGTCGCTTTCGATGAAAATTCGGATTGCACAGTGCCCACCAATGACCTGCCTTTGCTCGAACAAAGCCTCCGCATTTACCCCAACCCGACAGACAGGTTTTTGAATATTGAATTTGAAAACGATGGTTTTGGAAAGGTGGAAATACGCGTGCTTGACGTGGTGGGAAAGGTGGTTTTGAGCAGAAATTTCAATCCGCAATCCGCCCGTTTTTATGAGCGCTTGGATTTGCAAAGCCTTGCCAGCGGTATTTATTTTTTGGAAATAAAAAAGGGGGAAGGGAACGTGGCGAGGAGCTTTGTCAGGTAACCGTCGAATATTCCGTTTCCGTCTCCGTGCCCTTCCAAAAGAGGGGGAATTTATTCCCCCTCTCGTGACGTGGTGGGAAAGGTGGTTTTGAGCAGAAATTTCAATCCGCAATCCGCCCGTTTTTATGAGCGCTTGGATTTGCAAAGCCT
>DROJ01000573.1 GCA_011321935.1 Bacteroidota bacterium | reverse complement strand
GCCTTTCCACCCGCCGTCCCCTCCCAAAGGCATCACCTCATCGCACCCTGCTAAACAGTTACATTATTTTCTATAACTATTCAGCATGAGAAATATATTTTAGCTGCTGAAAAACCAATCTGTTTATTTTTTAAAAACCTCCATCGCATCCGCAATTTTCCTATCGTTCGAGAGCCTCGGCACTTTGTTCTGCCCGCCGAGTTTGCCCTGCGATTTCATATAATTACGGAACGCATTTTTTTGCAGAGGAACAACTTTTAAGGGCTGCAATATATTGCCTTTTATAAGGTCGGTATAATAAATATTCTGTTGCAGCATTTGCTCATTGATTGCATTTGCGAAAGCGGATATATTGTCGGGCGTTTTTTCAAATTCCACCAGCCACTCGTGATAGGGCAGGCCGCCTTCCGGTGGGTTCACTTGTGGGGCAACGGTATATTCGACAATATTCAAATCCAATTTATTTGCTGCGGCCAACATCGCTGCGTCCACCTCTTTTCCGATGACATGTTCGCCGAAGGCGGAAATAAAATGCTTGACCCTGCCGGTGACAATAATGCGGTGCGGGCGCAGCGAAACGAACTCCACCGTGTCGCCGATATTATAGCCCCACAGCCCCGCCGTGCTGTTGATGATGAGCGCATAATTGACGCCCAGTTCCACGTCTTTTAAACTCAGCCGCTTGGGGTTTTCAGCAAATATTTCGCCTGCCGGAACGAACTCGAAAAAGATGCCGGAGTCAGAATTTAAAAGCAGACCCCTTTCGCCGGGTTCATCCTGAAAAGCGATGAAGCCCTCGCTTGCGGGGTAGGTTTCCAACGTATCCAGTTGCCTGCCGACGAGCGCTTCCATGCTCGCCCGGTAAGGCTCAAAATTGACGCCGCCATACACGAACATCGAAAAATTCGGGAAGATGTCCTTGATGTGTTCCCTGCTGCTGCGCTCCAGCAGGCGCTCGTAATACATCTGCACCCAGGGCGGTATGCCGCTGATGAGGCGCATGTCTTCGGGGAGCGTTTCGGTCACGATGCGTTCCAGTTTTTCTTCCCAATCCTCGATGCAATTGGTCTGGAAACTCGGCATTTGGTTGCGCTTCAGCCAGCGCGGCACTTCGTGGTTGACGATGCCGGAAAGGCGGCCGGTGGGGATGTTGCCGGTGAGTTCCATGACGGGGCTGCCGGAGAGGAAAATCATCTTTCCGTCGAGCCAACTGCCCTTTCCCGTTTTTGCATAAAAATTGAAAAGCGCGTTGCGGGCAGTGCCGAAGTGGTTGGGCATGCTGTCGGGGGTGAGGGGGATGTATTTTACGCCGGAAGTGGTGCCGGAGGTTTTGGCGAAGTACTTTGGGCGGCCCGGCCAGAGGATGTCCTGCTCGTTTTTTTTCACCCGTTCCATCCACGGGCGCAGGGCTTCGTAATCGCGCACGGGCACTTGCGAACGAAAGGCTGCGTAATTTTTTATTTTATCAAAACCATGCTCTTTTCCGAAAACGGTCTTGCGGCCTTTTTTGATTAATTTTTGGAAAACCAGCTCCTGCGCAGCAGTGGCATTGGCGCTCCACCAGCCAATGTTGCGGGCTGTTTTTTTTGCGAAAGAATGGAGGAGGCGGGATTTGATGGACACCTTTTTAAATTAAAATGAAAATGAAAATGTATCATTTTAATAGTTCAAGGCAAATGCACAAAATGCTCATTCGGCCCCGCTGTTTTTGTTCCCGATTTTCGGGACAAGCTATCCGCTTTAGCGGAACTGCGATGCCTGGTGTGCGCGACTTCCCTCTTGACGTCGCAGTTCCGCTAAAGCGGATAGCTTGTCCCGAAAATCGGGAACAAAAACAGCGGAGCCGAATGCCTGTCCGGGAGGCAGGAATTTTTGTGCGCTTACCTTGCCTTATTAAAATGATACATAAAAATAAAAATAAAAAACACGAGTGGGGAGGCAAATGTAAAGGTTTCTTTGTTTGTGGATGAGGAAATTTATTGTCGTAAAGGTGGAGTAGTAGTTGTAGTTTTAGGAAAAGGAATTAAAGGTTTTTCCAAGATTGAATGGCGCTGCCCAGTTCCCGGTAAGTTATAAAACCAGACCTTTCGCTTTCGTAAATTTTCCTGCGGTATTCGCCCATCGTCATTTTATAATCCGGCAAGTATTCATCGAGGTCGGCCCCGTCGCTGAATTGCTTGTTCCACTCCTCGAAAGGCAATTTGCTTGCATCAAAACCATCCTCAATTGGTGGGTCGCTCACAGCCTCGCCTTTTATTGGTAGGAGCAAGTTCCTGATTTTTAGCAAAAGGGACATATCCTCCAAATTGACCAGATGTGTGATGATGTCGAATTTAACTTCTTTGGCAGTCATAAGGCAAGTTTATTTTTTCCCAAAAATACAGCAATTCTGTTATTCCCCAAACCTTGTTTTGCCGCAGGCGGAAAAATTCACTCCCCAAACCCCGCCCGCAAAGACAGAATAAAATTCCTCCCCGCACCGCTGAGGCCGGAAGAGAAGGGCCGGTAATGCAGGTCGGCGAGGTTTTCCACGGCGAGGTTGAGGCTGAGGCGCCCGTTGATCTTCCACGAAGTATAAAGGTTGAAAACAGTGTAGGCCAGGGTGCCGAGGTACTCCGGTTCGCACTCGCCCTCGTCGCTGGGGTTGTTGCAGGCGAGGCGCAAGACCCTTTGGCCGTTGACCACTTCCTCCTCAAAATAATAGCCCGCCGAGGTATAAGATTGTTCGATGTTGTCGGTGCCGCCCTCGCGGATGATTTTCGTTTCCCCCTCCCCGTTGACGACGATGTTGCGGATGCCGTACTGGTCCATCGGTTTTTTGGCAAAATAATTTGCGGAAGCGGAAACAGTGAATTTTTTGCCCGAGTAGGTCAGCGTGGTATTGCCGTAGGCGGGCGGAATGTGGGAGGCCGGCACGAGGGTGTCAATGAGGATGCCCGTGGCGTCCAGTTTTTTAAACGACTCTTTTCCCTTCGTAAAATGGACGTTCGAGGAGAGCTTTATCCTAGAGCCAAAATTTAGCGAAGCCTGAAGAGACCCGCCGTAATTGAAGCCCGTTGCGGCATTCATATTGGCCACTGTATCGAGCGTATCAATGCCCATCACGAGCTGCCTGCTGCCATCGGGCAGGGCAAAATCGCGGCGCACGATGAAGTTTTTCAAACGGGTATAATAGCCCGTGGCCGAGGCCGTAAAGGCCAGCCCGTGCCCCTTGCTCACCAGCCCGTACTGCTTGGCAATGGACAGCTCCGCATTGATGGAAGTCTCCGGTTTCAGCCCTGGGTTGGGGATGGTAACGGTGTTTCTCTTTTCCCTTATTTTAGAAAAATCATCGAGGTTGGGCGAGCGGAATGCCTTCGAAAGCAGCGCCCGTGCCTGCCACCTGTCCCTCGTCGTATAAGTGGCCCCTGCCGACCAAGTGAGGTCGCTGTTGGTGATGCTGATGCCGTCAACATAGGCCTGCGGCCAAATGATGAGGCTGTCGTTGGAAAATTCGGAATAGAGGTTGGCGATGGTAAACCGGAGGCCGCCGTTGAGCACGAGGGCAGAGTCCCGGTCTGTCCAGCGGTAATTTCCATAAATGGCACCGGTTGACATTCGGTTGCCGTTGGCGGGGTAGCGGGTGAGTTCGTCGAGGAAGAGTCTTTCATTTGCGATAGCGACATTGCCCGCTTTCGAGCGCACGTCGTTGTGGTTGAGGTCGAAACCGAACTGCAGTTCGTTGTGGCCGAGGGAGTCTATTTTTTTGTCAAAATCGCCGGTCAGGGAATAAACAAAAACCTCCTCTGTGCCGAAGTCCCGTTTGTTTTTGTGGAGTTTTCTTTTCAGGCGGTCCTCGTTTATTTTTTGGAAAGCGGCGATGTAGGTGGCTTTGTCGTACCAAGCGGTGGGCGTCGAAAACCTCGATTTGAGCGAGGCCATCAGCCGCTTTTGCGGGCCATAGTACCACTCCGCAAATTTCAGGTTTTTCGGGTCGGTGCTTTTCTGTTCGGTGAGGCGGTCGTAACGTGGCACGTCGCTGGTGGTCGAAAACTGGAAGTTGAGCAGGTGGTAGGTCTGCAGGTTCGGCTGGTATTTTATTTTTTGGGTAAAATCCATCTGCGAGAAAGCAGTGCCCACCTGCACGTTTGAATTGTCGGAAAAAGTGGAGTCGGCGTTCAGGGTCACGTTTTCCACTATTTGGTCGCTGCCGTCCACCCGGCGCACATGGTACAGCCGTCGGCCAAAATGCTCGAAGCCCGCCGGGCGGTTGTTGCCTGCTTTCAGATCCCCGTAATCGGTAAAGGTGAAACTGGTCAGCGAGGCCACTTTTTTCTTTCCGTAATTGACATCCACATGCGCCGATTTCTCCTCGTTGGCGCTGGCGTAGCGGGTGTAAAAATTGCTTTTCATGCGGTAGCTGCCGGGTATTTTGTCAAAATTCAGCCTCGGTTCTTTCGACCTGAAATGCACCACGCCGCCGAGGGCATCGCTCCCGTAAAGCAGCGAACCGGGACCAAAGACCACCTCCATCCGCTCCAGCATCCCGTTGTCAATGGAGATCGCATTCTGCAAATGGCCGCCCCGGTAAATGGCATTGTTCATCCGCACCCCGTCCACCACGAGCAGTACCCGGTTGGCCTCGAAGCCGCGCATGACGGGGCTGCCGCCGCCCATTTGGCTCTTTTGCACAAACACCCCGGCGTGCTGTTGCAGGGCATCCACCGAGGTCTGCGATTCGGTCAGTGCAATGTCGGCTTTGTCCACTTTTTCAAGGGAATAAGGCACTTTGTCGGGCGTATCGTCGCGGCGCCCGACCACCACCACTTCGGCGAGTTCTTTGGTTTCGGGGAGCATTTTCACCTTGCCGCCCCTGCGCCTGAGTTCGTAAAATGGCAGCTTGAGCGCTTGGTAGCCGATGAAGGTGAAATTGACCTCCTCCGTCGTTTTGAAGTATTGCAAAACGGTGATGCCGTCGTAGTCGGTAGAGGCCGTTATTTTATAATTGTCGGAAAAAATACTGACGCCGGGCAGCGGCTGCCCCCGTTCGTCCACCACCTTGACGAGTATCTTTTTGCTTTTGGGAGGGGCATATTGGGAAAGGGCTTCGGGCATTTGCCAGAGCAAAAGGAAAAGTAAAATAGAAGTTGTAGATATTCTCACGTTACAGTTCATAGTACGGTTGGCAGAGTTGGGAGGAGTTTTGAAAACCCATTGACTCTCCGCAAGCCACAATCCCAAAGGGATTGAATTTGAATAACCCCGGATGAAATCCGGGGAAAGTAACAAAGGCGTGCGAGAACCCCGAAGGGGTTGAATGTGAACAGGAAACATTCAACCCCTTCGGGGTTGCATAGCGATTACATCCACGACCCCCGGATTTCATCCGGGGTTATTCACGTTCAATCCCTTCGGGATTATGGCTCGGGGGACATTAGATTTCAAAAAGTTCCTTCCAACTTGACAGTTCTCATTTTACAAACGAGTGGCCTTTTCACTGTAAGTAAAAAAGCGTTCCAGTTTTGGGCAAATATGGAAACCCAGTGCTAAATAGTGTGGAAAAGGAATTTGAACGGGGAAATCAGGGAAGGAAAAGCGCCGTATTTTTAAGCAAATCTCAACTCACTTCGGCAATTGAATGGTAAAGGTCGTCCCTTCGTCAACGGCTGTTTTTTTCACAAAAATCTTGCCGGAATGGTACTCTTCTATAATACGTTTGGCCAGTGAGAGACCAAGCCCCCAACCTCTTTTTTTGGTAGAAAAACCGGGCTGGAAAACGGTTTTCAATTTGCCGGGGGGGATGCCGTGGCCGGTGTCGGAGAGGTCAACGAATACGGAGCGGTCATCTTCATAAACGGTTGCGCTGATCTTGCCCGTGGCGCCCATTGCGTCGAGCGAATTGCGGAGCAGGTTTTCCACTACCCAGACAAAAAGGTGGGCGTTGAGTTTGACGGGCAGTGGCTTGCTGTCAGGGTCGGGAAAATCAAAAACGACCTTCCGGGGGGCGCGGCGCTGCATATAGATGCGGCATTTTTCCAGTTCACCGTAAATGTTGGTTTCTTTCAGTTCGGGCGCCGAGCCGATTTTGGAGAAGCGGTCGGCGACGAGGTTGAGGCGGTCAATGTCCTTGCTGAGTTCGTCCAGCACTTCGTTGACTTCTCCGTCGCCTTCTTTTAGCATCCGCAAATGTTCGATCCAAGCGACCATGCCGGAGATCGGCGTTCCCAATTGGTGGGCCGTTTCTTTGGCCATGCCCGCCCACACGCGGTTCTGCTCCGATTTGCGGGAGTTGCTGAAAGCGATGTAGCCGAAGGTGATGAATGCGGCGATGAGGATGAGCTGGAGGAAGGGGTAGTATTTTAGGAGGGTGAGGATGTGGGAGTTTTCGTAGTATAAATATAAGTTGCCATACGGAGAAGAAACGATGCTTGGTTCAATGCCTCTTTCTAAAAATTCATTTAATTTTTTTTGCATAAAAGCCCTGCTCGTATCTTTATCTGGGCCATAGTTTCTTGCGTCAACCGGCTCATTGAATTCATTGACCCATAAGACGGGTATCGTTGTGTTTGTGTTGATAAATTGGGTTTGGAATGTCACGTCACATTGGGAGGTATCAGCTAATGAATAGGAAAGGCTTTCGGTTGCAACTTTTAATTGATCGGCTTTTTTTTTCTCCTCTACTGCCAATTGATCTGTCAGGTATTTAGTGAACAGCAATGATATGGCAACGATCACCAATCCAGCAATACCCAGGTACCACTTCCATCTTGATTTTTTTTGATAAATATCCAAACGAAGTTTGAGTTTTGAGTGAAGAGTTTTGAGTTGGCAACAAAGAAAAGTAAAGTTTGCTGTTTACGGAAATGATTTCAGCCCATCGTTCGGCGCCCTTCCGAAAGAGGGGGAATTCCCCGCAGGGGTGCCTTTGGCAAATTCCCCCTCTTTCGGTAGGGCGCCGAACGATGGGCTGAAATCAGAACGGGGCGGCACGGAATAAATTTTCCATGCCGCCCCGTTTTAAATGTCCAGAGTTTGAGAAAACCAGAGTTTGAGAGTTTGAGAGTTTGAGAGAATGAGAGTTTGAGAGCAGTATCGAGAAGGGACTCTTTGGCCTCTCGAACGAATACCAAAGAGTCCCTTCTCGATACTGCTCTCAAACTCTCAAACTCTCATTCTCTCAAACTCTGTTTTTAAACGCTCAAATAGCTCATCAGTGCATCGTACCTTTCTTTCAGGGATTCGAGGTATTCTTCCTCGTTGAACGACGCCTTTATTTCATATCCAAAACGTTTGAAGGCATTGAGGATCGAGTGGGTGTCCTGCCGGTTGATTTTCAGCGTTACCTCCACCACCGAGGAATCGGGGTCGGAAGTGACGAAGGTGCTGAGGATGCTGGCATTTTCGGCCTCCACCAAACGGGCGATCTCTGCCAGCGAGTAGCCTCGCGCCTGAAATTCCAGAACGATGATGCTGCCCGTTTCGCTGAAAGCGGCCGTTTTGGCAAAGTAGTTCAGCACGTCCTCCAGCGATACCATGCCGAGGTAGTCGCCTTCCTCGTCCACTACCGGGATGACCGTCAATTGATGCTCGGCCAAGAGGCGCATCACTTCGTACAAGTGGTCGCTTTTTTTGACATACGGCTTGATAAGTGAAAGTTGGTAAGAGCCGATAGGCTCGTGGACATTGTGGACCAGGATGTCGTCTTCGCTGACGAGGCCGAGGAGCTGCCGGTTGTTGACGATGGGCAGGTGGCGCACGTTGAAGTCTTCCATGACGGCCAGCGATTCTTCGCCGGTGTCGGAGGTCTGCAAAGGCAGTACTGCGGATGAGATAAGATTTTCAGCAATCATCTGAGTGTTTGTGTTTAGTTCTTGCCACTATAACGGTTTAGGTTCCCCTCTTCTGTACAGTGTTCCATGTTAAGTTCGGGACGTTTCCTCCAGTTTGCAAAATCCCCGCCAACCTAAAACCAGAGTTTGAGAAAACCAGAGTTTGAGAAAATGAGAGTTTGAGAGTTTGTCCGCAGGACTCCTTTGGAGAGAGCAGTATCGAGAAGGGACTCTTTGGTATTCGTTCGAGAGGCCAAAGAGTCCCTTCTCGATACTGCTCTCTCCAAAGGAGTCCTGCGGACAAACTCTCATTCTCTCATTCTCTCAAACTCTGTTTTTACCCCAGCAATTTTTTCTTCTGCTGTTCAAACTCCAGTTCGGTGAGCAGTCCCCGCTTTCGGAGGTCGCCAAGTTTGTTGAGTTGGTCGAGCAGGTCGGGCTGGGTATTTAGCAGGTCATCTTCTTTTTTTTCAGTGGTCGGTTGGGGGTGGGGTATGCGGAAGCCGTTTTCCTCGAACTCGTCGAACTCCGGCTGGATGCGGAGGAAGGCGAGGCCGTGGTGTTCCTTTATTTTTTGGGTGTCCTTAAAGCCCAGTTTTACGGCCTTGTCAAGATGGTAAAAAGAATTGTCGGCGTCTTCTGTGAGTGAGTAAGCACAGGCCAAGTTAAAGTGGGTAGCTATATCGTTGGGAACAATTTCCAAAGATTTTTTAAAATCCTTGATCGCCCCGACGTAATCGTACTCCTTGAACTTTTCGATGCCGCTCTTTTTATAGGGGTTGTTGCGGGAACGGGGCTTTGCTTTTGGCTTTGGCGGCCGTTCTTGGTAATGCCGTCTTTTCCGGTGCGCCGTCCGGTGTGCTGCGCGTTCCGCCTGTGGCCTTTCAAAATCAGTGTCCCTTCGCCTTTGCTGTTCGGCACGGCGCTTTTCAAAATAGGTTTGCGGGCGTTGCTGCGAGCTGCGGGGTATGCCGTTGTACTTTTCGTCAAAGCGCTCTTTGTCCATCGAAAAAAAGGTGATAGCGTCTATCAAAGATACGATCATCATAAAAGGGAACCACAAAAATTTCAGCAAAAAACCGATGAATGGTACCCGCACTGCAAAGAGGACAAGCCCCGAACCGATGCTATACACCAGCCCCCAATCTTTTTGCCCCAAATAATAGCGGTGCACCCCCAGCCAGCCAAAGAACAATGCCAGTATGCCTGCAATATTTTTATCTCTTTTTTTCATTAAAAATTTGTCAACAGTTTAGTGATTGGTGATTAGTGATTAGTGATTAGTAGATCAGTGATCAGTGGATCAGTGGATCAGTGCAAATAAAGTATAAACAGGGCTTAATGTTTTTCAATTGGGATTAAACAGGTAAAATTTTCTGCCAAAATCAAGCACTAATCACTGATCCACTAATCACTGATCCACTAATCACTGATCCACTAATCACTGATCACTGATCACTAATCACTAATCACTAATCCACTAATCACTAAAAAATCTTACAAGTCAGCACCGTGAAGTCGTCGTCGAATTTGCCTTTTCCTTTGAACAGTTCCAGTTTGCCCATCATTTTATCGTTGAATGCCTGGGCCGAAAGGTGGTAATTGTCGAGGAGGAATTGGGCGTTGTAATCCTCGTCCATAAACTCGCCTTTTTCGTTTCTGAGTTCTACCAGTCCATCGGTGAAGAGCAGCAGCATGGCCTCGTTGTCAATGGTCAGTTTGCCTTCTTCCACGGACGGTATTTCATCAAAAGCACCCAGCACGGTGCAACCTTTGTCGAGGAATTTTATTTTGCCGTTCATGGCCAGAGCAGGTGGGTTGTGGCCTGCGTTCACAT
Source organism: Bacteroidota bacterium (assembly GCA_011321935.1). GTDB lineage: Bacteria > Bacteroidota > Bacteroidia > Chitinophagales > Saprospiraceae > UBA6168. The sequence continues at coordinate 2,123 of DROJ01000573.1, read as the reverse complement.
AAGTCAGTTCTTTGGTGCGGGTGCAGTATTGTGCAACAAAAAAAGTCAAAAACCTATCTCCTTTGGTGACACGGAGGACGCTCTGGTTGAGGGCGTGGATCAATTCGGTCAGGTTGCCCTCGGGCTTGAGGAGGCTATGGAAAGTCCCCTCAAAATTGGACATCAGCAAGGCCGCCGCAACCCCCTTCCCCGCAATGTCGGCAATGCAAAAAGTGATGCGCCCGTCGTCGTGCTGCACAAAATCAAAATAATCGCCGCCCACGTTCAGGTGGGGCAGGTAAATGCTGGCCAGTTCGTAATCTTTTGTTTTCGGCAAATTTTTGGGGATGAAAAGGTGCTGCATTTCGCTGGCCAGTTCCATTTCCCTTTCGAGGCGTTCCTGCTCCAGTTGCTGTTTGAACAGCCGCTTGTTTTCTATCGCTACCGCAATGATATTGGTGATGGTGGTGATGAACTGCACCTTGTTGTACATATCCTCCTCCTCGCCGAAGCCCCCGATGAAAACATAGGCCAAGTGGGTATCTTTGTGCTTGACGGGGATGACCACATCGAAATTTTTGACAAATGGGTGGTCGTTGTCCATGAGGTTGTTGAGGCGGGTAAACTTGGCGAGCTGGCCGGAAACGTCCATGCCCAACAGTTCCTCGTTGAGGCCCACCGAGGCGGTGCAGTCCCATTGCTTGCCGTTCCTGAAATAGAGCGCCATTTTTTTCACCCCCATTTCCCAACTGAGAAAGGAGGAGTACATCTCAAAAAGGTCTGCGGTCTTTACATTGCTGTTGATGGCCTGCGTGATGTTCAGCAAACGGTTGATCTGCAATTGCTTCAGGTTCAGTTCCCGCTCCAATTGTTCTATAGTACTCAGTCGTTTTTTTACGTTGTCCGAAACCATTATTACTGGTTTATTCTCGAAATCGGTTTCATATGTTTGGGTAAAGTTAGAAATTGGCGGCTATTTATTTTCATATTTATTTTTTTATTGAAAATAAAATGGTTTACCGGGGCTTTGGTTTATTGGTTTATTGGTTTGCAGGTTTATTGGTTTAAAGGTTTAAAGGGAGATAAGTGCTTGGCTTTGTGGGGCTGCTCCTTCAATCCCAAAGACTGATGATTGGCGGTTTACCTTTTAGCCTATTATTCCAACCCTCAGGTATGCCACCCGATAAACCTATACACCTATATACCTATAAACCAATTCCTTTTTATGAAAAAAATAAACTACCTCGGAAAAGAAATAGCCTACTACGAGTCAGAAGAAGGAGAAGGGCTGCCCATCGTGCTGCTGCACGGCTTCTGCGAAGACAGCCGGATGTGGGACGAGTGGCTGCCAAAACTGCCTTCCTACCGCACTTACCTTTTGGTTGACCTGCCCGGTTTCGGCGATTCCGAAATGCTGGAAGAGACGAGCATGGAAAACATGGCCGGGGCGGTGGCCGCCGTTTTGGAAGAATGCGGGATCAAAAAATGTGTGCTGGTAGGCCACTCTATGGGCGGCTACGTGGGCCTTGAATTTGCTAAAAAGTACAGCGAAAAACTGGCGGGGCTTTGCCTTTTCCATTCCCACCCATTTGCCGATGCAGAAGAAAAAAAAGAGGCCCGCCTCAAAGCTGTTGATTTTATAAATAAAAACGGCCACATATTATATGTCCGCCAAATGATCCCAAAACTGTTTGCCTACGACTACTCAAAAGGCTATCAATCGGAAGTGAACCGGTTGATTTATTTTGCCTCCAAATACAAGCCCGAAGCCATCATCGCAGCGCTCCGCGCCATGCGCCTCCGCCCAGACAATTCCGAAGTTTTAAAAAATATAAAATGCCCGGTGCAATTTATCATCGGAAAAGATGACTCTGCCATACCATATGAACTGAGCATGGCACAGGCCCATTTGCCCAATATCGCCGACATCCAAATATTGCCAAATGTCGGCCATATGGGCATGTTCAAAGAACCCAGAAAAACAGCTAAAAAATTTAAAGAGTTTTTGAAATTAGTGATTGGTGATTAGTGATTAGTGACCAGTGATTAGTGACCAGTGACCAGTGACCAGTGATTAGTGATTAGTGATTAGTGACCAGTGATTAGTGATTAATGATTAGTGATTAGTGGCCCCTAAACTATTC
>DROJ01000572.1 GCA_011321935.1 Bacteroidota bacterium | reverse complement strand
GCCTCTTTTTTTCTGTAAAAAAACCTCCGCACCATAGCTCTCGCCATCGCCCTGCGTCACCTTGTCCTGCCAATCGTTTTCGACCCCGAGGAAGCTGACGCCCTCTTTATAGGACACCACATTTTTCATTTTTTTATAATAACCTTCCACGCTGAATTCATATTCGTCCCATAAAGTTTTGGCCACGCCGACGGCGGGCTGCCAGGAAGTCTGCGGCTTGATACGGGCAGTGCTCGGCACCCACAGGTCGGTCGGCAGACTGAGGCTTTCGTTGGTCAACAGATTGATGTATTGAGCCATCGTGGAAAAGGATGCTTTCACCGCCCAATCGTTTCCGAGCAGGTAGCGCAGGCCGATGCGCGGCTGCACAGAATTGTAAAAAGTACCGTCCACCAAAAAGCCGGAAGCATGAACGCCGAGGTTGACTTTCAGTGCGCCCAAATTAATATCGTCCTCCACGTAAGCCGAAAACTCAGCAGCTTTGGTACGCGTCGAACCGAGGGTGGTATCGAGTTTTTCTTCGTCAAATTCTGCTTTAAAAACAATCGCCCCGGGGTCGTAAGTATGGTGGGTGATGCCTCCCCCAAAACGGATATAATGTTTCGGGTTGGGAATATAATCCAGATCAATTTTGCCTGCCCAGTCGTATATTCCAGAAAAATATTTAGCGGAATAATTTTCTTTCACCCCATCATAAACATCTTCCACGGCTGCGCCAAAATCAAAACGGAAGCGGCTAAATGTCAGCGTCGTATTGGCAAAGAGTTTATTGCTTATCATATAGTTCCAGCGGGCGGCGGCGGTTATATTTCCCCAGTCAATGCCGCCGTCGGTAAAATAGGAATCGCCGTCGCCATAGGTCTCTTTATATTTTGCGCCAAATATATCGGCGCCCGAATAAGCACTTAAATAGAGGCGGTGCTTGTCATTTATTTTATGGTTTATTTTTGCGTTGAGGTCATAGAAATACATCCTCACATTAATATCTTCACCTTCAAGCGCCTGCGCTTTTATAATAGGTTTGAACACGAGGTCGGCATAGGTGCGGCGGGCCGAAACCATGAATGCCGTCTTGCCTTTATTGATCGGCCCCTCCAATGTAAAACGGCTCGCAATAATGCCCACCGCCCCCTCTCCGTGCAGCTCCTGCATATTGCCCTCTTTCATATTTATTTCAATAATAGAAGACAGCCGCCCGCCGTAACGTGCCGGAAAACCGCCCTTTGTCAGCGTCACGTTTTTAATAGCATCGGAATTAAAAACAGAGAAAAAACCGAGCAGGTGCGACACATTATAAACAGGTACGCCATCCAATAAAATGAGGTTTTGGTCGGGACTGCCGCCGCGCACATATATGCCGCTCTGCCCCTCGCCGCCGCCCTGAATGCCGGGCAGCAATTGCAGCGATTTCAATACGTCCACTTCGCCGAGCAGGGCAGGCATGCTTTCGATCTGTTCGACGGGCACGGTCACGCGGCTCATCTGCGTGTTCTCCTCGATGCGTTCGAGTTTTTCGGCGACCACTTCTACTTCTGCCAGTTCGATAGAAGCGGGGAGTTTGAAAATAATGGTAGTATCTTTTCGGAGATTAAAATCAATATTTATGGTTTGGTAGCCAATATAAGAAGAGCTTAATTCCACCTGCCCTTCGGGCAATGTCAGGCTGTAAAAACCATAAGTATTGGAGACGGTGCCGTCCAAAGATTTGGCATCAAAAACATTGGCGGCGATGAGTTTTTCGCCGCTCGCCGCATCCTCGATATATCCGCTGATGGTAAATGTTTTTTGCTGCGCAAAACCAAAAACGGGCAAGCAAAAAAGAAATGATAATGCCAGGGAATGCCGGGTAATTTTCATAGGTATAGATAATGTTGGAACGGAGAGCGAGCAGTTGGTTTCGGTTTCCGTCCTTTGAATAAATGAATTAATTTTAGAGACGCATAGAGAGTGTGTTTTCGTTTGTTAGCTCGGTATTTTAATTTATTGGCACTCCGTGCCCTTCCGAAAGAGGGGGAATTAATTCCCCCTCTTTCGGAAGGGCACGGAGTCCTGACCGTTATATTCGTTCAGCTATTTGGGCGATAAAAATAATATAGCTCGCCTTTTTTTTATTTCTAAAAAACGTAACTATTTACCACCCTCCATTAAACTACTGCCTTCGGCACTGTTAAAAGCCACGCCTTGCGTTGAAAAATATAGTGCCGAAGGCACTACTGATTTCACTAACCCCCGACTTCCCGCCTACCGGTACGTCCGCATGGACAGGCAGGCAGTCGGGGGTTAGTGAAATTAACCTTCTTGAAAAGGTGCTAAGTAGTTACTAAAAAACAACAAGAACAGAACCCGTTCCCCTATTTTCTATCCTTTCCCACCTCCAAAACAAAGCCGCTGCCATGCACATTTACAATTGTTATATTTTCGTCTTTCGACAAATATTTGCGCAAGCGGGAAATAAAAACATCCATGCTTTTACGGGAATTAAAATCATTTTTGCCCCACATTTTTTGCAGTACATATTCGCGCTGCACGAGGCTTCCTTTTTTTTCGCAGAGCAATTTTAATAAACTGGATTCCATCTCCGTCAGCTCTTTTTCCTCGTCTTTATATTTCAATAAAAAACGGTTGCTATCGAAAATATATTTACCGATTTGAAAAACAGAAAAGGACTGTTCGGAAATAGAACGGCTGCCCGACGAGCGTTTTAAAACGGCATTTATTCGGGCAACCAATTCTTCCTCGTCCACGGGTTTTTTGATATAGTCGTCGGCGCCTGCTTTGAAGCCTTTTTCTACATCTTTGTGCATGGATTTGGCAGTGAGGAAGATGATCGGGTGATCGGGTTTTCGGTTGCGGAAAAGTTCGGCAACGGTGAAGCCGTCGAGGGCGGGCATCATCACGTCGAGGATGCAGAGGTCATACTCATTGGCATTGAACAAGCGCAGTGCGGCCACGCCGTCCTCTGCCCAGTCCACGGAAAAATTTTGCGTGGAAAGGTATTCTTTGAGCAGGAAGCCGAGGGTTTGGTCGTCCTCCGCCAAAAGGATTTTTGCCCGTGCCGGAAATTGGTCTTCCATAATTTTAGCTGCTTTTTTCAAAAATAAAAACGATGTCTTTTCAACGTCCGCCATCAAGACAATTTGAACGGGGCGCTTCCCCTATTCTGCTTTGGTTTTTTATGTAACTACTTACCACTCCTTCGAAGCTGTCGTTTTCACTAACCCCCGACTTCCCGCCTACCGGCAGGCAGGCAGTCGGGGGGGGGTAAAATACAACGCTGGGTTTTAACCCAAAACAAACGTTCATATTTTGGGTTAAAACCCGATAAAATTTTGAGCCTGTCCCCCGACTGCCTGCCTGCCGGTAGGCGGGAAGTCGGGGGTTAGTGAAAACGACAGCTTCGAAGGAGTAGTAAGTAGTTACTTTTTTATTTTGATGACGAATGCGTATGCGCTTATAGCTATGAATAAAGTTGACAATTTTTGAAAAGTTGTCAACTTTCCCTTCTTAGAAAATCCCGGAATTAATTGTCCGCCATAACAAATCAAACGACCTTTGCCCCGCAAAACTAATTCATAATGCCAGTGTTCCCTTTTTCCGAACGGCGGCCTATCAGCCGTTCAAAAATCACCAGCCATTAATACATGCAACGACAAGTAGCCGCATACATCCCCACCGATTGGGGAAATTTTAACGTTTATGCTTACGCAAATTCGGCAGACGAACCTGTGCCGCACCTCCTCTTGGCGCACGAAAACATGGACGTGTCGAAACCCGTTTTGCTGCGCATCCACTCCGAGTGCATGACGGGCGATATGTTCCACTCGCGTCGCTGCGATTGCGGCGAACAACTGGAAAAAGCATTGGAAATGGCAGCAGAAAAAGGGGGCGCCGTGGTCTATCTCCGGCAGGAAGGAAGGGGCATCGGACTCATCAACAAACTCAAAGCATACAACCTGCAGGACAAGGGACTCAACACCGCCGACGCCAATACCCATCTCGGATTTGAGGTGGACGCCCGGCAGTACGACCTCGCCGTGGAAATGATGAAAGACCTCGGCATCCGGCGCATCCACCTGCTCACCAACAACCCGCTGAAAATAGAGGCCATCGAAAATTCAGAGATCGAAATAGTGAGCCGTGTGCCGCTCGTTATCGAGCCGAAAGAAGAGAATGAATTTTACCTGAAAACGAAACGGGAGGTGATGGGGCATTTATTGAATAGTTGATTGTCCATTTCAGACTTTCCCTAAATATCTATCTCCATAAAAACCGGGCAATGATCCGAATGCTTCGCCTCTGCCAGATGCCTCACCTCTTTCACTTTATCTTTTAAATTATCCGTCACCGACTGGTAATCAATGCGCCAGCCCTTGTTATTTGCCCTCGCATTGGCCCGGTAACTCCACCAACTGTATTCTATCTTTTCAGGATGAACCTGCCGGAAAGCATCCGCAAAACCGCTGCCGAACCACTTCGTCATCCACTCCCTTTCTTCAGGCAAAAAACCAGAATTGTTTTTGTTCCCTTTGGGGTTGTGGATGTCATTTTCGGTGTGGGCGATATTGTAGTCCCCGACGATGATGAGCTTGGGGCGTTCCTTTTTCAACTCGTGCGCCCACTCAAAAAAATCATCGAGGAAGCCATATTTGAAGTCCTGCCGAACGTCGCCGCTGGTGCCAGAGGGGAAGTAACAATTGAGCAGCGACCAGTCGCCAAAATCGGTGCGGATGATGCGGCCTTCCCGGTCGTATTTTTCCATGCCGCAGCCTTCTACCACTTTGTCGGGTTTTTGTTTTGAAATAGTGACCACGCCGCTGTACCCTTTTTTTTCGGCGGAAACCCAATGGTGGTGGTAGCCCAGTTTTTCGGCAAAAGCAAAATCAACCTGCTCGGGGCGGGCCTTTGATTCTTGCAGGCAGAGGACATCGGGGCTTTCGGCAGCAAGCCATTCGTCGAAACCTTTTCTGATGGCAGCGCGGATGCCGTTGACGTTGTAAGATATGATGGTGGTTGGCATAGGTTTGTTTTTTTTGAAATGCAAGTTTAGGAAACTGTGGGTTCAGTAAAAAAGAACTCCTCAATTTGCCCTTGATTAACTTTTTTAATTTTAAATAAATATCCAATTTAATTATTTGAGGCTCCTCCCCTTGTCATTCGCCGGAGGCGAACCTGTTCACGTGAGAAGTGCTGCCGTACATGGCTTCACTTCTCACGTGAACAGGTTCGCCTCCGGCGAATGACAAGGGGACGTGAACAAAGGGGAGAGGAGAGTTGACAACTTTTGAAAAGTTGTCAACTCTGATCACTCAAAATTTCACACTACTGAAAAAAGAATAGGCAAAGAAAAAAACCTGCGGGCTTATTACCTTCGCAACTCTTTTGGAAAATATAATTTACAACAAAAAATAAAAACATGATACAGACCACTGAATGTCAAATAAAAAATGTGTCCGCCCATATTATCGGAAATAAATACAACGGCGAGGAATTGATTTTGTCGAATAAAGATTTGGATATTTCCGACCCTGCACTGAACGAAATATTGCAGCAATATTTTCTCGGGCATTTTAATTCGCCCGCATTTTATAGTTTTAAAATAACAAATGAGGAAGGGCTTGATAATCCGCTTTTTAATTTAGCGAAAGAAATTTTTAATAATAAAGAAATCAGTTTTCACGAATATTCAAAAAATATAGCAAAATTGCTTTTTGAAAATTCTGAACACCCAAATATAAAAGCAGGCGAGCTATATGTTGTTTTAATTCGGGACGTATTGGTGGAAGATGAACTGACGGATGCAATCGGTTTATTTAAATCAGAAAACAAGCAGCCTTTTTTAAAAGCTATATCGGAAGATAACAATATCCAATTAAATTACGACCACGGCGTAAATATTGAAAAACTGGACAAGGGCTGCCTGATATGCAATACCAATGAGGCGGGCGGATATAAATTGGCGGTAATTGACAAAACAAATAAAGGCGAGGAAGCGAAATTTTGGAAAGAAAAATTTTTGCAAATAAAACCCTGCGCCGACAATTACCATTTTACGGAAAGTTTTATGAAGGCCACCAAAAAATTCGTGACCTCTAAAGCGATGGACGATAGTTTTGAAATTGAAAAAGCGGATAAAATAGATATGCTGAATTCGTCGGTGCAATATTTCCGCGACAATGATGAATTTAATGAAAATGAATATGCGAGCCAGGTTTTTAAAGACGAAGCGGTCGCCAATTCATTTCAAGAATTCCGCCGGGAATACCAAGAGCAAAATAATTTACCTGTCGTTGATGAATTTGAAATATCAGAACCTGCGGTAAAAAAACAGTCGCGCATTATGCGCAGCGTTTTAAAATTGGATAAAAATTTCCACGTATATATACATGGCGACAAGCGGCTGATCGAAAAAGGATATGACGAAGAAAAAGGAAAGAGTTTTTATAAAATATATTTTGACGAAGAGAAATAAACAATGCTTTTGGCCAATAGCCAATAGCTATTGGCCAAAAGCATTTTATCACATTTTCAAACGAAAGCCCACTCCGTGTATATTTTCGATTTTCAGGGACTCGTCCTTTTTTAAATATTTGCGCAAGCGGGAAATAAAAACGTCGAGGCTGCGCCCGAGAAAATAATCGTCTTCGCCCCACAGCCTTTCAAGGATGACCGAACGCTTGATGACCTGATTGGGTTTTTCGGCAAATAATTGGAGGAGATCGGCCTCGCGCTGGGTGAGCGATTTGGCGTCGCCGTTGAGTTTGAGTTGGAGGTTGGCGTGGTCGAACTCATACTTGCCCACTTTAAAATTGGAAGCAGCATGGGGAGCATATATAGTACGCCGACGCAGAAAAACTTCTATTTTCAAAATAAGCTCTTCGATGCTGAACGGCTTGGTGATATAATCATCGCCGCCGAGTTTCAGCCCTTTTATTTTATCTTCTTTCAAAGATTTGGCCGTGAGGAAAATGATGGGCACCTGCGTGTCGTATTTCCTGATTTCGCTGGCAATGGTAAACCCGTCCACGCCCGGCAACATGACATCGAGGATGCAAAGGTCAAAGCGCTGCTCTTTGACGGCTTCCATCGCCAATTGGCCGTCGGCAAAATGCGTGACCTGATAGCCCTGCAGTTCGAGGTTGTCGCGGGTCACGAAGCCGAGGCTTTCATCATCTTCTACATACAATAGGTGTGCTTTCATGGTGAAAAAAGTTGAGGAAGGTTTAGAAAGGTTGAGATGGTTGAGACCGGCCGCTCAACCATCTCAGCCCATAACAATTGATACGGTGGTTCCTTTGTTCGGTTCACTTTCGATGTTGATTTTCCAGCCGTGCGCCTCACAAATATTTTTGGTGTAAAAGAGGCCGAGGCCAAAACCCTTTACATTGTGGACGTTGCCCGTGGGCACGCGGTAGAATTTATCGAAGAGCCTTCCGAGGTTTTCTTTTTCGATGCCGATTCCCTGGTCTTTTACCTGCAGTTTTATTTTACCGTTTGCAAGGTTTTGGGTGCTCACTTCTATGATCGGCACTTCTTTGCAATATTTGATGGCATTGTCCAAAAGGTTGTGGACGATGTTGGTCAGGTGGAGTTTGTCGGCGGCCAATGTTGCGTCGGTGGCCATCAAATTACAGGTCAGGCTGCCGCCTGATTTTTCTACCCGCAATTTTATGCTTTCAATGGTATTTTTCAATAATTCGTTGAGGTCGAGGCTTTCTTTTTTCAGCTTAAAATTGCCTTTTTCGATGCGGGCCAATTGCAATACTTTTTCCACTTGCCTATTGAGGCGGGCATTCTGCTCTTGGATGATCTTGGTGTATTTTTTCAGCCGTTCGTTGCCCAATATTTCGGGGCTGTTCATAAAAACATCGGACGAAATCTTGATGGTCGAAATGGGCGTTTTGAACTCGTGGGTCATGTTGTTAATAAAATCCTTTTGCATTTCGGAAAGCCGTTTTTGCTGCAAAATAATGAACATGGAATAAAGGAAAAATAAAATAGTGACCAGCAAAATCCCAGAAAAAATCAGCGTCAGGCGCATGTTGCTCAATATCTGCGAAGTGCGCTTGGGGAAGCGGATACCGAAATAATAAACGAGGTTGTCGTCCTCGTGCATGGGCAGTTCCACTTTATGCTCAACGGGGCTTGCTTGCTGCTCCGGCGTGTAGCTGATGTACTTCCCGTAAGCCATTTCTTTCGATTCGCAATTATAGACGCCGTATTCAAAATCTTCGCGCAGGCCGATGTCTTCGAGTTCTGTTTTTAAAAAAAACTCTAGGTTTTCGGGGCGGATATTGTCGTTGATATTGACCACAAAATAATTGGAGGAAACCTGGTTGATGAGGTCAACCTCCGGCGGCGTACTGCCCAGTTTCTCAAACCTGTGCGCCACGTTTTGCAGCGCAATGATGACCTTTTCTTCAAACTGCTTTTCTTCTGCGTCCCATGTGTTCATCAACAGGTAGGCCTGGATGGAGATCATCCCGATGATGGCCAAAGCGCCCAAAATGACGACCCGTATGATGTTTTTATTGTTCATTGGAACGAGGGACGGTGGACGGTGGACGGTTGACGGTGGACGGTGGACGGTGGACGGGGAGCAGGCCTTGATTCTATTTTTTTGGAATTTTTTCCCATTGTCCAGAAAGAACTCCAGTCCCCGTCCACCGTCAACCGTCAACCGTCAACCGTCCTCTGTCCGCCGCCAAAAGTACCCGTTTGTTTTGCTTTTTGAAAAACGCTTAACAGGCCATTAACATTGCGGCAGCGGTGCAAGTGGATATATGGCTGCAAATGTAGTCGTTCCGCAGAGTCCTTTGAGGCGATGCCTTTGCGGAGGGGTGGAGGGCGGAAAGGCGTTGCCTCATACCGACGAAACTTGAGGCAACGCCTTTCCTCCCTCTATCCCCTCGCAAAGGCATCGCCTCAAAGGAAGCCGTTGAATAGTTGCCCGCATATTATCAAATTCAAAACAGGAAAAGCTATTTTTGCGAACGATGATTCAAAAGATGGACAAACCTATTTTTATAAAAAGATCAATACCACTTGTTTTGGTAATTTGTTGCCTCGGCAACATTGCCTTTGGCCAACAGACGGCCAGCCCTTTCGACCTCTTGCCGCGCATCCCCCAAAGCAGTTCGGCCGACAGTACCATTACCATTTCCACTTCTTCCAACCCTTTTGACAAAATACAGCTCCAGATGGATGCGCACAGGCGCACTTCGGAAACCCCCGGTTTTACCGTAGAACGGAGGAGAAAACCTGTTACGGCAAAGGAAAAAACGGCCATCTTTCAGCGTTTCCTTTTTTTTACCATCCTTACCATGATGGTCATCCTGACATTGGTGGTGACTGTTTTCAGGGTTTTTATTTCAAAAATATGGCGGGCGTTCAAGAGCGACAACATGTTGAGCCAATTGCTGCGGGAGCAGAGTACGGACACCACGGTGGCCTACCTTATACTATATGTCATGTTCTTTGTCAACGCGGGTATTTTCGTTTTTCTCGCACTTCGGTATTTCAACATAAAAATAGCGGGAAACAATATCAGCACTTTGCTCCTCTGCATCGGGGGCATTGCCGGTTTTTATGCAGTAAAACACCTGCTGCTCCAAATTGTGAAATACATTTTCCCGGTCGAAAAGGAGGTGTCCCGGTACAATTTTACGGTGACGGTGTTCAATGTGATTGCCGGGATATTCCTTGTCCCCATGGTTTTGCTCATCGCCTATGCCCCTGCGGGTGTCACAGGTTTTGCCATCTATCTTGCCCTCGGTTTGCTTTTGCTCACCATCGCCTTTAGGGCCTTGCGGGGGCTGTTCATAGCCAACCGCTTCTTCGCTTGGCACAAGTTCCACTTTTTCTTGTACCTTTGCGCCGTCGAATTTGCGCCTTTACTAGTCACAATTAAGTTGTTGAACCTGTATTAGCATTACTCGGCCTACACGTTGAGAAACTAAATTTTTTTCTTTCGAATGGAAGTAAGCAATATCAAAATGGCGGAGGAAAAGTACAAGTTGGTAAAATCGATTCTAGTATCACAGCCAAAACCTGAACGTTCCCCGTACTATGACCTTGAGGAAAAATACAACCTGAAAATTGACTGGAGGCCCTTCATACATGTTGAGGGATTGTCGGTCAAAGAATTCCGCAAGCAGCGGATTCGGCCAGATGAATTTTCTGCAATCATTTTCACCAGTAAAAATGCGATTGAGCATTTTTTCCGTCTTTGCGAGGAAATGAGGATCAGGATGCACCAAGACACCAAGTATTTTTGCAAAACGGCGGCAGTGTCCAACTACTTGCAAAAATTCATTGTCTATCGGAAAAGAAAAGTATTTGCGGGGGTGCGGGCTGTCCAAGACCTGCAGGCCGCCTTCACAAAGCACAAAAAGGAAAAGTTCTTGTTGCCCACTTCAAATTTGGGATCAGGCACCTTTGGCGCTTATCTGGAAGAAAACGGTTTCGATTGGCAACAGGCCATGATGTACCAGACAGTGACGAGCGACCTGAGCGACCTGGAAAACATTTATTACGACATCATCGTTTTTTTTAGTCCACTTGACATCAAGGCTTTGTATGAAAATTTTCCGACTTTTGAGCAAAAAGACACCCGGATCGCCGGTTTTGGAAAGTCCACCACAAAGGCCATCGCAGACCACAACTTGTTCCTGAACATAAAAGCGCCTGCTCCCGGTATTCCCTCGATGACCATGGCGCTTGAAAAATATATAAAAATATCAAACAAAAACTAATATGTTTTTGTTAGGTCTTTTTCTTGCGGGTTGTTTTGAAAAAAGCAATCTTCAAGTTGTTTTCTCATAGTATGTTTGTTTGAAGCCCCGGCGCATTGCACCGGGGTCTTTGCTTTGTAATAAAAATGAAAATGAAAAGCCGCACGTGCCACCAACACGTGCGGTTTTTTTATTTTATTTAATATGCCGAGGCAAACGACCGAATCTGTCGCCCCGTCTCCGCGCCCTTCCGAAAGAGGGGGAATTAATTCCCCCTCCCATAGTATGTTTGTTTGAAGCCCCGGCGCATTGCACCGGGGTCTTTGCTTTGTAATGAAAATAAAAAACCGCACGTGCCACCAACGCGTGCGGTTTTTTTATTTTTATTTAATATGCCGAGGCAAACGACCGAATCTGTCGCCCCGTCTCCGTGCCCTTCCGAAAGAGGGGGAATTAATTCCCCCTCCCATAGTATGTTTGTTTGAAGCCCCGGCGCATTGCACCGGGGTCTTTGCTTTGTAATGAAAATGAAAATGAAAATGAAAAGCCGCACGTGCCACCAACACGTGCGGTTTTTTTATTTTTATTTTATATGCCGAGGCAAACGACCGAATCTGTCGCCCCGTCTCCGTGCCCTTCCGAAAGAGGGGGAATTAATTCCCCCTCCCATAGTATGTTTGTTTGAAGCCCCGGCGCATTGCACCGGGGTCTT
>DROJ01000571.1 GCA_011321935.1 Bacteroidota bacterium | reverse complement strand
TTCACATTCAACCCCTCTGGGGTTGTTACCCGTATTTTACGCTTTACCCCGGATTGCATCCGGGGCTATTCAAATTCAATCCCTTCGGGATTTCGAGAAATACTAATTATTGTTTTTTCAAAACCCTAAACGCTCCAACTGCCTCCTCCTGCGTTATTTTAATAAAATAAATACCGTTTGAAAAGTTATTTAAATCAAGCTCGAACTGTATATCGGGCCTGTTTTTATTAATATTGATTTGCCAGCTCATTTGTTGGCCGAGCGCATTAAAAACAGTGGCTTCCATATTTCCAATAAATTCATTTTTAATAAAAACATTGACCGATCCATTGGTCGGGTTTGGAGAAATCTGCACGGTGTTTTTATTTAATAAATCGGAAGCGGCGAGCGGGGGAGTTAAATGGGCTTCATTGCTATATACAGAAGACGAGTCGCCAAAAACCGCTTTTACGCGGTAATAATAATCGAACGAAAGAATGGTCACACCCTCGTCTTCATACGAGGTCGTATTGGCGGGCAGTTCTGCTATTTTCAAAAAATTGTTGTTGTGCATAAAAGAGCGCTCCAGTTCGTAGCCCTGCTCGTTGTCGGCATTGTCTTCCCAGGTCACGTGGATAGGGCCGGCGAGGGTATGCTCGGCCATTATATTGGTGGGGGCGGCGATGAAAAAGCTGCTGCAGCCATTGACGAGCATATCATAGACGGTCTCCCTGATGCTGGGGATGGTCGGGTAAAACATATTGCCGGGGCACTCGGTGGAGCAGCCGTCCCGGTGTCCTGAAATGTGCATCACCGTTGCGTTGGAGGCGTTGTGCCAACCACTGCCCAGCGGGTCGAGGCCCGCATCGCAAGATTTCCAGGCAAGCAGTTCTGAGAGCTTCCCGACGGCGTTGCTGGTGGGGGCTACGTTTGTAAAATCGCCCATCACGCAGGTGCCCATCGTCCCGCTGTTTTTGCCGCAATAATGGGCGCCGCGGATATTGTCGCCACGGCCCTCGTACAGTACGCCGTTGGGGTCAACGAGCCAATTGTATCCGATGTCGTCCCAGCCCCTGTCGTTGACGTGGAAATTCCATATGGAACGCACGACGGCTGCCCAGTCGCTGGCCGTGTTGCTGCCTGCCGAGTGGTGTATAATAAGGTGTGTCGGGATGGTTGCCACCGGGTTGTTCTTTGGGCAAGAGCCATCGGGGCACCAGCCCAAGCGGTCGAGGTAGCTGGGCTGCGGGCAGGGGCAGGCCGTTTTGTCGCCAGCGGGCGGAGTGGTCATTTCGGGCGTCTTTTCCGTTTTGCCCGGGCTGAAAAAATGGACTTCTGCCCACTCCATTTCGGCGGAGCCGGTATAGTTCAAATGGAATTTTGTGGCGTTTTTGTCGGTGTAAAACAATTGGCTAAAGTAGTTCTCATCGGTTTTTTCAAAATGAGAATCAGGGCTGACCGGAATGGGTTTGCCCTGCTCGTTGCCGTCGTGAAAGACGATCTCGAAGTGGTTGTTTTCGTCCCAGCTTTCGGCTTTCCAGGAAATGGAGTAGGCCAAAAAAGGCTCGATTTCTTTCAGCGGGACTTCCCCCAAAGCGGAGGACTTGAAAACGGAAGTGCCGTCGGGCATTTCGGTTTTGGCCTTGTTGAGCTGGTGGGGCTTGAATTTTACGGTGGCTCTTTGCATCCCTTTTTGGGAAAAAGCAGCGGTGCAGAAAAGCAAAAATAGCGCTAGGTATATGATTTTTTTCATATGTATTGTTTTATCAAAATAATTGGTTGTGTGCCGAGATGCCAAAATTAAAAACTTACAAAGGTGGCCTCCGTGCGTTTTCATTTTGCAGCTTGTTTGTTTTACAAAAAAAATTGCCGTGCAAAGGTAAGGGATGGACATTTTTAAAAATGTTTTGTAGCCAAAAAATGCCTTACTTTGTCGGCCTTATTCACGTATTTCATTTTGGGGAGTTTGTAATAAATAACTTACCCATTCTGGCTCGTTCTTTTTCCTTCTGAGAAACCCAAAAAAAACTTACGTAGCCCCACTATGTGCGGTTTTTTTATGTTCCTCACAAGAAAAAATGACTTCGCCATAACGGGCAGTTTATTTATTACAAACTCCCTTAAAAAAATCAAGATGATAAAGATACTTGCCAACGACGGAATCCACCCCGACGGGCTGCTCCTTTTAGAGGAAGCCGGTTATCAAGTGGACACTGAAAAAATAGCCCAAGAAGACCTCCCCAAATTGCTGCCCGCTTACGATGCGATTTGCGTGCGAAGCGCCACAAAGGTGCGCAAAGATTTGATAGATGCCTGCCCAAACCTGAAAATAATTGCCCGCGGCGGAGTTGGCCTCGACAATATTGACGTGGCTTATGCCCGTGAAAAAGGCATCGAGGTTTACAATACGCCCCGTGCCTCGTCGCGTGCTGTTGCAGAGCTGGTCTTTGGGCATATGCTGGCGCTGGCGCGCAACCTGCACATCTCCAACCGGGTGATGCCCACCAAAGGCAACACCGAGTTTAAGGCCATCAAAAAAGCGACCGCAGGTTTTCAGTTGGGCGGCAAAACGCTCGGCATCATCGGCTTCGGGCGCATCGGCCAAGAGTCGGCAAAGATCGGCATCGGCATGGGCATGAAAGTGATGCCCTGCGACCTCGTCATCAACCACGCCGACATAGATATCAATGTGTTCAAGAGCCAAGATGTGAGCTTGACCGTAAAATTGGAGACCTCCAAATGGGACGATGTTTTGGCCAAGTCCGACTTCATCACCCTGCATGTGCCGAGCGGCAGCAAGCCCTTGCTGGGCAAAGAAGAATTTGCAAAAATGAAAGACGGCGCCATCATTATCAACACTGCCCGGGGCGGCACTGTTGACGAAGATGCCCTCCTCGAAGCCCTCGAAAGCGGAAAGATCGGAGGTGCCGGTCTCGATGTTTTTGTCGGCGAACCTACTCCCAAACAGGCATTGCTGGACCACCCGAAAGTTTCCGTTTCTGCCCACATCGGCGGCCAGACTGCCGAGGCGCAATCGGCCATCGGAATGGAAATGGCGGAGCAGATCATTGATTTTTTTGGGGAGCAGTGATTTGGCAACCGGGAAGCGCTGCTTCCGGCGCTCCGCTTTTTTGCTGTTGCCGCAGGCAATAAAAAAAAGCACCGTGCCGAAGAGTTACATTTTCTGGTAAAATGAAAACCGGGAAAAGCCTGGTACTTGCTTGAAATTTACACCGACCACATTGATTTGTTATCATTCACAATCAATGAGGGAACAGGCAAAAATAACCGACCCAGTAGGATTGAACACAGATTGAACTGATTGAACTGATTTTCGCAGATTATTTGTGGTACTATTAATAAATCTGTTGAAATCAGTTCAATCAGTTCGATCTGTGTTCAATCCTATTTGGCAGGCCATTTTTATCATTTCCCTAAATCAAAACTCAAATGACAATCATTGACGGCAAAGCCCTTTCCGAAAAAATAAAATCCGAGATAGCCCAAGAAGTGGAAAAAATAAAAAAAGGCGGCGGCAAAATCCCCCACCTCGCCGCTGTTTTGGTGGGCGACAACCCCGCCAGCAAAGTGTATGTGCGCAACAAGACCCGCTCCTGCGAAAAGGTGGGTTTCAAATCAACTTTGGTGCGCAAAGGTGCCGGCGTTACAGAACAAGAACTCATCGAAACGGTGCATGCCCTCAACAACGACGACGACATTGACGGCTTCATCGTCCAGTTGCCCCTGCCCAAGCACATCAACGAAGAAAAGATAACCCTCGCCATTGACCCAAAAAAGGATGTTGACGGCTTCCACCCCGTCAATTTTGGGCGGATGGCGCTCGGCCTGCCCTGTTATTTGCCGGCAACTCCGTTTGGTATTGTCACCATGTTGGAGCGCTACGGCATCGAAACTTCGGGCAAACATGCCGTCATCGTTGGCCGCAGCAACATTGTCGGTACGCCGATGAGCATCCTCCTTTCCCGCAAGGCCAAAGTTGGAAATTGCACCGTTACCATTACCCATAGCCGCACACAGGGGCTGTCCGGCATTTTGCGGCAAGCCGACATTATCGTAGCGGCCATCGGTATTCCCAATTTCATAAAAAAAGACATGGTTCAGAAAGGCGCAGTGGTGATAGATGTCGGCATCAACAGGGTAGAGGATGCCAGCCGGAAAAGGGGCTACCGCCTCGTCGGCGATGTGGATTACGAGGCCGTCGCTCCGCTTTGCAGTTACATTACCCCCGTGCCCGGCGGCGTCGGCCCGATGACTGTAACCTCCCTGTTGCTCAACACGTTGAAGGCAAGCAGGAAGGAAGTTTATGGAAGCTGAGCCGCGCTTTGTCCGAAAATTTGCCCTCCATATAGTTGTATAAATCCAAAAATCCCTACTTTAGGGTTTTCGTTCAGTGAGCAGTGATTAGTGAAGCGGTGATTAGTTGTCAGTTTATCAGTGATCAGTAGAGCAGCGACCAGTGATTAGCGATCACTGCTCCATTGGTCACTGCCCTACTGATTACCAATCACTGATAACTAATCACTGCTTTACTAATCACTGATAACTAATCACTAATCACTAAAACATGTCTGATATTGCACCTCCAAATATGGGAAAAAAACCTTTTTGGCAACGGCCAGAAGGAGTGACCGGCGCTATTTTTTTGGCAGCCATTGTCGGTGGCATCGGTTATTTGCTGTTTACTTACATGGGCACATTGTTGGCCCTTGCGGCCAATACCTTGTACCTCGTACTGATGTTGGTAGCCTTGGCCGCCATTATATATATGGTACTCGATCCAAAGATGCGCAACCTGATCTGGTACATGTACAAAAGCGTCATGCGCTCCATCACGGGCTTGTTCGTCAAGATTGACCCTATCGGCATTTTAAAAAGCTACGTGGAAGACCTGCAGGACAACCTCGGCAAAATGAGCAAGCAGATCGGCGCCCTAAAAGGGCAGATGCGCAAGATGACCACCCTCATCGAGGAGAACAACAACGAGATCAACAAAAACCTGAAAATGGCCAGCGTGGCCAAACGGAAGGGCATGGAAAGCCAGGTTATTTTGGCGACCCGCAAGGCCGCCCGGATGAAGGACACCAACGCCAGGTACACCGAACTGAACAACAAAATGAAGGTGCTGTACCGCATCCTCGACAAGATGTACAAAAACTCCGAAATCCTTTTGGAAGACACCAAAGACCAGGTGAAACTGAAGGAGCAGGAACGCAAGATCATCCGCACCAGCCACTCGGCCATGAAGTCGGCCATGAGCGTCATTTCCGGCGATCCCGACAAGCGGGCCATGTTTGATATGGCCCTGGAAAACATTGCCGACGACGTGGCCAACAAGGTCGGCGAAATGGAGCGGTTCATGGAAATGTCGGCCAATATGATGGACTCCATTGACCTGCAAAACGGCGTGTTCCAAGATGAAGGTTTGGAGATGCTGGAAAAATGGGAAAAGGAAAGCACCCTGATGCTGCTCAGCCCAGAAGCGTCCCGCAATGATACCCTCGACCTGAACCAACCTGCCGCCCGCCCGCAACAACAATCGCGGAGTGGGGGAGGCTCTTATGATAATTTGTTTAATTGAACGTAGCTACCCTCCCGATAAATTTCGGGATTGGGCAGGCTCAAATAAAAAAAAGGAGCAGTGCCAACTGCTCCTTTTTTCATTTCAAGCGCCCCGTAAACTCCAAGGCCATCCCTGCCAACTCCTCCCAAAACTCCTCTTCCTCAAATTCAATAATATACCATGCCTTCAACGGCGGCTTCTTTTTAAATGGATTTAAATAATGTGCCGTTTTCAGGCCAAATTTTTCTGCATCAAAATCTTTCCCCAAACGGAAGCCCATTGTTTCCTTATTAATCCGAATGACGGGTTAAATTTTGCGGGTGTTGATTGTCAATGGTTTAGGCTCGACGTTTACTTAACTTTTAAAGTATAGTAAACATAACTGCCTGTAAATCAGTAGTTTTTATTAACCTGTCCTTCGCATTGTTAAAGAAAGCAAACACTTTATTGTTTGCCTTTATTCCGGGCGAAAGGTGCCCCCCTTTGGTCCGATGGCCATGGGGAGGGGCAAACGCACAAAACCAGATATATTTATTTTATAAAAATAAACTTTTGCCCAAATTCTCCTTCTTTGTTTTCATAGCTTTACGTTCCTTAAAAATTAATGTCCAACATTCAGCACCTATGCAAAATGATGAAATATTGAAGGCCATTGCAAAGGGCGATAAAGAGGCGCTCGGTGCGCTTTACGATGAGTTCGCGCCTGCCATTTATGGCCTTGCCCTCCGCATTACCGAATCAAAAGACAGGGCGAACGTAGTGGTGGTAGAGGTGTTCCGTAAAATCTGGAACAGGGCTTCTTCCTTCGACCCTTATCGGATCAACGCCTTTGCCTGGGTAATGGACATTGCCAAAAAAGTGGCGATAGAGCATGAGTCAAAGAGCGAGCAATTTGACTTTTTTGCTTTCCAAAAATCCAACAGCTCAGGCTACAGCCTCGAAGACCTGTTCCGGCAGATAGACGAAAAACACCGCAAAGTTCTGGAACTGTCCTTTTTCCGAAACCTTTCCGAATCACAGGTCGAAGAACATATGAACATCCCCGTCGGCACCGTGGCAACAAGGCTCCGCATTGCCATCAAAGCGATGCGGAAGGTGCTGGGCTGACTTGGTTTTACCTTCCCGCTTTTTTCGGGATTCCGCTTTGCTCAACTTTACTTTTCACTTAAATAAAATGAAATCTCAAGCCTTTATAACATCTGGAATTTTAGAAAAATACGTCCTCGGAATGGTCACCGAAGAAGAGGCAAAAGAGGTGCAGGAAATGGTTTCGCAGCACCTCGAAATCAAAGAAGAACTGGCGGCCATCCGGCAGACCATCCGTGCCTACATCCTCAACCACCAAGTGGCCCCAGAGGGGGGGCTGAAGGCCAAAGTAATGAGCGTTGCCACAGTTCAAACTGCGCCTGCTTCCCGTTCTGCAAACGCACCGGAATCTACCGCCCTTCCTTCTTACCGGGCAAAAAAGAAAAAGGGCGAAAGCAATTTAAACCTGGCGGGCATTTTGGCCGGCTTGCTCGGCCTTGCTTTGATAGTGGCCGGTTATATGGCCTTCAACAATGCGGAGAAGGCTAAAACGGCTGCCGCCAAACTGGCAAAATCGGAAGAACAGGTCGAAACCCTGAAACAAGAAAAAACTGCCCAAGAAAAAACAGAACAGGAGCTGAGGGGCAACCTCGGTTTTTATACCGACCGCAACAACAAAGTGCTGCTGCTCAAAGGAACAAACCGGGCGCCCGGCACGACGGCCACTATCTATTGGAACGATGTCGAGAAAAAGGCTTTTGCCGATGCAACCAACCTGCCTTCCATCGCCAAAGACAAAGTGCTGGTGCTGTGGGCCAACGTGGACCGAAAAGCTCAAAAAATAGGCGTTTTGAAAAACAATGCCCCCGGCGAACTCTCCCCGCTGACCTATGTCCAAACCTCCAAACTCTTTTTTGTCACCGAAGAAGAAAACCCAAATGTGGAGCGCCCTACAAGGCGGAGAGTCTTGATGACAGGCGCGCCTTGACCAGAGTTTGAGAGTTTGAGAGAATGAGAGTTTGAGAGCAGTAAAGTGAAGGGACTTTTGGGAATTCGTTCGAGAGGCAAAAGAGTCCCTTCACTTTACTGCTCTCAAACTCTCATTCTCTCAAACTCTCAAACTCTGGTTCTCTCAAACTCTCCCCAGAAAACGGCAAATAAAAAGTCCCTTCACTATACTGCTCTCAAACTCTCATTCTCTCAAACTCTCAAACTCTCAAACTCTCAAACTCTGGTTCTCTCAAACTCTCATTTTCTCAAACTCTGTATACATGACCCACCTTATCGCACCTTCCGTACTTGCCGCTGATTTTTCCAACCTGCAAAAGGACTTCGACATGGTGAATGCCAGCGGGGCCGATTGGTTTCATGTGGACATCATGGACGGGCGTTTTGTGCCCAATATTTCCTTTGGGATGTCCATCGTGAAAACGATGAAAAAGATGGCCAAAAAGCCGCTCGATGTCCACCTGATGATCGTCGAGCCGGAGAAATATATCGGGCAGTTCAGGGAGGCAGGGGCCGATGTGATTACGGTGCATTATGAGGCATGTCCGCACCTGCACCGCACTGTTCAGCAGATAAAAGCGACGGGCGCAAAGGCAGGGGTGGCGCTCAATCCGCATACGCCGGTGCAGCTATTGGAAGACCTGATCGAGGACATTGACCTGGCCTTGCTGATGTCCGTAAACCCCGGTTTTGGCGGGCAAAAATTTATTTACCAGACCCTTCCTAAAGTCAGGAAATTGAAACAGATGATCGTTGAACGGAACAGCCGGACATTGATCGAAATTGACGGTGGGGTAGGGCTGCAAAATGCGGAAAAACTGTTGCAGGCAGGGGCGAATGTGCTGGTGGCGGGGAGCAGTGTTTTTAAGGCCGACGACCCGGCGGGGGTGATTGCGAAGCTGAAAAAAATTGGGGAGCAGGGGGTGTATGTGTAGGCCGGTTGATTTATCAATCAGCCCATGAGTTGCGCCAGCATCTCCAGGTTTTTTGCTTCGTCAAAAACAGCTTCTACTTTTATTTCAAACCCTTGAATGGCAAAACTGGTAAGTACGCCTGTATCGTCCGTTTCGGCGACCATGCCATAAATACCTTGCTCGCCCTGCACAAATTGCTGTATTTTTTCTTTGCCCGGCCTCGGGTCAATGATCCAATATTCCTTTACTCCCTGGGCTTCGTAATCTTCTTTTTTGATCCCTTTGTCCTTGCTACGGGTACTTCTGCTCAATACCTCGACGATCAGGTTCGGGACGGGGTAAAGGTGTTCGCCGGGCTTTATTTCTTTTGATTTTTCATTGTTCCAAAAACATATATCTGGCTGATAATCATTGCGTTGGAAAGGGATGAGCGCTTTTTCTGCCCTGACGAGGCCGAGTTTGTTCTTTAGGACATAGACTTTCATCAATGTGGACAGGTTCATCACGACCATTGTATAGCAGTCCTTTGCTGGCGAGTGGATGACAACCTCCCCATTGATGAATTCCGCCTTCATGTTGGGAGTGATAAAATTGTAAAAATCAAGGCGCTTGGCCTTTTCTTCTTCCATCCTTTTGTTGAGTTCGCTCACATACTCCGGCATGGCCGGAGAATCAAGGATGGGCTGAATATATTTATCATCTAAAATCATGGCCGAGGTATCTTGCCTGCCGGCAGGCAGGTTTAGACCCCAAAAATACTAAATTGTTGGGAAAAGTGCAGCGCCGGTGTAACTTCGTACCCGATCACGGCATGTTAAGTTTTGGCAAATAAAACCACCGTTTCAAGATGTTGCCGTTTTTGGTGAAATAAAAGCGAATGGGGCGAATAAGAAAAATATTCCAAAGGTTTTGGGCTGTTCCCAAATACAAATTTCACGAAAAAAAAAATCGGAGAAATGCTATTGCTAAATACCTGGCTTTTAGCCTTTTTTCTTTTTTTATTTCGATAAACATTGCCTCCGCGCAAACCCCTTCCACCGATACCCTTCCCCCTCCCGACAGCTCCCAGACCAAGTACATCAACATCCGCTACGCCGACGAACTAAAGTACTTCGCCACCGGCCAGGACACTGTTCAAAAGCTCATCGGGCAGGTAGAAATGAACCAAGATACGATGTTCCTTTTTTGCGACAGCGCCATCATCGTCAACAGTACGGAGATGGTGGCAGAGGGCAATTTCGTCTTGCAACAGGGCGACTCGACCACCATATTTGCCGACTCGGCGGAGTATTCCAGCAACACCAAAACCGCAGAACTCTACGGCAACGTCTCCATGCTGAAGGGCAGGCAAAAACTGTTCACCGAGCAGTTGAGCTACGACGCCGATACCAAAATAGCGACCTACCTCACCGGTGCCACCATGACCGACGATACGACCTATTTGAAAAGTACGCGCGGCTATTTCCATGCCCGCACCGACGACATTTTTTTTAAAGACAGCGTGGTGGTGGCCAGTCCTGATTTTACCCTCCGCTCGGATACCCTGCAGTTCAATGCGAGGACAAAAATCGTTACTTTCCTTGCGCCCACGCTCATCGTACAGGACACCGCGAAGATTTACACCGAGTCGGGTTTTTATGATATAAACCTCAAAAAAGCCCAGTTCGACAAAAACCCGCAATACCTCAAAAACGACCAAAAAGCATGGGCCGACACCCTGCTTTATGATGGCAATACCAAAGAAGTGACCCTGCTCGGCAATGCCCATTTTGAGGACTCTACCAGCGTGGCCACGGCCAATATCATCCGCCACAACGAGACCACGGGCGTCACCGTACTGATGGGCAAGGGCTTCTTCCACGACGAGGAAAGGACCCTCACGGGCGACACTATTTCTTATAATTCCAAAAACGAAACCTACTCCACCCGTGGCCGCTCGCACATCGTGGACGGCGACCAAATTTTGGATGCCGATCAGGTGGACTACATCAAAGAACGGGAGCTGGGCATTGCCGTCGGCAACGTCGTTTTTACCGACACCACGCAAAAAATGACGGTCATCTGCGAATATGCCGAGAACTCGAAAAAACGGAATTTTTTGAAAGCATTCGGCGGAAGGGACTCGCTCGGAAGGCCCTCCCGCCCGCTGCTCATCAAAGAAATTGACGGCGACTCGATCTTTATCAGCGCCGATACTTTGATTTCTTTCAACCCCCGGTCCAGTCTCCAGTCTTCAGTCTCCAGTACGCAGTCTGCGGGGAGTCAGTCTTTGGTGGAGGTAGATAGCACTGGGTTGGGCGGTACTTTTTTGGAAGGCAAAGATTCGGTTGGGTTGGCCGGAACGGAGGTAGTGGATACAGTCCTTTTAGAGCGGCCTTTGGATTCCATTCCCATTGCGGTAGCAAATAAAATGGCGGAAGAAAGCGGCCAAATTGCCGAGTTGATCGAAAAGCCAAACACGCCGCCCGACAGCCTCGAAGCAAAAGAAATAGACACCCCGCTGCTCGACCTTTTGGATGAAATGATACCTGAAAAAGATACCACGGATCAAATAACTCAAAACTCAAAACTCAAAACTCAAAACTCCCCAACTCAAAACTCCCAAGAGGAGCGCATTATCTTGGCTTACAACGATGTACGTATTTACAAAAGTGACCTGCAAGCCCTTTGCGATTCGCTTGCTTATAGCTCGGCCGATTCGCTTTTCAAGCTGTTTGATGAACCCATCATTTGGTCGGACACCTCTCAGTTTACTGCCGACCACATTGACATCCAATTGGCCAATAATGCCATTGACCGTATTTTTATGAAAGAAAATTCCTTCATCGTCAACTCACCCGATGAACTGTTTTTTAACCAAATAAAAGGGCGTAACAGCACTGCTTTTTTCCGCTCCGGCGAGCTGCGAAATGTGCGCGTAGTCGGCAATGCCGAGTCGGTCTATTATGCCCTCGACGACGACAGGGCATATATAGGTGTCAACAAAACGCTTTGCAGCGAAATGAAAATTTTGTTCGGCAACAACGAGGTGGAAGGCATCGTGTTTTATGCCCAGCCAAAGGCCAACCTCTTCCCCATGAAAGACGCCGACCACGAGGCGCTGAAATTGGAAGGCTTCAGTTGGCAGATCGGCCGCCGGCCGGGTTCTGTGCAGGAAATCATTGAATTGAAAAAAGGGGGAAACAGAAAAGCTGCCCCTATCCAAGCCATCAAAAAAGAAGGTTTTGAGGAGGTGAAAGAAATTATTGAAAAAGGGAAGGATTGAATGCCTTGAGGTGACGCCCCGAGGGTTCGGGACAAGCTCTTTGCGCGTTGGCTTTAGCGGGTGTGAAGAAGGTGTTGCCTCAAAATGTAGCTCGAATTTTTGAGGCAACACCTTTATCACGCCCGCTAAAGCCAACGCGCAAAGAGCTTGTCCCGAACCCTCGGGGCGTCACCTCAAAACACTCAATCCCTCACCCTCCCAAAACCCAGCGCCTTTATCATCCAATTTGGCAGACTCTTTCCGTGGGGCCTCTTTTTGAGGTTCAAATACCAGCCGATCTTTTTGATCAGCGGGACTTTATGTGCCTCCACAAATTCGATCAAAGTACCGTCGGGGTCTTCGATGTAGCTGAAATGCCCGGCAGCCTCGCCCATATCAAAGTTGCCGCTATCAACGGTAAATGGGTGGCCGAGCAGTTTGCATTTTTCGCGCATGGCGTCCATGCCCACCACGTCGAAGCAGATGTGGATGTAGCCGAGATCGCCCCAAAAGCGGTTTTCAAAAATCTTGCGCGGACGGCGGCCATGTACCTGCAGCAGTTCTATTTCGTTGCTGCCGAACAAACGGGAGAAAGGCCCTCGGCGTGGCTCGCTGTGGCGGAGCAAAGCACGTTGGAAAACTTGTTCTCCGCCGGGCAGGATTTTTAGATCATCGAAAGGCTTTTTTTCGTCAAAAACGACCACGTCGTAGCCCAGCATATTTTTGTAAAATTCAATGGACCGGGCCATGTCCGACACGCCGACCGTGCAGCCATAAACGCCGCCCATCGAACCGCTGGAGTTTGAAAACCAATCGTTGCCCTCGACTACTTCCACCAAATTTCCGAAGGGGTCGGAAAGATAAAAATGCGCTTGGCCAGCCGGGTTTTGGTTGACTTCCCCGAGCAGGTTCACGTTTTTTGATTTTAAAAAAGAAAAAGTAGCGGGCACGTCCGAAGATTTTATTTTTAAAATATAAATCCCCAAATCGCCCAAAAGTGGTTGAAAATCAGGGGCTTGCGGAGTGCGGCAGGTGTATTGCCAAATTTCGAGGCCGCCCCCTCCCCGCATGTTCAGGGCGAGGATGGCATGGCGTTCCCGCGGCTCGCCGCCGGTATAGGGCAGCATGAGGGCGGCCTCTGCCTTTTCGTCAAAAATGGGTACGTCGAAGTTGAAATGTTGCCGGTACCAGCGCCAGGTGTCGTGGACGTTGGCATTGCCGATGCCGATCTGTTGGATGCCTGCGATGAGTGGTTTTCCGTTTATCATGTTGCTGTCGTATAGCCAAAAAATTGATTGATTCTAAACAAAGCGGCAAATCTCAATAAAATACCCCGAAAGAAAGAATATCCACGCAAGAAATGCGGATATTGGCGGATGTTTGCAGCATTGAGGTGATGCCTTTGGGCGGGGAGTGCGGGGGGAAAGGCGTTGCCTCAAT
>DROJ01000570.1 GCA_011321935.1 Bacteroidota bacterium | reverse complement strand
GCCCACTGCCGCTAATTAATCTACCTTTGCGCTCTTTTTCAAAAAAGCAATGAAATGGCTTGAATGGTCAAATGGCTTGAATGGTTAATAAAACCATTTGAGCCATTTGACCATTCAAGCCATTCAAACCATTCAAACCCTGCTTACCGGCAGGCATTTAGTGGTTCGATTCGTTATTAGCGGACTATTTATTTTTTGGTAAATACCACATTATCAAGGATTTGGCGAACTAATCACTAATCAACTAATTACGAATCACTGCATTAGCCATTCAATTTTATGGACATAAGAAATATAGCAATCATCGCCCACGTTGACCACGGCAAGACCACGCTCGTTGACAAAATGCTGTTGGCAGGAAAACTTTTTGGGGAGCATGAAACGCCGGGCGACCTCATCATGGACAGCAACGACCTCGAAAAAGAACGGGGCATCACCATATTGGCCAAGAACGCCGCTTTTTGGTACAAAGGGCTGAAAGTCAACGTGATAGACACCCCCGGCCACTCCGATTTCGGGGGCGAGGTAGAGCGGGTACTGAACATGGCCGACGGCGTGCTGCTCTTGGTGGATGCCTTTGAAGGCCCAATGCCGCAGACCCGTTTTGTGACCCAAAAAGCTTTGGAACTCGGCCTGAAACCCATCCTCGTCATCAATAAGGTGGACAAGGAAAACTGCACACCGGAAGAGGTGCAGGACGCCGTTTTTGACCTCATGTGCGATCTCGGTGCCACCGAAGACCAATTGGACTTCCCGACCGTTTACGGCTCCGCCAAATTTGGTTGGATGGGGCCGGATTGGGAAAAGCCGACCGATAACATCACCTACCTCTTGGATGCCATCGTCGAGCATATCCCCGCCCCGAAAGTGGAACAAGGCACGACCCAACTATTGGTCACTTCCCTCGAATATTCTAACTACATCGGACGGACGGCCATCGGACGGCTGCACCGGGGCACCTTGAAATCGGGCAAACAGATAGCCTTGATTAAAAAAGACGGCACTGTGCAAAAGCACGGCATCCGTGGGCTGTACCTGTTTGAAGGTTTGACAAAAACAAAAACCGACGAAGTGCAGGCGGGCGACATCTGCGCCATCCAGGGCATCGAGGGGTTTGAGATCGGAGATACCGTCGCTGATATCGAAAACCCGGAAGCACTGCCGACCATTGACATTGACGAGCCGACCATGAGCATGTTGTTCACCATCAACGACTCGCCGTTTTTTGGCAAAGAAGGCAAGTACGTTACTTCCCGCCATATCAACGACCGCCTGAAAAAAGAACTGGAAAAAAACCTCGCCCTGCGCATCGAGCCAGCAGGCAACATGGATGCCTGGCGCGTGTTCGGACGCGGCGTGCTGCACCTTTCTGTTTTGATAGAAACCATGCGCCGGGAGGGTTACGAGCTGCAGATCGGCCAGCCGCAGGTCATCACCAAACGCATTGACGGCAAGCTGTACGAACCGGTTGAGGAACTGACCATTGACGTGCCTGAAAAACTTTCCGGCACTGCCATTGACATGGTGACCCGCCGCAAGGGCATCATGAGTTCGATGGAGCCAAAGGGCGACCGGGTGCTGCTGCGGTTTGAAATCCCTTCGCGCGGCATCATCGGTTTGCGCGGGAACATGCTCACGGCCACTGCCGGAGAGGCCATCATGACCCATCGTTTCATCGAGTTCCAACCGCACAAAGGCGAGCTGCCAAAACGCATCAACGGCTCCATGATCGCCATGGAAACGGGCAAGGCCATCCCCTATTCTATCTTCAACCTGCAGGACAGGGGCGCATTTTTTATCGAGGCCAGCCAAGAGATTTACGAAGGCCAGATTGTCGGCGAAAATACCCGCCCCGGCGACCTGACGGTCAATGTGACCAAAACGAAAAAACTCAGCAATGTCCGTGCTTCGGGTACTGACGAAAAAGCGAAACTGGTGCCGCCAAGAAAATTCACGCTGGAAGAAGCCCTCGAATATATCATGGGCGATGAGTATGTGGAAGTGACGCCGACTTCGATCCGGCTGAGAAAGGTGCACCTGAAAGAACATGCGAGGAAGAAGGCGTCGAGAGGCGGTGTGGCGGTAGGGGTTTAAATAAAAATGAAAATAAAAATGAAAATTAAAATTAAAATAAAAATGAAAATGAAAAATTCCATTCGTGATATGGTTTTGCTTTAGGAATAAAACGAAAACCAAACTTCAAGGAACGGATGGAATTTTTAATTTTTATTTTCATTTTAATTTTCATTTTCATTCTGTTTGTTCAAGATCATTTTTGCGCTTATAGATGCCAGCTCTGAGGATTCGTTCAACAGCCATTTTCTTTGGCCGTCATCGCCGTAATTCACGCGGTCCAATATTTTCAAGGAAACCCTTGTTTCTTTCAGTTCTTTCAACACAACAGACATTTTATGGATAAAATCTTTTGCTGTGGTAGTGCCTTGCGCCTCACCATAATGCAAAGCGGAAGAACCGGAAGAACGCATGATCTGGTCGCCATAATAATAGCCAGTCCTGTCTTTGGGCAATGTTTTGCAAAATAAAATAACTGCTGCTGCAAATTCGACCAAGCGGTCTTCGAAATTGTAAGTTTTCTTGTTCATAGTATAGAAAATTTAAATGAAAATGAAAATGAAAATGAAAATTAAAATTAAAAACTTCATCCGTTCCTTGAGGTTTGGTTTTCGTTTTATTCCCAAAGCAAAACCATATCTCGGCTGGTATTTTTCATTTTAATTTTCATTTTCATTTTCATTTTCATTTTCATTTCACAACCACTTTCCTCGAAACAACTCCCCCTTCCGTTTTTAGATTCACAAAATAAACCCCCGCCGCATATTGTTCCGCATGGAGGTAAACGTTCGTTTTGCCGGGCGGTAATGTCCCTTCGAACAGCAGCTCTACCAATCTCCCGGCCACGTCGGTCAGTTCTATTTTCGCAGCTATTTTTTCATTTGTCAGCACTGGAACGACGGTGATTCCGCTTGCCGGGTTCGGATAAATATTTTCCAAAACGGCGGCCTGTGCCTCGGTGGTAGCGGTCGTTTTTGTATCCACTTTAAAATGGTAATAAGCGGCAGGGGCGGGGAGGGGGCGGACTTGTGTTTTTCCAGAAAAAGCAGTCCCCTGGACGTAATAAAAAATTTCGGTGCCATCGGCTTGGTGGGGGATGGAGGCCGTCCATTCGCCCGTAAAATAATTGGTCAGCGACATGTCGGCCGGCTCATATCCGAGCTGCGGGTCGGTTGTCCAAAACAGCTTGGCGCTGCTGATGCCCGTCCGGTGCTTGAACCTTGCACTAAGTTCGTAGTCGCCCCAAACAGCATTGTCGCTGATGTCCCTTTGGCGTTGGTGGACGATCCACAAAGGGTCGGAAGTGCCCACTTCTTTGGTGATGCAGTGCAGTGCGCCGACTGCCGCGATCATGTTGTTGCAATTGATTCCGACTACTTTGTAACCGGGGAAATATTCCCGGTAAAAACGCAGCGCAACCCTATCGTACCGCTCCTCATAAGTGGGCACCAAAATGGTTTTGTTGATAAAAACAAAATTGGTGTAGTTGCGCAGCACTGCCCCCTCATCGGGGTAATTGCCCTGAAAATCAGGCGGTTGAACAATCCTTTTTATTTGATATGGACTGCCAAAAGCAGACTCGAAATGGTCGAGCAGGTAGTTGATATTGGCCTCGATCTGCGGCCCGTCGGCCACTCCTTCGGGGTACTGACCAACGACGAAGGTTTCCTCATCCAATAGGTGCATGTGCATGTCGAGGTGGTGGATGATGTCCCAGGGCAGGGTGTCGAATTTCACAAAACGGTTGATGCCCATGTAGGCCTGCATGATGCCGTCTATCTCGAATTCGCTGAGCGCACCGCCGCTGAAAATATTGCCGGGGCCGTTGGTCTGGAGGATCAATTTGGAGCAAAAACCATTGCCGAGGCCGTCGGACATAAAGTTGCCACCAGCATTGGACAGCCGGTTTTCCGCCTCGGTCGTACTATATAAAGGTGCGCCCAAATAGTCGGCCACTGCAACGGCCACCGTGTCGTCGTCGGGCCGGATGCGGTCATACACCCAATCCGTAAAATAGCGCTCGCCGACCTCATCGGCATAAACGGTGGTCTGTGCATAGTCCCTCGACCAAACGGAGTTGTGCCGGGCGGTCACAAACTCGATGTTGTCGTCCAGCGCCACGCCGATGCTCGACAAATGGCCTTCGGCCTGCATCCGGTCCTGGTCGTTTTCGACGATGATAATCACCCGTACCTCTTCTTTTGCATATTTTACTATTTGGCTCAAGATTTCGGGAAAGCTCTGCCAAGTGATGACCAAGGCCTCCAGTTCTTCCCATTCGGCCATGTGACGGACAGGTTTTGGAGGAGGGGCAGTTATCGTTTTCGATGGCTTGACAACGGGCGGGTACAGCCCTTTCCGGATTTTTTCGAGTTCTTCCTGCGAGTGGGGGTTGGGCAGGAAGGGGTCTTGCGAAAGCAAAAACAATGGAATGAAAACCAGCGGAAGGAGTAACAGATTTTTCATAGCAATCCTATTTTGTAAAGCCGAAAATAAGGAAAAATAGGAAGATGCGCACGTTATTTTGGGAAAATGTCGATGCTGCAACTTTTTGCACCTGTCCAATGCCAGGAATTGCCGGGCCGACGAGCTGATGCCCCGAAGTGAATTCGGGACAGGCTCTTTGCGCGGGAAATGCGGGCAGAAAGGGGTCAATTCACGGGCACTTCTGAACAGGTGCCATTTTCCCTTCCAGGTATTCAATGATCTGGGCTGTCTGAGAAATAGCAAACCGCTCCCAATGCCCCTCCTTCCTGAACCAGGTCATTTGCCGTTTGGCATAGCGGCGCGAGTTTTGTTTTATTTTTTCCACGGCTTCGCCTAAATCCATTTTCCCTGCTAAATGGGCAAACAGTTCTTGATAGCCCACTGTCTGCAAGGCGTTTAGGTGCCGGTACGGAAAAAGTGCTTTGGCCTCTTCTAGCAGCCCTGCCTCCATCATTTTGTCCACCCGCAGGTTGATCCGTTTGTAAAGTTCGGGGCGTTCCCATTCCAATAAAATATAGATCGGCACAAAGGGCCGCAGCGTTTTTTCCCCGATGTGGAACCCGGACAGGCTCTTTTTCCTGAAACTGGAAAAGGGCTGCCCCGTTGCCCGGCAGACGGCCAATGCCCGCAGCAGCCGCATCGGGTTTTGGGTGTCCGCTTCCGCAAAATAGGCGGGGTCTTTTTCTCTCAGTTCTTGTTGCAAAACGCCGATCCCTTCTTTTTCGAACAGTTCGTTCAATTCCTCTTTT
>DROJ01000569.1 GCA_011321935.1 Bacteroidota bacterium | reverse complement strand
TTTACGTTAGAAGTGCAGCCATGCAGCCTCCCTAACGTGAGCAGATCCGCCTAAAGGCGGATGACAAAGCAGCGGAGACGGGGGCTTGAGTGCTTGGAAATCAGATAAACATGTTTCTGCCTATCACGTCAAAATTAACACTACCCTTGGAAGGTTTTTTAAACCTCCAAGTTTTTGACATTGCGGGTACAGTCAACATCAAACCAAGCGCTTCACCCGCGTCGTTTTTTTCAGGGTAAAATTTTTGCCCAGGTTCAGCAAGTTCAGCCCCGGTGTTTTGCCCACCTCTATGCTGCCCAAGTCCTCCTCCATGCCGAGTGCCTCCGCCCCGTTCAGTGTTGCCCATTTTAATAAAATTTCAAAACCGACATAAGACTGGAAGCGGTTGATGGCCTTCATTTCTTCCAAAACCGATAGTTGCCAATTGGAGGTCAGGCTGTCCGTCCCGATGGTCATTTTGGCATCATTGTCCATGAAACGGCGGTAGTCGGGGAGGCGGTTTTCGATGTAAAGGTTGGCATTGGCGCAGGTGGCCCAAAAGATGTTGTTGCCCCATTCGTGGGCGGCCTGTATATCTTCCGGCAGCGTCATGGTGTTGTGGACGAACAGGGTTCGCTGCGCCGGGTCCATGTGCTGCATGGCATAGTAAATGGAGCGCTTGTCCGTTTTTTTGAAATGGCCGAGCGGGATATTAAAACCTTTGTAAAAATCCAGCAGCGCACCTTTCTTTTTTGTAAAAAAATCATCCTCGTGCGGCGTCTCCTGATTGTGGATGGAGACTGTGGACTGCGGACTGTTCGTCTGGTTTATCAGTTCGAACAATTTTGGGGAGACTGTATAAGGGGCGTGGGGGACGATGCTCTTTTTGTTGCCGTTCCCGTCCGCCTGTTTTTTGAAAACTTCGAGATAGCCGTCGAAGGTCTGCTGCGCCATGCCGTCGTTGAGGAAGTTGAACATTTCGACGAAGGTGTAGTAGCGGATGGGGCTTTTCTTTTTGACGGCGGCAGTGTCGGCCTTGTTGGAAATGTCGCCCACGGCAACGATGCCCGCATCGTACATTTCTTTGTCGGCACGTTCGATGGCCGCGTCTATTTTGTGCTGCGGCACGTCGCGGTGCGATACGACGGTGGTGATGAAGGGGATCAGCCCGGTGCCGGTCGGTGCCACGTTTTTCATGTGCGAGAGTTCGAGGTGGCAGTGGGTGTTGATGAAACCGGGCACGATGGCGCCTTGGTGGGTTTCGAGGCTGGCGGGGTCGTGGTTTTCCCTTTTGTCGAGGGCGAGTATTTTCCCGTTTTTGTCCAAAACGACGACCCCGTTTTTGATGGGATCGGAGGAGACGGGGAAGAGGTGGTCGGCTGTGATTTTGC
The DNA here is from genome assembly GCA_011321935.1 of Bacteroidota bacterium. GTDB lineage: Bacteria > Bacteroidota > Bacteroidia > Chitinophagales > Saprospiraceae > UBA6168. The sequence goes on along the minus strand of DROJ01000569.1, from coordinate 371 downwards.
GCATGCGAGATGTATTTTGTTTTTGAGGGTCAAATGTAGTGTTCTTGAAAGAAATGGGGCAATGGAATATTTTAACTGACATGTTTTCAACGCAAGGCCGCAAGGGGCGCAAGGGGACGCAATGAAAAACTAACTGATTATTGCGTTCCCTTGCGCTCCTTGCGGCCTTGCGTTGAAAACATGTCAGTTAAAAAAGACCACCACCGGTTTAGTCCCTCTTTTGGCCAAAAATTTGCGGCATAAGAACCACCCTCGCCAAAGACTCCCAGCAAACAAATATAAAAAATCATCAATTTTAAAAGATTGACCATCAAATTCTTTTTAAGTTTGTACCTGATAAATGAACGAGGGGAGCAAGCACCATATTCCAC
>DROJ01000568.1 GCA_011321935.1 Bacteroidota bacterium | reverse complement strand
CCGCCGAAAAGGGTATCGGGAGTGGCCGATTCCAGGCCCATCAGCCAGGTGTTGTCGTGCCATTGGGCAGGGCAGGCCAACTCCAGCAATAAAAAGGCAAGGATGCACAAATAAGTCCTGTTCATGTCGTTTTATTTTTCTTGTTCATTTTTTGGAATGTAGCCGTCAATCCCTAGCGAATCGCAGGGGCTGTCGGGCAGGTCGTACAGGCGGTAGTTGGGGAAGTAAGGAATATGGATATATGTAAGAGTCGGGGTGACAAGGCCGTGGGGTAAAAACTCGCAGGCCGTACCCTTAGCGTTGGGATTGTTGATGACATGGTACATGTTTTCCCCGTTGGTGGCGCAGATGTATATCCTGCCGTCCGGGGCAAGCTGCATAAAATAAAAAGTTGAAGAAAAGGGTGTCTGGAAGTCATCGAATATTCCAACTGTGTCGGCAGAATCAGCGATATTACTTGACCAGAGGTCATACTGCATCAACAAGGTGTTGGTACAGGTGTAGAGGAAGCGGCTGTTAGGTGAAATAGCAGCCCCCCAGCCCGGAAACGGGAAGGGCGCCCCGAACCCAAAGGGCACGTTGCGAGGCTCGCCCAACTCCCCCGTGCACCGGTCGAAGGGGAAGACCCGGATGCCGTTCCAGGAATCGAAGTCCACATACAGGCTGCCGTCCGGGGAAAAGATTTTCTGGGAACGGATCTTTATGGTGTCGAGCGGGAAATCAAATTCCTGAATGTACGGCCCTTCAAACCCTTCGGGGGTCAGCAACAGGACATAATAGGCCGCTTCGTAGGCATCGGGCGCTACTATCCACCAGTCCCGGCCGTTGCCGTGGCGCACGGCGGTGTGGTAGTAAAAGGCCCCCTCCATCAGCGGCACGTTCTTTTCGGTCACGGCCCCCGCCCCGTTGTTTTCCCGCATGTCAACCAGGGAGTACAAAAATTCTGAAACGTAGGCCGTATTATCCTCAAAAGCGGTCTTTTCATGGATGAGGCAGTAAAGGGAGTCGCGGCCGGGCCATGGCAGGGCAAAGGCACCCTGCGGAAAGACAAAAAGCCCCTCGTCAAGGTCTGCCCCGTTTTCCATCAGTTCGTCTCCGGCAGTGAATATCTCCAACCCGTTCGTCTTAAAAATGAGCTGTCCTTCTTTGTCGCTCATGCTAAAAGAAGCATCTGGAAACCCCATGTTCTGTGTCTCTCTTGAAAGCAGTACCGGGCGGTGGTTAAAATCGAGAATAGTTATGCCAAAGGGAGGAGGTGACTCTAAGGTGGCATTGAAACCGTGAAGCCACACATAGTCGTTTTTTTGACAAAAAAGATTATTGGCAAAAACCAAATAGACAATTAACAGAAATATCGTTCGCATGTTCCATAATAATAAAACAGGCACTGCTGCAAATGCGGCAGTGCCTGTTTTGGGTTATTTGTTAATAATAATTTTTTCAACAAAAATACCATCCTCATTGGAACTTACTTTTACGAAATAAATTCCAGAAGACAGAGCGGATACGTCCCAAGACAGAGAAATTTCACCTTCCGGCAGTTCATCAACAAAAACTTGTTTTCCGAACAGGTCATACAGCCCAACCTCCGTTTTACTATCCACGGGCCGCAAAGCCTGAACGGTCAGATGACCATCGGCCGGGTTAGGGAAGACAGCAAAAGAAACCGTCGAGACAGATACCGTCAATTTGTTCCCATTTCCCAGAGATGCAAACCCGCTCTCACAATCATACTCGGGCAAAAACTCATGGGCGTTAATACCGTACAGCCCCCGCGCCCACACAACGGCCGGGCCACCATCTTCCCAGCACTGCTCCGCAACGCTTTTCAGGGCCAACAACTGGACACCATCCGGCTGCAGTCCTTTGGCCGCCGAGCGGAGATAGATGTCGTAAACATCCTTTTCGTTCCGCTGGTAAACAGCAGTAGTGCCGATGGCCGCATTCTGAGCAATCAGGGCATCCGCATTGGCGAGCCTTGCACTTTCCAGTCCCTGCCGGATGCAGTTGTTGTCGAGGGTCAGTACCTCGATTTGTTGGAGCAACTGCTCCCGTTGGGTCAGGTTGCCGGAGGGCAGGGTTTCCAACTGCGACAAGGCCGAGGCGATGGTATCCTGATTGTTCTTCAAGGCCGTGGCAATGGCCGATGGCACTGCAAACAATTGGGAAATGCCCTCTCTTATCTCGTTCAGGTCATCCATGACCGTCCCTTGTTTTGTGTTCACAAAACCGGTGAAGGAACTGTTCAACTGCTGGTAGCCCGGGTTGTTTTTCAGCTTGCGGTAGAGGTTTTGCTCCAACGACCACATCAGGGCGGCAGAGGAATGGGTGGCAGTGCCGTCTGCTATCATCAAATCAACCGGGTTGGGAGTCGGGCCTGCGATTTGGTCATTACCTGTTTCACAGGTCGCTTCACATCCGTTTGGTTGTTCAGAATTTATAAACCAAGCTAATGGAAAATGACTTGGATTTTGATCTGAAATATTTTCAGGAACAAAAAATTCAGACATGTTAATTTGACCATTATTCAGATTCCTCGCCCCGATATCGGCATAAGTCCCCGTCCAGGTATTCCCATGTGTGGGGCCGCTAAGCCCATCTATTGGCTGGTCACCCGTTACCGCCGCCCCATCGTAAAACAGCCCCACATCCTGTGTTCCGTTCATATCGTTGGAACAGATAACGGAGGCCGTTCCGCAGTCCATGTCGAACTCAATGCCGTGCTCACCGTCGGTCACAATATTTGTTGAATAAACATTGTCCAGGCTATTTACGGTACGGATGCCGCGTGTATCCATATCGGAGCCGCTATGGGCAATGGTATTGTTGCAAAGGGTGTGCATAGTGCCCCCCTCTATCAAAACCCCGTCGGCAGTCTGGCCAAATATCAATGGCGATGACAGTATATTGACTGTGTTGCCGCTGAGGTTGGCACTGCTGATGTTCTCCACATGGATGCCCCTCAGCCCGGTATTGACGGTGATGGTATTGCCTGTGATCTGGGCGTCCACCCCGAGGGTAGGGTCATTGGGAAAGGTGTTGAAATTGGCCCCGTGGAGGTATATACCGCGCGCCCAACCGTTGGCGGGGTTCAATGTGACGGTAATGTCGGTATTGTTCTCAATCCTAAAGGTGCTTGCAGTTTCTAACAAGTCCAGGATTTGGACACCATAGATTTCGTTCTGGCTTAAGATCGGGTCTGCCAGATAGCTTGCCCAAATCCTATTGTTCTGAATGGATACATCGTCGAAATTCCCTTGCATGCCGACAAGGTCGCAGCCGATCTGCACAAAGTCCATGTTATTTCCGTCACAAACTACATTGGAAAAATTCCCTGCGCCCGGATTGGCGAATATCCCTCTTGTGCAGTTGGAAAAGGTACAGGATTGTTCTCTGAGGGATCGGTCAGTCCCATTGGTGAACCGGATACCCATACCACCTTCGCGGACGACTCCCGAATTGCACGGGCATGTAATGCCGTGCGATTTTATATTGGTGAAAGTGCATCCGCCAAGTACGGTGGCATTGCAGTCGTTGACGTCTATGCCAAAAGCGAGGTCCCTGAATTCGTTTCCGCCATCAGCGGGTACCAGGAAGCCGTCCAGACCGGAAACGGATATACCTGCTGTGCTAGTTTCCGTGCTGAAGCAGGTGCCTTCAAAGTCGGTGACAGAAGGGCAACAGTCTGGCAGGCCTTTTATAGTGTGAAATTGGTTGTTGGAAAAATTCTCGAATATAAGGTCAAACCTCGACCGGATACCGATGTAATTGTCCACAAACTCATTGGCGTTGAGGTCGGCACTTATACCGCCCCCGTTCAGCGTCCGGAGGCCGTAATAGGCAAGCCGGATGGTAGAGCCATCTGAAACAATCCTGCTCTTGTTCCTCAGTTCAATGCCCCGCCACATACAAGGGCAATCCTCCCATGGCTCAAGAACAACGCCTTTCTCCAATGTAAGGTCAAAGTCGTCCATGACCTTTAAACGGGAGTCATCTGCCATGTAAAAATGGGTGCTTGTAAAAGTGAAGGAAGGGACATCTATCCTCAGTTCTTCTTCCACAAATAGATTTTCACCAGTCAAACTGTTTTGTCCAGGAAACACATCGGAGACATCACTGTTAAGGATAAAAATACCATCCACGGGGTTCGGCCCAGAGGTAAAATCAATGATTTGGGAAGTGGCAACGGGCGTTCCCCCTGGGGGAGTAAAAGTATAGGAAACAGTCACTTGCTGATCGGTATTGAAGTTGGTAACCTGAAATTCGACATTAGGCCCGGAAGGGATGGGATAGGGAAAAACATGGTTGGAAAGCTCCCCTGCGGGAATACCTGCAATAGCAATGTCCCAGTTATGTTGGTTGCCTGTTTCATCGCAATCTGCACTAAGGGAGACCATTAATTTGGAGCATTCAACATCAAAACCGGAGGAAAAGCTGCACTGAGGAGGCATGGTATCGGTGCAGATGGTATCCAGCACACAGGTAAAATCGCCACCGTTGGGGAAAGCAGGCTCGACCCCGGCGGGTATCCAAACGCTAAAAGAAATAAGGTATTGATCCCCTGAAGTCAATTGTGCCCCTATCACTTTTGGTGAGCCCGTTATCACTTGTTCGATACCCGGTGTGCTGATGTCATCAATGACCCAGGCCATGTTGCAGGGGGAAGGATTGCCTTGGCAATAGCAGGGCGCTACGCTATTGGCAGGGCAGTTGTCCGAAATGTGATCCGCAAAAAGATCAATGGTGCAAGGATCGCCGGCATGGGGGAGATAAGTTATACCTGCCACATTTTCATCGCAAGCCCAGTTGCATTGCCCGGCGTTCACGGTCTGGGTGCAGGTGAAAGTGCCTTCTTTTGTGGTTACGGTATGGGTTACAGTATAGGCCCCCGGCAACCAATAGGTATGCATGGGGTTAGCATCCGTAGAAGTGTTGGTCGGAGGTGCGTCGCCAAAATCCCAAAAATGGGTGATAATACCCACCGGGGACGACGCAAGGAAGTCGGCCATGCAGCCGCCATTACCGGGCATGAGGGTATAGGAAAAATTGGCTGGACTGCCTGCACATTCATCTAGACAGGCCGTAATTTGAATGTTCTGGACACATGTAAACACATCATCGGCAGTTGTCAATCGGTGAGTTACGTTATACGACCCAGCGGACTTATATAAGTGCCGCGGGCTTTCCACCGTAGTCAGCGAGGTGGCATCGCCAAAATCCCATTCGTGTTCGGTACAATCGCCCCCTATGCCCGGGGCGAATACAATAATACAACTGTTCTGGTCGAGCGTAAACCCCGCCTCCGGGTCGCATTGCCCGGCGGCGTACCGGCCGGGCGCACAGGTCATCAGTAAGGCCAACATGGCGTTCAGGAGCAGTTTACCCCAAATGTTCCCCAGCGGGGGGGGGGGGTAAAATTGAGAGGAAAGAAATACGTGTGTTCATATTAAATTGTTTTATGAATGAAAAAATAGAAATTACCCGTTGAAGACGATTGCTATAAAAGAAGGAAAGGAAAAAGGTGCGTTTCGCAAGAGCGTTCAATATAAAGAAAAATCATGTTATATGTCAAGGTCAGGAACAGAATTTAACATTTGGCCCAAAGGATGAATGGCCACCAAAAAGGCCCGATGGAACACATCCCATCGGGCCTTTTCAACAATGCGGCAATGCAGCAATTCAACAATGAACCCACCTACAACAACTTCAACAAAGTCTCCTCGATCTGCTCCGCCCCCCTCAGGTTCATGGCCGCGATATTCCCATTTTTATCAATCATAAAAGTGCGGGGGATGCTGCTCACGCCGTAAGTCCTTGCGGGTACACATTCCCATTTTTTGAGGTCGCTGACATGGGTCTCCCACACCAGTTTATCTTTTTTGATAGCATCTATCCAACGTTTCTTTTGCGCTTCTCTTGCCGTGGCCACTTTGGTTGGGTCATTGCCGTAACGGGCAGCGGTACGTGAATCTATGCCGTCCAAAGAGACGCTGAAAACAGTGAAACCCTTGTCCTTGTATTTATCATAGATACGGACGACGTTGGGGTTTTCGGCCCGGCAGGGGCGGCACCAGCTTGCCCAAAAATCGAGCAGCACGACTTTGCCTTTCAAGTCGGACAGGGCATACACTTTTCCGCTGGGGCTGGGCAGTTTTATTTCCGGGGCAGGTTGCCTTTGGCTTTCTTCGATAAACTTGAAGCCTTTTCCTCCGGTCACTACTTTTTTCAAAGAAGCAATGTAGGTGTCAAATTCAGAAGCATACGAAGAGTTGGGGAACTCGGCAGCCAAGCGGTCTTTTGCCTGGTTGAACACGTCCACATATTTGCGGTTGTTTCCCAACGATTGGGTAGCGACCAAAGCCCCTGCCAATGGGTTGGGTGTATTTTGCACAAAACTGGTGACATCGGCCAAACTGGCTTTTCCGCCCGCCAGTTTTTGCATCATGTCCCGGTAGGCAACGGAGCTTTCCGAGCCTTCTACCTTGTAATTGAACCGGTTCAATTCGATCAAATTTCCCGAAAGGGAGATATTGGATTCCGTTCCGTCCAATACCAAAGTTGCCCTTTGTGCCCCTATTCTTATCCGGTAAAGGCCGGGCTCAGCCCCTTCGGGCAGGCTGAAACTGAACTCCCCCGTGGGAGTAGCCTCTGTTTTGGCGACGACCAAGCTGGCCGAGGTTGGGCTGATGCCCACTTTGTCCAAAAAGACCTGCATGGAGCCTGCTCCATTAATGTTTCCCGTAAGGCTAAGGCTTTTGCTCGAACCGGGCATGTCTCCACACCGGTAGGCGGTCGCTGCAATCAAAATGAGAAGGAAGGTTTTAATTATATTTTTCATTTTCAATCTGGATGTTTTAGCCGGCCTTCCGAAAACCTTCGGAACTGGACTGGCTGTTTTTTATGAGATAAAATTAAGGAGGAGTGCAAAATTTTTGAGTGGGGAGAGTTGACAACTTTTGAAAAGTTGTCAACTCTTTTCGCTAATTGAACACTCTAAACGAAACAGGAAACGAACAGGGCGGCTATGACTCCAGTTTTTCACCCAGCGTCTCCTCGTGTATTCGTTTCCAATCGTTTACACTTCCAAAATTTTCATTATTTATAAGCACATCGTTTCCAAAAACTTCGCCAAGTTTGGTGAACGAAACATTGTTGTTTATCAGATAGTTTTGCAGCGAGTCTTCTTGCCCGGGGGCAATGCTGATCACGATGCGGCTTTGGCTTTCGCCAAACAAAAAGCTGTCTTTCCGAAAGGTATCCACCGTTTCGATATTGAAGCCGATGTCGCCTGCAATGGCCGATTCGAGCAAATTGGTAAGCAAGCCCCCGTCAGAGACATCATGTGCCGAACGGATCATGCCCCGCCGGATCAGCTTGCGGACATGCCGCTGCACTTCCATTTCTTCATAAAGGTCGAAATGAGGGCAAGGGGAATGCTCAATGCCGTGGATAAAGCGCAGGTATTCCGAGCTTCCCAGGTCATTGGACAGATTGCCGAGCATGTAGATCAGGTCGCCCTGTTCCTTAAAACCGAGGGTCGTCCGGTGTTCTATATTTTCCAAGACCCCCAACATACCGATTGTCGGGGTCGGAAAGACGGGTTCTGTTTTGTCTCCCACCACGGACTGGTTGTAAAAGCTGACATTGCCGCCCGTCACCGGCGTATCAAATTTGCGGCAAGCATCGCCCATGCCTTTGATGACATTCACAAATTGGTAGTAAACCTCCGGGTTGTAGGGGTTGCCAAAGTTGAGGCAGTTGGTAATGGCGACGGGCACGGCGCCTGTGCAGGTAAGGTTTCTGGCTGCTTCTGCCACCGCTATCATCGCCCCCAAATAGGGGTCGGCATAAACGTAAGAAGGGTTACAGTCAACGGTAACAGCGATGGCCTTGTCTGTGCCTTCCACCCGCAGCACTGCGGCATCGGAAGGGGCCTTGGTACTCATATTGTTGGTGCGTACCATGCTGTCGTACTGCTCATAAACCCACCTTTTAGAGACGAGGTTTGGCGAAGCAAAGAGCTTCTTGGCAGTTTCAATTATATTTTTAGGCGACTTGAGTTTTTTGAGGTTAAAGCGCCGCACCTTCTTGAGGTATTCCGGCTTTGCTACTTCCCGGTCATAGACCGGCGCGCCCCCACCAAGCACCAATGAATGGGCTGGCACTTCGGCCACTTTTTCACCGTGGTAATGGTATTCCAAAATGCCCGTGTCCGTTACCTCCCCGATCTGCACGCATTCCAAATCCCATTTTTCAAAAACGTCGAACAGGGCGGCCTCCTCCCCTGCTTTGGCCACTATCAACATTCGTTCCTGGCTTTCGGAAAGCAGTATTTCCCAGTCCTTCATATCTGCCTGACGGGTAGGCACTTTGTCGAGGTTGATGACCATGCCCGTACCTGATTTGGCACTCATTTCGGAAGTGGAGCAAGTAATGCCCGCTGCGCCCATGTCCTGCATGCCGACGATTGCGCCTGTTTTTATGGCTTCCAAAGAAGCCTCCAATAAAAGTTTTTCCTGAAAGGGGTCGCCTACCTGAACGGCAGGCAAATCATCGGCAGAGTCTTCGGTCAAATCAGCCGAGGCAAAGGTTGCCCCGTGGATGCCGTCTTTGCCCGTCCGAGAACCAACGATGAGGACGGGGTTGCCAGGGCCGTCGGCACATGCCGAAACTGTTTCGCCTACTTTTACGATGCCTACCGACATGGCGTTCACCAAAATATTTTGATTATAACACTCGTGGAAAAACACCTCGCCGCCGACCGTTGGCACACCGAAGCAGTTACCATAATCGCCGATGCCTTTGACCACGCCTTTTATCAAATGTTTGGTTTGTTTTGAATCAATATTCCCAAAACGGAGAGAGTTCAAAGCGGCTATCGGGCGGGCGCCCATCGTAAAAATATCGCGGTGGATGCCGCCCACCCCGGTTGCGGCCCCCTGATAAGGCTCGATGGCGGAGGGGTGGTTGTGGGATTCTATTTTGAAGGCGCAGGCGAGGCCGTCGCCGATGTCAACCAAACCTGCATTTTCTTCCCCTGCCCCCACCAACAGGCGCTTGCCTTCGCGGGGCAAAGTTTTCAGCCATTTAATGGAATTTTTATAGGAACAATGCTCTGACCACATGACCGAGTAAATACTCAGTTCGGTAAAGTTCGGCGTCCTTCCCAGCACCTCTTTTATCTTTTCAAACTCGCTTTCGTCCAGGCCCAATTTTTCGGCTGTCTTTGCGGTAATTTCCAGTTCGGTTGCTTGCATGTTTTGTTTTTAGAAAAAAGAAGCGCAAAGGTAGGGAAAAGGTGGGGATAAGCATGATATGCAGTCCCTGCGGGACTTGGAGGCAGGTTCTTTTCTTGCGATTGCTTGAATTCGGAAAGTCTATGAAATGGGCAGCTTGATCCAACAATTGGGCAAGTCCATCTTGTATTGCCCCGACCTTGTAACTGTTAATAAAATCCAAACGTCTTGCAAGCGTTAGAAATCATCCGAATCACATTTTAAAATCACCAGCAAAATGAAATTCATCAAAAGCATTGTTTTCCTCCTCCTTCTTTCCCCTTTTATTTTAACCAATTGCAAAAGCGACCCTGATTCATTTTCAGGCACGGAGTCGCACATCCCCGCTACTGCCACTTCCGTAAATGGGATTGACCT
>DROJ01000567.1 GCA_011321935.1 Bacteroidota bacterium | reverse complement strand
TGTAGATATGCTTTTGCCTTACAAAGATTTCGTGCATTCCATTACTTCTGACAATGGAACTGAATTTGCCGAACACGAAATAATTGCAAAAAAACTCAATGCCAGTTTCTATTTTGCCCACCCCTATTCCTCCTGGGAAAGGGGTGCACCAACCCCCTATTGTTAGGACTGAATTAGTGAGCTAATGTACAAATCATTTTCAATTAACTTATCTTTGCCATGACCACTTAAAAAGTTTCTTCGGGAGGGGAGCAGTGCCGGTACCAGTGCCTGCTTCTCCCTGAGGAAAAATTTTTGTTTTTTGGTCTTTGTGTTATAAACAACGACAAACTTTTCCTTTTGCCATTCTTTAAAAAATTGTTCCGGTGTTTTATACAACAGGCATTTTAATATTCTTTTCTTGTTGTATGTTTCAAAGAAATTATGAAAAACCTTTCTGGCGTGGTTTAAACTTTCAAACTCAAATTTGCGGCAGACAAGTTTTTCGACTGTGCTGTGAAAAGACTCAATGTATCCATTCTGTTGAGGTGTTGCAGGTCGTATAAACTCTTGGTATATTTGGTTTTCTTTCAAATGTTCCCGGACGTTTTTTGCCACAAACTGGCTGCCATTGTCGTTTCTTATGATAACCTGAATATTTTTGTTTAATAAATCTGCAGGCTGTAAATGGCCCAAAATAACCTGGTCTATCAGGCTTATGACCTGGTTGCTTTTCATGGAATAAGACAACGTCCAAGACAGGGCAGCCCTGGTGAATGTATCCTCTATTGTTATCAGGTATGCATTCCTTCTGTCCCCCCTGATATAAATGTATTTTATGTCTATTTCAAGCATTTCAAGGGGCTGTGCGGGAGAAGGCTGTGAAAACCGGACATACTCTTTCAATTGTTTTGGCGTTACGGGATTTGGGTTGAGCAGGCGGTTTTGTTTCATTAGCCGGTAAACTTTTTTCTTGTTAATGACATAGCCTTTGTCCCGGAGTTTTGCCGTGACTTTTTCATATCCATAATCGATAAAGTCCGGGCTGATTATCTCTTTTATGTCCTGGACAAGGACTGTGTTTTCAACAGGGAGGGACCCCGTTTTTTGCGTGGTGCGTGTAGGCTTTTTCCCACGTTTGCCGCCCTTGGGGCAGTAATAGTAACCGCTCCGGCTAAACCCTGCCATATGTGCAGCCTTTGCTGCTTTCATCCCTTTTTGGATATAACGGTTAACTATTTCTTTGCGCTCTTCCACTGTGCTGTCTTTTTTTTTAAAAGCTCGCTCTTTATGGACAGTTCAAGTTCCTTTTCCGCAAGCAACTTTTTTAACCGTTCGTTTTCTTTTTTGATTTTTCTCAGCTCCCCGGCTTCTTTTCTGCCATAGTGCGGGATAAGGCCGTCAACGCCGTGTTCGTCATACTTTTTCTTCCATTCGTAGTAAGTTGATGGATAAATACCATGTTTTCTGCACCCTTCTACTACGCCGGTCTTTTCAATGTCTTTGAGTATTGAAACTTTTTCTTCAATATCCCAGGTTCTTTTTGTTGTTCCCATAACCTCAAAATTAGTGTTTTATCTTCACTAATCGAGTCCAGTTTTTTAGGGGGCTGAAACACTCCTGGGAAAGGGGTTTGAACGAATACACCAATAAATTAATCCGACAATACATACCAAAAAAGTCTGAATTTGAAAACTTTGACGATAGATATATTGCTGATGTTCAGCATAAAATAAACCGAAGACCAAGAGAAAAACTCGGG
>DROJ01000566.1 GCA_011321935.1 Bacteroidota bacterium | reverse complement strand
TTGAGGAAGACACATTAAGTAAAAATACTTTTGTAGGCACGTCAAGCCAACATAAAATAACGGAGGTATTGAAAAGCAAGAAGTTGAAAAATAATGACGACGGTGAATTAAAGGATTTGTTCCAGAAAATTTATTCTAGAATTTTTATTGATAAAAAAGAGTTGGTGCGTATTAAAATAAATGGAAATCAAAAATTAAGAATAGACGCAGGCAACCTTGCATCGGTTTTAAAAAGAATAATTGAAGACCCATTAAAAAAAGAAGAAATAATAGAGTGGCTTCAATTGTTAATTCCTGAATTTGAAGATTTACAAATTAGCAGGGATAATATCAGTGGTATTGATACTTTATTAGTAAAAGAGAAACATACCAAACAATATTTTCAAAAAGACCTTTTGTCGGACGGCACTTATAATATCCTTTCTTTATTGACCGCTGTATATCAAAGTGACGAACCACAATTCCTTTGTATAGAAGAACCCGAAAACGGTTTGAACCCTTATGTCATACGTGAACTGGTCGGGTTTTTCCGACAATTATGCGAAGAAAAAGGCCATTATATATGGCTCAATACTCACTCGCCCACATTAGTCAAAGAACTCCAGCCAAAGGAACTTATTTTAATAAATAAAATAGGCGGAGAGACCAAAGCCAAACAAGTTGATAAAAACCTGAAATTCAAATCCATGCCACTTGACGAAGCATGGTTAACAAATACCTTGGGAGGTGGGTTGCCATGGTAAAATTAGGTTTTATCGGTGAAGGCGCAAATGAAAAAACGGTTCTTGAATCTGCAAATTTCAGGGCATTGCTCAATAAATTAGGATTAGGATTTATTGAAAATGTCATTGATGCCGAAGGAGGCGGTAACCTGCTTCCAAAACATTTAGAAGATCAAATTGATAGCCTTAAAAAAGAAGGCGCTACCGATATATTGATTCTCACCGATCAAGAAGATGCGCCCTGTATATCTTCTGTAAAATCACGGATTGACCCAGATGGAAATCATATTGTCGTAATCGCAGTAAGAGCCATTGAAGCTTGGTTTTTAGCAGATAATAATGCTATGTCCGCCTATTTAAAATCTCGATTCATCTGTAAAAATCCAGAAGAATTTATTAGGCCTTTTGACCAAATCAAGAAATTGAGATGGGAAAAAAGAGGAAGAGGCCTAAATCATAAAAAACTGCTTTGTAGCCATATGTTATTAAATGGCTTCTCCATCCAAAATGCCGCCAACCACCCCAACTGCCCATCCGCAAAATATTTTTTAAATAAACTAAAATCATTGGCTGAAGCCGAATAAAACCCCCGAGAAATTGGGGCAAGCTATTCAGCCATTCCAACTATTTATGAATCAAAAACAACTCATCGAATGCGTCCCCAATTTTTCGGAAGGCCGCGACCTGTCCATCATCAAGCAGATTACCGACGAAATAGAATCGGTGGAGGGCGTAAAACTCCTCGACGTTGATCCCGGCAAAGCGACCAACCGCACCGTCGTCACTTTTGTCGGCGAGCCAGAACCCGTCATCAACGCCGCATTTTTGGCCATCAAAAAAGCGGCGGAAATAATAGACATGAGCAAGCACAAAGGTGAGCACCCGCGCATGGGCGCCACCGACGTTTGCCCCTTGATACCCATCGCCAATATCACGATGGACGAGACAGTGGAATGGGCGCACAAGCTCGGCCAAATGGCAGGCAGCGAACTCGACATCCCTTTTTATATGTACGAATCAGCGGCCACTTCTCCCGAACGCCGCAACCTCGCCACCGTCCGTTCCGGCGAATACGAGGGGCTGCCCGAAAAGCTGCGCAAAGCGGAATGGAAACCCGATTACGGCCCAGCGAGGTTCAACCCGCAGGCAGGCGCAACGGCTATCGGGGCGAGGGATTTTTTGGTGGCCTATAATGTCAACCTGAATACCACGAGTGAGCGCCGCGCCAATTCCGTCGCATTTGATGTGCGCGAAAAAGGGCGGGTAAAAAGAAAGGGAAACCCCATCAACGGAGAAATAATCCGCGATAAAAACGGCGAGCCACTGCGCGAACCCGGCACCTGCAAATCGGTAAAAGGCATCGGCTGGTACATCGAAGAATATGGCGTAGCACAGGTCTCCATGAACCTGACCAATATCAGCGTGACGCCAGTGCATATTGCTTTTGAAGAATGCTGCAAAAGCGCAGAGCGGCGGGGGATGAGGGTAACGGGTTCGGAAGTCATCGGCCTGGTGCCGCTCAAAGTGATGCTCGACGCAGGCCGCTATTTTTTAAAAAAACAAAAATGGAGCACGGGCGCATCCGAGGAAGAACTCATCCACATTGCCGTGAAATCAATGGGCATGGACGAACTCGCCCCATTTGACCCAAAGAAAAAAATCATCGAATACCAATTGCGGGACACCTCCGCCGCGCCGCTCATCCATATGAACCTTCGGGCTTTCGCCAACGAAACGGCAAAGGACAGCCCTGCCCCCGGCGGCGGTTCTATCGCTGCCTATGTCGGTGCTTTGGGTGCGTCGTTGGGTACGATGGTCGCCAACCTTTCGGCCGGAAAAAGGGGCTGGGACGAGCGCACCGAGGAGTTTGGCGCATGGGCAGAAAAAGGCCAAAAACTAAAAGACGAACTCCTCCGCCTCGTTGATGAGGACACCAATTCTTTCAACCAGATCATGGCCTCCTTCCGTCTGCCAAAAGGAACGGCTGCGGAAAAATCGGCTCGTTCGCAGGCCATTCAGGAAGCCACAAAATATGCCATCGAAGTACCGCTGCGCACCATGGAAGTGGCTTTCGATATTTTTGAACTATCGGAGCAAATGGTAAAAGAAGGCAACCCAAATTCAGTTACCGACGCGGGCGTCGGGGCGCTCTGCGCAAGGGCTGCCGTCCATGCCGCATGGATGAACGTAAAAATAAACGTGGGCAGTTTGAAAGATAAAAAATTGGTGAAATCGTTTTTGGAAAAAGCAGAAGCCATCGCCAAAAAGACGGATAAAATGGAAAAGAAAATCGTAAAATTGGTGGAGGGGAGGATGTAGGACTTTAGAGGTGAGGCCTTTGTGCGCGCGGCTGTTGCGGGAGTGAAGAAGAGCCGCACGCGCAAAGGCCTCACCTCATAAACAACAAGCCATGAATTTCAACAAAAAAATAAAAGTATTCATCTATATCTTTAGCATTTTTTTACTGCTTCCAATTTCCATCCATGCCCAGCCCGCCCCCATCTGCAACACTCCCGCCAACGGTTCCAACTGGTCGCTCATCGGCCCGAAGAGCTTGCCCGACAAGGGCGCGGGCGCACATTTCAGCGCACTCGGCACGGGTGCGCAGATGCGCATCAAATTCCAAGATGCCGACCGGCCAAACCCAAAAAAATTATATGCCTGCACCCCTTCCGGCGGCCTTTTCTGCACCATGGACGCCACTGCCGAAATGCCCCTTTGGGAAAACCTGACCGACAGCACGAGGCTGCCCGTTTTGGGGGTGAGGGATGTAGGATTTGTGCCCGGCGACAGCCAAACAATATTCATCGGCACGGGCCTGCGCTACCCTTTGGCGCTACGCCGATTCCATGGTATCGGCGTTTTGAAAACAACGGACGGCGGGAAAAGCTGGCAGCAAACAGGCCTGCAATTTACGCCTCCCGGCAAATGGAACCAGGTCTGCCATGACCTGCTGGTTGACCCAAAAAACACCAACACCGTCCATGCCCTTTGCGGCTCCGATTATTATAAATCTACCGACGGGGGCACTCATTTCACGAAGAAAAAAACGCACTCGCTGCGCTGCCCGGCCGGCTGGGGGGCTGCCTTCCGCGATATTGCTTTCAAGCCCGGTGACCCCAATGTGGTCTATCTTTCTACCGACCACAATTTCTTTTTTGTCTCCAATGACGCGGGGGAATCTTGGCAAGAGTTTGATGTGCGAAACTTGGGCGCAGAGGCCGAAACCGACCGCATAGACATTGCCGTCAGCCCACTCAACCCCGAACTCGTTTTCATGGCCTGCCACACCAAAAAAGGAGAGGTTATTTTTCGTTCGCTAAATGCCGGCGCCGATTGGAAAATTGTTTTCCGAAAAAAAATAAGGACGAGTTATGAGCGCAACGACCTGGTCGTTTCGCCCAACAACCCGGACGTGCTTTACATCGGCGGCGTCCATATTGACCGCATCTTTTTGGACTCCACAAAAAGGAACAGCCGCACCATTTCAGCGGGCATTCACGCCGACCACCGGGGGCTGTTGGCCATTGACGACGGTAAGGGCAACGACCTCCTTTTTTCGGCAAATGATGGCGGCCTGTACCGCGGGCATTTGCCGAAAGGCAAAAAAAGATGGGAGTGGGTTGATATTTCCGGGACGGGCATGAACAACACCCAATTTTACGGCATCGGCGTGGCGGAGGACTACTCCGTCATTTTGGGCGGCACCCAGGACAACGGCGTTTTGGTGGCCGACAGCACGGGGCGTTTTTTTAAGCCCAGCCTCGGCGGCGATGGCTCGGACTGCGCCGTTGACCTGTTCGACACCGACCTCGTTTATGGCTCGATATGGCACCGGGTGCCGCCCGAAGTTTGGCGCTCGGCCAATAAAGGGGAGAAGTTTCAAAAGCCTTTGAAAAAAGGGATAAACGACGGGGCAGACACTTATTATTTTTCGATCATGGCGCATGAAGACGGCTATCTTTATATGGGCACGAAAGACGTTTACAGGCTGCCCCACAAAGGCGAGGTTTGGGAGCAGGTCGGCGACATTCCACTGCCAAACGACCTGCCTTATAAAATACTTTCCATCGCCGTGGGCACCTCCGACCCCAACGTCATTTACGCCGTCGGCGATGTTTTATATAAAACCGAAAACGCAAATGCGGACAACGTTATTTGGAAAAATATAAGCGCAGGAATGGGCAAGGCAGCGAAGGCATACGGCGCAGGCGGAGAGATGTCTTCGGTCACTGTTGACCCCGCCGACCCCGACCGAGTTTGGGAGGGCATCCGCAATTACGGTTCGCCCTTCAAAGTTTATTTTTCTGCCAACGGAGGCACCGATTGGACGGCAGTGAGCAAGGGACTGCCGCCTTTTCCGGTCAACGATATTGTATTTCAGGCGGGCACAAAAGATGCGGTTTATGTGGGCACCGATGTCGGTGTTTTTTACAACCCGGCAGCCTCCGACCCCAACTCGGAATGGCTTTGTTTTAACAGCGGCCTGCCCGTTTGTTTGGTGACCGACCTCGAAATCAATTATTGTTTCAATAAAATAATAGCGGGCACATTTGGGAGGAGCATTTGGGAGTCGCCGCTGGCAAACGTTTCTGATTTTGGGACGGTGGAAGTGAACAAAAACGAAACTTGGGATTTCAAAATAATCCGTTCCGACGTGGTGGTGGAAAGCAAGGCAAAGCTCACCCTGAAAGGCGAAATCAGGATTGCCTCCGGCAAAAAAATATTTTTGGAAAAAAACAGCCAGTTGGTCCTTGACGGCGCAAACCTGGAGGCACTTTGCGGCGACACTTGGGGCGGCATAGAAACAAAAGACGACCCCAATTTTTTCCAGCGTTTCTTTGGCGGCAGGCCGGGCACTGTTGAATTTAAAAACGGGGCAACTATTAAAAATGCGATTTTAGACGTACCTTGAACACTATTTCGAGCCGACCCAAAACAATAGCACCTCCGGTAAGCATTCCCCCTCTCTTGGCGCATTGCGCAAAACCTCTTTTTCCACCCGCCCCGGTTGTTCGGGAAAAATGAAAACAATGGTCACCACAAAAGAAATATCGAACAAATTGCCCAACTTCTCCCCTCCGCTCCTTGAAGAAATGGAGGCCGTGGCCTCGCTGAAAGAATTGAAGGCAGGCGAAAGCTTGATGCACCGGGGCATGTGCATCAACGCCATCCCTATTGTTGTGTCCGGCAGCCTCAAAATAATGCGGGAAGACGATGACGGCAAAGAAGCCTTCCTCTATTTCCTGACCCCCGGCGAAACCTGCGTTGTATCGCTCACCTGCTGCGTTTCAAACAAAACCAGCTCGGTAAAAGCAGTGGCAGAAGAAGATACCGAAGTGCTGCTCGTGCCTGTCGGCAAACTGGGCGAATGGATGAGCCGCTACCCTTCTTGGAAAGTTTTTATTTTCCAGTCTTACCAAAAAAGGTTCGAAGATATGCTCGAAGCCGTTGACAGCCTCGCCTTTAAAAAAATGGACGAACGCCTCTGGCGGCTTTTGAAAAAAAAGGCAGATTTGAAAGAAAAGCGCTACGTCTATTCAACCCACCAAGAACTCGGGGATGAGTTGAGTACATCAAGGGAGGTGGTTACGCGGCTGTTGAAAAAACTGGAAGGAATGGGGAAAATCAGGACACACCGCAACCGGATCGAAATTATTTGAAATTTTGGGAAAAAGGGGATAAGTGATATTTGTTCCAAAAATGATTATTGTCACTGCTTAACTTTGTACCAGCATTGACGGTTTGGGGTAACAATAAGCAACAGCGAAAAGAAAAAACAAAAGGGTATTGTCTGCTCCGCATATTTTATTTACCTTGCGTTCCAGTTAGATGTTTGCTCCGTTTGCGTGTTTTGCCTTTGTTATATCCGCTTACTTTTGACATTGAAAATTAGAACATCTTTTGGGCTTCTTGCCCGGAGGTTTTTTTTATAAAATAAAATTCCACGAACGAAAGAATAATTGTTTTCATTTGGTTTTTTGGGGTTAAAATGAGAGGGTAGCATTCGTGCTGCCCTTTCTTCTTTTTAGTAACCAATGCAAATAAAAAGCGGCTGCAAATTTGTCTTGCGTCTATAAAAAAAGGGAGGCCACGGATTTCCGTGGCCTCCCTTTTTTTTGCCTTTTTACTTGAAATGTTACCCGCCGATCCTGCGCCCTTTTGCCGTCCTCGAATTCACATCAGTTTTGGTGATTTTCCGCATATCCACCAGCAGAGCGGCATAAGCGTCGTCCGAATCTACTTTCCATTTTTTGCCATCGTAATTGACCGTTCCGTTCCTGCGTTTCCAGTCAGAGGCCAGCATCACAAAGCGGTCGTTGTACTTGCGGTTCGGCCCGAACATGAGGTAGCGCTTGTCGCCGCCTTCTTCAAAACTGATGGCAAAACGGTTGCTCTTTGGGCTGAAAAGAAAAGTGCCCGGCGTGCCTTTTGGTATGACCACCAGTTCCACTTTCCGCCCGTTTTCTATTTTTATTTTTCCTGAAATAATTTCTGATTTGCCCCCCGTGAGCTGCCGCTTTAAATGGATGTCGTGCGAAACATAAAACTGGATCTGTTTGAGCTCCTCTTCTGACCAGCCTTGCTCGTGGTAGAGGTCTTCTGTAAAATAGGTGAGCTTGCTGCTGCACGAGCTGAGGACGAAGGCCAAAGCAAAAAACAAAAAAAGGTTCTGCGCTTTCATATTTTAGATTTTTAATGAGACCATTGAGCACTCCCTATGAGGCGATGCCTTTGGGCGGGGATGGAGGGTGGAAAGGCGTTGCCTCGCACCAACGAAACTTGAGGCAACGCCTTTCCTCCCTCTATCCCCTGGCAAAGGCACCGCCTCATAGGGAGTGCTCAATGGTTACAGTTTTTATTGATAAACAATCATTTGAAAAAGACCTGCAATCAGAATGGCAGGTTTAAACTATGACGAAAATTTAAGCAGGTTTTAAGGACTTGCGCCAGCGGCTTAAAAGTTTTTAACCGGGGCTTAACGGATTTTAACTCAAAGCCGCCCCGCTACCACACATGTCTCCTTAAATTCTTTGACCCCGCCATCGGCATGGAACAACTGCACCCACAAAATATAGATGCCGATACGGGCCTTGTCCCCCCTATCGGTATCGCCGTCCCAGCGGAAAAAACCTTCCGTTGCCAGCAGTTCGTTGTTGAAAATTGTTTTTACGGGACGGCCTTCTGCGTCGAATATTTTGGCCTGCGCAGTGTAGCCCGGCCGGTCAGTTTTATAATTTACGAGCAAAAAATCTTGGAAGCCATCGCCGTCGGGCGATAATTTTTTTTCGGGGATGTCGAAAAAATCGACAGCAGATGTGGGGTCGGCGATGGCCTGCGAATTTTTAGAAGTAGGGGTGGCAAAGCCAACTGTCGCCGCTGCCGAATGCCAGTTGTTGCGGTCTTGGGTCGGTGCCTCGGGGTTCAACCTTTCGAGAGAAACGCCGTCCGTTTTGTCGAGCAGGGGGTGGTGGAAACCTTCCTCGTAATCGAAGGCATCAATGATGACCACGCCCGTTGGGGCAGTGCGGAAAAGGGCAACGTTTCCAGCGTCGTTGTTGAAGGCGGGCAGGTCGTTGCTGATCAACGCGCTTTCGTTCTCTACGTGGTAGCGGCCCAAAATATCGGCCGGGGCTTCGGTAAAAACGGCATATTCGCCGGGAAAGATCAAGCGGTCGAACCTTACTTGCCGCACCGTGGTGTCAATGCCTTCTCGCACGTTGCCGATTATCAGGTCGCCGAGGTTCAGCACCTTTTCAGAGCGGTTGAAAACTTCCACAAAATCAACGCCGCCCGGTTCGGGGTTGAAAAGGATTTCGTTGATTACGAGGTCGTCCGGCCCGATGGCTTCGGGCAGGGCGAGGGTGGTTTTGTTTTCGGAGATGGGGTTTCCAGAGCAATCTTTTAATTGGTCGCCGACCCTTATTTCGTAAACAACGCTGGGCTGCAACGGGGCTACCAAATCCAATCGCACCGCATCATTTGCCGAAGGCGAAATAACTGCGGACATGATTTGGATGCCGTTGGAAACGGAATAATTGGCTACATCGGTTGCCGATATTTTATCCAAACTTTCGTCAAAAAAAAGGCCGATGCGGCTAGGCTGCGAAGGGGTGGCAAATGCGCGCAGGAGGTTCGGCCCGTCCACGTCGGGGCTTTCGTCCAAAATGGAATTGGGCTGCCCGGGGGTGCCGCCGAGCAGGCTGACGGAGGCGCTCCAATTGGATTCGCCTTTGCAGGGCGCCTGCGGGTTGATGAGTTCGAGGGTCCAGCCGCCGTCGTCTTTTTGCGGGTCGCCGTAAGTGGAGGTGGAGTAAGCAGTGCGGTGGACAATGTTGCCCTCGGCGTCGGTCAGGGTGAGTTCGTCGCCGCTATTTACCAAACTCGGGAAGCCGGGAAGGCCGATCACTTCCCCAAAAAGGGTCAAGGAGTCCACGTCGTTTTCGTCGCAGACGAGCGCATATTTTTTGGGTAAAATTTGAAATGCGGGGAAGGCAACCGGAGTGCTTCCGCTCGAAAATCCAAAGCCCTCTAAATCCAGCACCTTATCGCTGCGATTGAAAATTTCAATGAACTCGACAGGCGGAATTGCAACGGGCGGCGTGGGGTCGGCCATGATTTCGTTGATGAGCAGGTCGAACTCGGCAGCGGTTTCGGTTTGCACGAAAGTAAAGGCCGCATTTTGCGCAGCGGCAATGTTGCCCTCCACGTCGGCGATGTTGTTTGCCTGCAAAATATAATCGGTCATATTGGCGAGCGGGTTTTGCAGGCTGAGGTGGACGATGGTTTGGTCGGTCGCATCCAAGAAGGCCGCCGCAGGTTGGCCGATGCCATTGTTGATGCTGAAATTGGAGGGTTCGGTAGCTGCCGTTTCCTCCAGTTTTTCATCAAAAAAAACATCCACCTCGTCCGGTGAAATGGCAGTGGCGGAAAGCAAAACAGGCGGGGAAATATCTGGCAGCAGCGGCCCGGTTTTTATGTCGTCAAAGAAAAACTTGTCGGTGCGGGTAGAAGTGTACTTGCATTGAAAGCCAAAAAACAGGTCGCCGCCGCCATAGGTTGCATCCTCGATTTGAAACTCTTCCTCAAAATTTTGCCCGCCCGAATAATCAACCAGCAATGTCCAATTCCCGCCTGTTTTGCGCATCATTTTAAGGCGCACTTCGGGGGCATCGGCCACTGCGCCCACGGTCGCCGAGGCCAGTAAAGTTTCTGCCCCATCGTCCATCCTGAAAAACCGGAGGGCATCGCTGCTGCCCGTCTCGCCGAGGAAAAGGAAGTAGCCGTTTCCAGCATCCAGGCCTGCTTGGTCATTTTGCAAAACGATGCGCAGGCTGTTTGAGCCGGAAGGCGAAAAATCCATTTTGAAATAGAGTTCCCACATGGCGCTGTCGGCGATATTGGTCTGCAGGAAAAGGTTGGAAGTGCCCGCACCGGGGGCATTCAATTGGAGCTGAAGTTCATCGTTGACAACAAAATCGGCGGCATCGCCCTGCCAACTTGGGTCGGTGGTGAGGTTGCCGTCGGAAAAATCGTCTTGGACTTGTGCATTAAAATAATAAGGAAGGGAGAAGAGAAAGACAAACAAAACGTATTTGTAAAATGCCATTTTCAGGAAGTGTTTATTTAGTTGGAATTGAACGGCCTGCCTACAAACTACTGGTACAAATCGTAATTAGCTAACCATTTAGTTGGGTGTGACCGCTGCGTGATGTAAACAAAATTAGTATTTTGGCGGAAAAAACATCATGAATAGCAAACTAATAAAAAAGG
>DROJ01000565.1 GCA_011321935.1 Bacteroidota bacterium | reverse complement strand
CACTTAAGCCAAGCCCCCGTCTCCGCTGCTTTGTCATCCGCCTTTAGGCGGATGACAAAGCAGCGGAGACGGGGGCTTGAGTGCTTGAAATCACGTCAAAATTAACACTACTGCAGTGATTCGTAATTAGTTGATTAGTGATTAGTTCGCCAAATCCTTGATAATGTATAATTTACAAAAAAAATAAATAGTCCGCTAATTAGGAATCGAACCACTACCGGGTTTTCTTATAAAAAGGATAAACGCGGTTTTCCCCAACCTTTTTCTGTCCTTTCCCCGAAAAAACGGACACCGAGGCTACGAACCCAAAAAACAGGTATTCTAATGGTACAAATCGTAATTAGCTAACCATTTAGTTTTTGGTTAAATGCCACATTATCAGGGATTTGGCGGACTAATCACTAATCAACTAATTACGAATCACTGCACTAGGGGCAAAAAAAAAGCGGGATGAAAAATTCATCCCGCTTTTTTTAATTTTTTTTACCAAATCAGTTCGCACTGGGCCGTGGTGGTGTGTGTGTTTCTGAAATTATTTTCCTTGCAAGTTCAATGATCCTGGTGTCTTCAATCTGGACGATGCCCCCATCTGGTCCGGGCTGTACCTGAAAGTCGGCAATTTGTCCGTCTTTGTATTTTTTTGCGCCAAAATAATTGCGGACGGTTTGCTCTTCAACTTTCAGTTGTTGGGCAATGCGGGCAACAGAGCCGGTCGGCAAGCTGTGCTTGATGTTTCTTAACTCTTTGAAAGTAATGTACATAATCTAGTTAGTTTTTTTAACTACAACCGTTTAGTTGAAAGGCCGTCGGCAATGTCCGATTGGGAGAGGGAGGATAGGGAACGATGTGCAGATTGCCCGGAAAAGCAAAAGACCCTTGCAGCTAAATAGACTGAGTTTGTTAAGAATATCAGTAAGAAAAGAACTTTTGTTTGATAGGCGAAAGTTAGGGGTTTTCGGGAAATATGCAAATTATAGTTTAGATTTTTTTTAATTTAATTAGTATCATTTTTTATATCTAAAAATAAAGAGTAACAAATTTTTTGGCTGTTGTTTTTATCAAAAAAATAGAAGTGCTTTATTATCAGTTGGTTAGATATTGGCAAAAAGAAAAACTCTAAGTTTGCCCCCTGGGCTACAAAAAAATCTCCTCCAAAACCTTCCAAAACCTTTTGTCGAGCAGGTCCACAAAAAAGCTGGTGAGGTCTTTTGGTTTTACCTGCGTCTGGATGCCGTAGTGGCTGTCTTTCAGTTCAAGTTGAAAGACCGTCCGCCGCGGCTTTGGTTTCTGGTAAAACTGCTGCCGCCGGATGCCTTCGGGCGTGGGCTGGAAGGCGTTGCTGGTGTTCACATGCAGGCTGACCAGCGTTTCTGCGGTGCCGGTGGCCCATTGCTGGTTGCCGGGTTCATTGCCCAGATAAAGGGCTATCGCCTCTCCGTCGAGGCAGGCCTCGATGCCGTACAAGCGGTCGCCCGGCTGCGGGGGCCAGAGGTCGGGGCAGGTAAAGCCTTCGACCTGAAAAAGCCTTTTCACATAAGGCCCGGGCACTTTTTCTTCTTCTAAATGATAAGGGTTGTCGTTGTCTATCCCATTGAAACCTTCCCGGTACCAAATGGCCTGCGCCCACCTGACCGCAAATCCTTTTTTTTCTAAAATCTTTAAATAAAAAAGAAAAACGGCCTGCGGGGCGGTGCCATAGACGGAGAGGAAACAGAGGTTGTTTTCGGGGTAGAGCAAGCTGTAGATGAGCAGTTTCAATTCCAGGAACGAGGCCTCCCACCGGGCCAAGCGTTCTTCGTAGCCGGCATCGAAAGTGCCCTGTTCAAGGGTCGCCAGGGCGATTTCGATTTCAAATTTTTTGATCTCCTCGTACAGCGCTGCCGACTTTTCCTTCGCGACGAGGAAGTTGGAATATTGGGCGGAACGGTCGAGGTCTTCCCAGAATTTTTCATCGTCCACATCCCGTTCCCCTTCCATTATGTCAATCTCGCTCTGCATCCGCACAAACAGGGGGCCTTCCAGCAGCAGCATCATTTTGCGGCGGAGGTTGGAGGTCTGGTCGGCGAGGGTCAGCTTGTCCCATTGCTCCATGAGCAGCTCAAAAGCGAGCGGGTCGGAGGAAGTCTGCAGCTCGATCTTGTTGTTTTCAAAAACCGCATTGATGACGAGCTGGTCGTCGTGGTCGTACTGGTTCAGGGCAATGGCCGTCGGGATGATGAGTTCTTCGCGGATGGCACGTTGGAGATAGCGGGCGCCGTAGCGGGCATTGTAGCCCTTGTCGGCGAGGTAATCCAGTACGCCGTCGCCGATGTTGAACTCCAGCCGCCGGAAACGGATGCCTTCCCGCGCTTTGAAGAGGCCGATTTCGCGTTCCACCACCTGCCTGACCACCTCTTTGGAGAGCGGCTCGAAGGCCACCACGGAGTCAATGCGGTTGAAAAGTTCGGGCTTGAAATTTTTCTCCACGGCTTTGATAAAATGCCCGGCGACCTCCCCGGCACCGGGTTCTTTTTTCCAGCCGATGCGGCCGGCCTGCATCCGGGCGGCACCGATGTTGGAGGTCATCACGATGATGGCGCTGCAAAAATTGACCAGCTTGCCCTGGCTGTCGGAGAGCCGCCCTTCGCCCAAAATCTGCAGCAAAAGGTCGTAAAAAGAAGGGTCGGCCTTTTCGATTTCATCGAACAACAAAACGCAGAACGGCTCGCGCCGCACTGCCGAGGTGAGCAGCCCGTCGGAAAAATAGCCCTGCCCCGTGAGCCGCATCACCGAGAGGGGGTCGCTGAACTCGCTCATGTCGAAACGCAGCAGGCGCTCCCTGCTGCCGAACATGAAATCGGACAGCACCTTGGCCAGTTCCGTTTTGCCCACGCCGGTGGGGCCGACAAAAAGGAAAGAGGCAATCGGCTTGCCCGTGCGGGTGAGGGCCGTTTTGACTGCCGCCAACATATCCACCACCGTGTCCACTGCCTTTTTTTGCCCAAAAACATTTTTGTTGAAGCGGCTTTTGACCTCCGCTACCTCCATCGGCATATCGGGTTCTATCATGAAAAGGGGCATGCCCGATTCGTTGCTGAACTGGCGCAGCACCGCTGCCCGCCCGATCTGCGTTTTTTGTACCTCCTCTTTGGGGGCAGGCTGCCCGACCTTTCCGCGCTTTTGGGTTTTGCCGGCAGGCAGAGAAGGCGCTTGCGCAAATAAAATGCTTTCCAAAAAGCGGATCGGCTTGCCCGGCATCCCGGAGTAGGGCGAGAAGCGGCGGTGCAGCCGGATGACCTCCTCGATGGCCCCTGCTGCCAGCTCCACTTTTTTCGCTCCCGCAATGTCCAGCACCTTTTGGCGGATGATCGCTTCCAGCCCTTTTTTTGGTTCTTCCAGCCGTACCACCTGAAAAAAGGAGAGGTAGTTTGGGCTGCGCAGCTCGATACGGGCGCGCTCTTCTTTGGTGCATTCGGAGATCAAGGTCAGCTCGCCTCGGCTGATGTAGGGGCGCAGGTATTCGGCCATGCTCACCTCGTTGCCAGCGTATTGGCCCACCTCGAACAGTTCGGCGAGGTTTCTCACAAAAAGGAAATCGCCGTTCAGGGTGAGTTCTTTTACGAGCAGGCTGAGGTTGTCCTGCCAGCCCGATTGCATGGTCAGTTCCTTGATGAGCACGGAGGCCGTAGTCTCCCAGATGTGGTTGGGTTTTTTCTGTTTCCAGCGGCGGTGTGCCAGTTCCCACACCAGTGCCGTTTTGCCGGTGCCGGATGCGCCTACGAGCAAAATATTTTTTGAAAAATTGGAATCCAGGATGCGCTCCAAGTGCCGCATCTCTTCCCTGCGGCCGTATGCTTCGGTTTTTTTCACCACCAATTTAGTGGCCACCTTCGGCAATAGTTGCTGCTTCTCCTCCTTTTGCACTTCCGCCAGTTCGGAGGGCGAATAAAAGGTCAGGCCGATGTTTGTTCTTTCCAGCGAAACGGCATCGAACCAGATGGAACTGACGATGTGCTGCACAAATGCCAAACGCTTTTTTGAGGTAAAATCCATTTTTACCGCTTCCCGCAAACGCTCCTCCATCTCCTCCGCTGTACCGGCCATCGCCTCCAGGCCGAGGGCGGGCAGGAGTGCCCAAAAACGTTGGTCCACGGCTTGGTGGAAGTAGTCGAACTCCAATTGGAATGCCGGGAAGCGGATGCCTTCTTTGTCGGCCGGAAAGCTGACAGCCAGCGTTTTATGCACAAAACCGCCGCCCTGGAGCTCATCCAAGATGCGGGAGAACTGGCCCTTGTCGAGCAGCTTTTTTTGAAAACGCTTGCTGTACTTTTTGGCCAGCAGCCCTATCGGCTTTTTCAGGTGGACGGCATTGGCGTCGGAAAGCGGAAAGGCCACTTCCTCCCCGTCTGGCAGGTGCAGCTTGAAAGCATGGAACGGGATGGTGAGGATCTGTGGCATGGATCGGATGGCTGGTTTAATGGTTTAATGGTTTAATGGTTTATTGGTTTATTGGTTTATTGGTTTATTGGTTTATTGGTTTATTGGTTTAATGGTTTAATGGTTTTGTTTCTTTGGGGCTTGGAGCGGGATGTTTGGGATGGCAATTTTACGATGTCCTGCGGAACTGCCAAAATTTTGGGCGGGGGCATGTTCTTTAATATTAATAAATCTAATTTTGGCACTGGCATTCAATGCTCTTGAGGCGACGCCTTTGTGCGGCATGTAAACAATAATGTACGCAAGGGTTATTTTTTTTTCAGCGCAAGGGCGCAAAGGTGCAAGGGAACGCAAGGCAGGCCTAATCAGACTTTTCGTTCCCTTGCACCTTTGCGCCCTTGCGTTGAAAATTTTGACGTACATGTGCGTACATGATTGCTTGCGCCCTTCATCCATGAAATTTTTGAAAAAAATACCTGAGTTGATCGAGCAGCACCCTGTGGTGCAGGGCATCCTGAATTGGTCGAAGACCCATTCTTTGCCGGGTTTTTTCAAAGTGCCGATCTATGACGTAGTGGTGTTCCTCATCAACGAATCGCAGCGGGTGACCATCGTTTCGCGCGCCAATGCAATGGCCTTCAGTTTTTTCCTTGCGCTTTTCCCTGCCATTATTTTCCTGTTCACGGTGGCCACGATGTTGCCGCTATACGACACCTTCGAGCATGAAATCAACACTTATATTGACCTCATCATGCCCTCCAATGCGGGCAAGCAATTGCAGGAAACCATCAAGTCGCTGGTGAAGCCCAATTCCAGCCTGTTGTCGGTGGGCTTCTTTTTGGCCATATTTTTCTCCTCGAACGGGATGCTCTCCATGATGCGGGGTTTTGAAAAAACGCACCTGCGGGCATTCCACAAAAGGCCGGCCTGGAAAAAACGCTTGATCGCCATTTTTCTGACCTTCCAAGTCGGTGTTTTGCTGGTGGCCTCGGTGCTGCTCATCATCCTCGGCAATACGATCATCACCTGGGTTTTCGATTTTGCGGAAGTGTCCCGTTTTGCCGCCAATTTCATTTTGGTGTTCCGGTGGCTGGTCACCCTCGCGCTTTTTTATTTCAATATTGCGATGATCTACCGGTACGGCCCGTCGCTGCACAAAAAGCTCAATTGGTTTACGCCCGGGGCTACCCTCGCCACTTTGCTTTCCATAATTTCATCGCTGGGCTTTTCTTTTTACGTCGAATCTTTCAACACCTATAATAAGGTGTACGGCTCCATCGGCACCATCATCGTGATGATGCTCTGGATTCAGATCAACTGTTTCATCCTGCTGGTCGGCTTCGAGCTGAACGCAAGCATCGCCGTGAACAGGGACTTGAAAGAGAGCCACGGGGAGGAGTAGTGCGGGTTTCCAAATCCGCAAATCACGGGCGGCCCCGGAAATCCGCACTGCCCGCCCAACCAATTTATCCCGCCCATCTGTCTTCCCCGGCAAGTGATATTTATTTTTCCTAAAATCTTTTTTGAAAATACTGGCCCGTGGTCTTACCTTGTTACTTTTCCGGACCACCGCAACGTTGCAAAGGCAAGGTTCGTTTCATCTTGGGCTGGGAATGGTTGAGATGCGCCGGGACGGCCCTCAACCCATCTCAACTTTTCTCAGCCCATCTCAACCAATTAATAATAATCATGAAACCAGTAATTTTCTCTTTGATTTTAATGTGCTGCTCCTTTTCTGTTTTTTCCCAAAAACAGGCCAGGGCAAATGATGTCATTTTATTGAAAAACGGCGACCGCCTTAGCGGCGAAATTATCCAGTATGTGCAGGGCGACCAACTGACGCTGCGGCTTGCCGATGGCTCGGAGCTTAACATAAACGACTCCGAAATCAAACGGATACAGCAGGGCACGGGCCCAGTAAAAGAAGAAATTTCGGCAGAGGAACTCGACAAGGTTGCCACCAAGGTTTACATCCAACCCAAAACAGAAGGCCGCTACAGCATTACGCAGCTCTCCTTTGCCTTCGGCAATTCCGAGGACGACGGCCTCGCTTTGGGGGCGGGTTTTTCCACCATCTTGGGCTATCAGTTCAGCCCGCGGTTCGGGGCCGGGCTGGGCATCGGACTCGACAATTACGCAAGGAGGGGCGAAACGGTTTACCCTGTCTTTGTTGACCTGCGGTCTTATTTCCCCTCCAAGAAAAAACCCTGGGCCTACTATGCCTCCGTCAATGCAGGCTATGGTTTTGCTTTCAAAAAAGAAAGCGCTAATATCAAAGAAGCAGAAGGGGGCTACATGGTCTATCCGGCAGTCGGTTACCGCACCTCGACAAAAGAAGGGATTGACGTAAATTTTGACATCGGCGTGAAAATCCAAAAGGCATCTTTTACCCGCCAGCTTTTTAACGGCGACAATGAAGTAAGGGACCTCGTTTTCCAGCGCTTCAATATCAGGGTCGGGGTTGGCCTTTGGAAAAAACAAGGATAATGATCAATGATTAATTTATCAATTTGAGATTAAAAAGAAAATATACCGACCAAGAAATGGTGCAGGGTTGCGTGGAAAACGACCGGGCATGGCAGGAGCGTTTTTACAAACGCTTTTTCCCTGCCATGATGTCAATGTGCCTGCGGCGCACCAATGACAAGGCGGAGGCAATGAGCATTGTAAACGATGGTTTTTTACGGGTATTCAAAAAAATACATTTATACTCATTTAAAGGCTCGCTGGAAGGTTGGGTACGGAGGCTGGTGTGGCATAGTTTGGCCGACCACTTCCGGGGGCAATCCAAGTCCCTGCATTTTTTGGTCTTTGAAGAACGGGACGAAGTTGCCACTTCTGACCCCGCCCAAAAACTGTATTTTGACGACCTTATAAAAATGGTGGACCAACTGCCCGATGCAACGGGGGAAGTGTTCCGGCTATATGCCATCGAAGGCTACTCGCACAAAGAAATCGGGATGCGGTTGGGCATCAGCGACGGCACTTCCAAATGGCACCTTTCGAATGCCCGGAAAAAATTAAAAAATTTGATCGGAAAACATGAACTGAGAAGTTATGCAGGATAATAAAACACATATCGACAATAAAACCACCGAACTCGCTTGGCAGGAAATGAAAAAAATCCTCGACCAAGAAATGCCGTCGGAAAAGCATAACCGGCGACCTTTATTTTGGTGGTATGCTGCGGGCATCGGGCTGGCGGCGGGCATCGCAGCTATATGGCTGGTCAATTTTACGCCAGTTGAAAATACCGGAAAAACGGATATTGCCATTACTGAAACCAACAACAGCCTGCCCCGAATCAACCCCGGGAAAAACAATAATACGGAAACGGACAAATCATTGATTGCCGGCAATAATCCATCCCGGACTGATTTTGTAAAAAAAGAAAAACCAAACACAAGCAAAAACAATATTTTAAATAAAAAAGATAATTCATCAATTGCCGAAAACACGTCTCCCTCTGATTATTTAAAAAACACAAAAGGTGAAACAACAAGCAAAAACAATATTTTAAATAAAAAAGAAAACAATAAAAAAGGGGGCGTTCAAGTAAATAATTTTGCAACAATTGAAAACATAAATTCAGAAAACAAGGAATTAAATATTTTGGGTTTTCCCCAAAAAACAATTGCCGGAAAAGATTTAAAAACGAGCAATGCCGCAGGCAATAATATTCCCGAAAAAGAAATCCAAAATATAAACAAAGCTGCCGATGGCAATATTCCTAAAATTAAAAACACCGCCGAAATTGCTTCCCTGCCCATTGCCGAAATCGCCCCGCCTACCGGCAAATGCCCGGCCGTGCCCGTTTCAAAAATAAATCCGGAAAATATTGAACTGCTCGTTTATGCAGCCCATTCATTTCCTGAAATAAACAAATCCGGCGGGGGCATAGGCACCGGCCTATTGGCCAGCATTCCGCTCGGCAAAAGCAGGCTCTCATTGGAGGCGGGACTGGGTTATTCCTATATTTCGCAGCCCTTGTCCTATATTTCGAGCATATCCGAATCAGCCAATATTTATGAGCCGGGAACATTGGAATACAATGAACTCAACGACCAGCTATTAACCGAAATAGCCAATGCCACTTATGACACCAATGATCCCTTGCCATCAGCCTTGACTGTGGAGGCCCTTAGGCCCTTGGGCAACCTGCAGCTCCATTATCTCCAGGTGCCCGTTACATTGAGCTACCGTTTTAAAAGGTTCCGCTTTTTTGGGGGCCTGCAGGCAGGGGTTTTATTAAAAGGAAAAAACAGGAGCTTCAGGGGCGGCATTTTCGGAAATGCAGGTTTGAAATCGGCAGACGAAAGAGTCGCAAACACTAGCGCCCTTGCCCAACAGTTTTACCCCATCTCTCCTTTGTCCAATTTTGAAATGGCCGCAAACGTTGGCCTCGGCTATGATTTTTCCAAACGTTTTGGCGCAAACCTGTCTTACTCCACAGGGCTTTCAGATGTTATCGTTAGCAATGAAAAAAAAGATTACAACCGCTTTTATCAATTTACTTTGAGATATAAAATCGGGAGTGGGAATTAAAATAGCTTGCCCCGAAACCTCGGGGAAAATTAAAATGAAAATTAAAATGAAAATTAAAAAGGGGGCCGTTCCTTAACTTTGCGGATATAAAAAAGTTAATGAACGAGCCCCTTTTTCATTTTTATTTTCGGTAGTGTTAATTTTGACGTGATTTTAAGCACTTAAGCCAAGCCCCCGTCTCCGCTGCTTTGTCATCCGCCT
>DROJ01000564.1 GCA_011321935.1 Bacteroidota bacterium | reverse complement strand
TCGAGGGTCTCACGACACTCGCTAAGATATGCCGTCCCTGCGGGACTATGATAAACAGGCATTCCACATAGTCCCGCAGGGACGGCATATCTTAGCGAGGGATGTGAATCCCTCGAAAAAAAAGCATTACATTTGATACACTGCCGTTCGAGGAAATGGATTTGCAGAAAATCTTTACCTCCATCGGTAGGCCAACCCGCTGGAGACGGGGCAAACAAACAACATGACCGAACTTTTCCATACCGTTCCTATCACCGGCCATTTCGCCGACATCATCCTGCCGCTGGCGGTGCCTAAGCCCTATACCTACTCTGTGCCGGAAGAATTGCTGGACGGGGTGCAGGTCGGTATGCGGGTGGAGGTGCAGTTTGGCGGCAACAAACGCTATGCGGGGCTGGTACTGAAAACCCACCAACAGCAGCCGGAACACAAGGTGCGGCCCATTGTTTCCATCATTGACGAGCAGCCTATTTTGGACGAACGTACCCTGAAATTCTGGCAATGGCTGGCCAGTTATTATGCCTGCCCGCTGGGTGCGGTGATGGATGCGGCTTTGCCCGCCAACCTGAAATTGGCGAGTGAGCGCCGCCTCATGCTGAGTCCACTTTACGACGACAATTTCATCGGGCTGGACGACAAGGAGTACCTGATTGCCGAGGCACTCAGCATTCAGGAGACCATTTCCATTGACGATGTGCGGAAAATATTGAACCTCAAATCTGTTTTTCACATCATCAAGCGGCTGCTGGACAAGAAGGTTATCTACCTTTACGAGGAGATGCCGGAGAAGTACAAGCCAAAAAAAATAGCTTGCGTCCGCCTCGCCGAGCCTTACCGTTCCGACCGCAAAATGCTGCAAGAGGCATTCGAGAAATGCAGCCGCGCCCTCCGCCAAACAGAGGCGCTGCTCGCTTTTGTGCAGGCCGACCGCGAGCAGGAATATGTGCGCAGGCAGGACATTTACAAAAAAGCAAAAGCAGGTTCGACGGTGCTGAAGGCGATGGAAAAGAAAGGCATTTTTGAACTTTATGAGCGGGAGGTGAGCCGCCTCGGGGGCTATGAGGAAGAGCTGGCAGAGGCGCATGAACTTTCAGAGCAACAGGTGCGCGCGCTATCTGAAATCCATTCCCATTTTACGGAAAAAAACGTGGTGCTGCTGCATGGCGTCACGGGCAGCGGCAAGACGCGGGTCTATATCGAACTCATCAAAGAGGCCATCGAACGGGGCGAGCAGGTGCTTTACCTTTTGCCAGAAGTGGCACTTACCACACAGATAATCAGCCGTTTGCAAAAAATATTCGGCGATCAGGTCGGCGTTTACCACCACCGCATCACCAACAACGAACGGGTGGAACTTTGGAAATCAGTTTTCAGTCTTCAGTCTTCAGTCCACAGTCCACAGTCCGACAGTCGGCAGTCTGGCAGTCCGCAGTCCGCAGTCCGCAGTCCGCAGTCCGCAGTCCGCAGTCCGCAGTCCGCAGGCCACAGTCCGCAGTCCGCAGTCCACAGTCCACAGTCTGGCAGTCCACAGTCTCCTGCTGCCGGAACTACGGGAATGCAGACTGGGGACTGTGGACTGAAAGACTGCCGACTGAAAAACTGCGGACTGGTACTAGGTGCGAGGTCAGGCCTTTTCCTTCCTTTTTCCAATCTCGGCCTCGTCATTGTGGACGAAGAACACGACACTTCTTACAAGCAGCATGACCCGGCGCCGCGCTACCACGGGCGCGATGCGGCCATTTACCTCGCCCATTTGCACGGCGCAAAAACGCTGCTCGGCACTGCGACGCCTTCCATCGAAACTTATCAAAATGCGAAGCGGGGAAAATACGGGTTGGTGGAAATGCCGGAGCGTTTCGGCGGCATCGAACTGCCGGAAACAGTGATCGTGGACGCCAAGCAGGAGATGAAAGAGCGCAAATTGCAGAGCCATTTCACCTCCGTATTGCTGGACGAACTGAAGGCCGCCTTGGGGCGCGGCGAGCAGGCCATATTATTCCAAAACCGGAGGGGGCATTCGCCCACGCTGCGCTGTACCACCTGCGCTTGGCATGCCGAATGTGTGCATTGCGATGTGAGCCTGACTTACCATAAATACCGCAATAACCTACTGTGCCACTACTGCGGTTTCACCCAACCATTGGCCAATAAATGCCCCGCCTGCGGCAGTATCGAGCTGAAACTCCACGGCTTCGGCACGCAAAAAATAGAGGACGAACTTAAAATATATTTGCCCGATGCAAAGATCGGCCGCATGGACTACGACGCCGTGCGTACCAAAGATGCCCACGCCCGCATCATCAATGATTTTGAGGAAAAACGGCTCGATATATTGGTCGGAACGCAGATGGTCACGAAGGGGCTGGACTTCGACAACGTGAGCATCGTCGGCGTATTGAGTGCCGACTCGCTGCTGCAATTTCCCGATTTCCGCTCCGGCGAAAGGGGCTTCCAAATGATAACCCAAGTGGCCGGGCGGGCAGGCCGGAAAAGCAAACCCCAGGGGGGCGGGCGGGGCAAGGTCATCGTGCAGGCCATGAACACGGCGCACCCTGTTTTGCGTGAAATATTGGACAATGATTTCCGCGCTTTTTTCGAGCGGGAAATAATGGAACGCAGCGCATTTATGTACCCGCCTTTCAGCCGCCTCATTAAAATAACTTTAAAACATAAAAAACCCGACGTGGTGAACAGGGGGGGGCAGGCGTTTGTAAAAGTGCTGCGCAGCAAATTGGACAAGCGGGTGCTCGGCCCCTCGGTGCCGCCGGTGGGCAGGGTGCGCAGTTATTACTTGTTGGATATATTGATTAAAATGGAAATGAACCCGAAGCTCTGGAAATTCGCAAAAGATACGATTGCCGATGCGACGCAGTACATGCAGAAGGAGGCGGGTTTTTCGACGGTACGGGTGAACGTGGATGTGGATCCTGTGTAAATAATCAAGCGTGTATTTTGGCCGCGTTTTTAAATTTTGCACTTTCCCTTTTTCTTGTTTTTTATATAATCTTCCATTTCGAATTTAAACCTCAACAGGTCGGAATATATGCGCTGCTCTTCGGTACGTTCTTTTAATAATTTGGCACTACAGGATTTACTGTGGGTGAGGAAATTTTTTAAAAAAAATTTCCTCACCCACAGTAGCGTTTTGTGTGGGTTGAAAAGAAAAATTGAAAATTTTTCTTTTCAACCCACACAAAATCCCATAGTGCCAATAATTTAAAACGGAACGCTTTAATTTTTTCATTGGCCTTGCGTTGTTCTTCGGCGCTCAGGTCGGCCGGGATCAACATTGATCCGGTTATTTCTTCGTCCGAATATTTTTTCCGAAGCTCTTTGTATATTTTTTCATATTTCTTTATCGCCGAAATATTTTTTGATCAATGCGTTGGAGGTTTTATACTGCACCACTTTAGGTTTTCCCGACCCTTCGGGAAAACCTAAAGTGGTGCAGCATAATAATTAATGAGCCTTGTTTTTGGGCTTAAGGGGTCGGCGAATAATAACCTTCCGTTTATGCTTGTTCTTTTTAATGCAGGCTTCTTTAAAAAAATGTCAAATAGAATCACTATGCTTTATTTTTTTGCATCGCCTGCATCAAAAATAACGTCGCCTAAATCGGAAGGTTATTTTTCTCCGCCCCTTAAGGAAACGAAACCATCATAGCCTTTTATAAGGATGGCACCAAATCAATATTGTCCAAGTATGGTCTATCTTTTTTTGTTCCTGTTCATAAACACATCTGTATTGTTTTTAATGGTCAAACTGTCCTTTGTAATAGAGGCCTCGTTTTCGGGGACTAAATCGCACCTTATTTCAGCACATAAAACAGACAGCTTTTGAGACCAAATGTCCGATTCGTATGAATTTATTTTATTGTCCATGGCGCTTGTTTTTATGGCTTTCAATAAATTGGAATATTCAGAAAGGACTTCTGAACTGGCGATGATGGATATTTTGTGCGTCAAGAATTCTAATTTAACCAAGTCTTTTTCATTGATCGTACTTTTCAAAATAATTTTTTCCAAAAAATCAATCAGTTCGAAATATAGGTTTGATTTCAGCTCGAAAATTTTCACCCGCTGCTCTTTGTCTATTTCCACTTCGCTCTGTTTGCTCAAAAGGGCTGCGGTAATGGCAATGGTTGCAATAGTGCCCAAAACAATTAAAACTATTTCTTGGGCAAAAGGGATGTCTTCGGTTTTAAAATAAGCAGACCTCAAAAAAAGGTAGCCGGTCACAAAAGTAAAAAATGATATCAGGAGATATTTTGTACTGTTTTTCATACAATCGTGTTCGTTGTTTATACTGCACCACTTTAGTTGGGGAAAAATTGCGGGGCAACTTCCCGTTGCCCCGCAATTTTTACAGGAAATGCACGACTTGTCCCGACCCTTTGGGAAAATCTATTGTGCTTCAGTATAACTTAACCATTTACCTCCTGTTCCCAAAAAATTTCATCCGCTGTCCACAGCCCGTTTTTGCAAAATGGCCGAGCCCAAAATTCAGCTCCAATAATATTTGTGCATATACGGGGTGGGTTTTTTCATAAGTACCGTAAGGTACGAAGTTCGGGAAATTCAGCCCCCTTCCTTTTTCATTTACAAAGTCACTGAAGCCATAACTCAGGCGGGCGCCCAAGCCGACGGAGAAAGTATCGGCGCCGGCAATCAAGCCGCCGAAGCCAAAAACGCCGCTGAGATAACTGCTCTCATATGCGTTGTTGGCAGCAGAAACGGCCGTCTCGTTATCCACTTGCCCCACTGATTGTACCAATGAATACATGGGGCCTATTTCCACATAAACGCGGTTGCTGAAATACCGGTAGAGCAAATAGGCATCAATGTTTTTCCAGGTTATTTCGTTGGCGAGGTCGCCTGTTGTTCCGGGCAGTTTATAATCAAAATCTTGGCCTGCCTGATTATATAGGGCCTCCAAAGAGATGCCGTGGTTGGGGCCAAAATTCACGGCAAACTTTCCGCCGATGCCATACATTGGGGTGAGCACATAATCATAAGACTTGTCGTCCTGAATATTTTTGTTGAGCAAAAAGGACATGCCCGCACCGCCTTTCAGGCCGGCTTCGAGCCATATTTCCTGCGCCGTCAATGACTGGCAAAAAATAAATACAAAAAGGGAGAAATAAATTTTTTTCATGTTTGCTGATGTTTTTTTTTTGTGAAATAATCAAGCTGTTCGGAATGAGCCGCCCGTTCTTTTATTTTTCAACTTTACAGACTTTTGTTTTTTTTTGAAACGATAGGGTTGCAGAAATGCTTCGGGCTGCAAGGTAAATGTTTTTAAGGGAAATAGAAAAATAAAACCCAAAAGGTGGAGCTGCTTTTCGACCACCCTTTTTGTGGTTTTTTGCATCTTCGGGGGTGGGGTGTTTGTTTTTTAATGTGTGGCCGTGGGCTAATAGAATTGACTGTTCTTCTCATGCCAAATTAAATTGATGGAATATGAAAACCCGTCTATTAAAATATGCAAAAAGAATCTTTTGGCTGATACCGGTATTGTTCGCTGTTTATTTTCTGACAGCATTATCGTTGTCGTTGATCGGTACGCATCCGGCCAAAATAAACTGCGACAACAAAACCGAAATATATGTTTCAACAAATGGTGTCCATTTAGATATTGTTTTACCAATAAATTTAATTTCGAAAAAATTTCAAAAAGAACTGCGTGTTCCAAACGATATAAAATACATTTCTTTCGGTTGGGGAGACAAAGGTTTTTATTTGAATACTCCAGAATGGAAAGACTTAAAAATAAGCACTACCGTTCGTGCCTTGTTTTTAAAAAGTGAAACGGCCATGCACGTCGGGCATTATAAAACAAAATCTATTTTATGGAAAACGATCAAAGTATGTCCATCGCAAATTGAAATAATAAACAGATATATAGAGGCATCTTTCAAAAAGGATAAAGATGCTGGAATAACCGAGATAAAAAATGCGGGATATACAAAACACGACCGTTTTTACGAAGCCACCGGGAGTTATTCGTGTATCTATACTTGCAACAATTGGGTGAACGGGGCATTAAAAAAAGCAAGTATAAACACGGCTGTTTGGTCGCCGCTCGACAAAGGGGTATTGTACCACATAAAAGGCGATTGAAATATTTTGTTCGTTCCTGATTTGTTGATTCTACTGAACCATAATAGGTTTTGTGCATTTGCCCCCACCAGCCCCCGGCCCCAGAAGGGGAGTACCTGCCCTCGATGCACAAAACCTATTATGGTTCAGTATCCATTGCCCCTATTAATCATTAATCATTTTCCATTAATCTTTAATCAAGCCTGCATATATACCAAATATTTTTCCTTAAAATATTCCTCCTCAAAAAAACCGCTGATCGGATATAGCTCCGTGTATTCGCCTTTTGGCAATGATTTTATTTCATCGCTGACCCTGCCGCCTTTTAGTGCGATCAATCCATTGGGCACTGCGTTTTTTTCTTTTTCTTTAAATAGGCGGTTGCTCCACGTTCTCAATATCGGCATGGCGGCGACGGCCCTGGTGACGATGAAATCGAATTTCCGTTTTTTCAGATCTTCTGCCCTCATTTGCTGTGCGGCGGCATTTTTCAAACCTGTTTTTTCGATCACGTCCTGCACTGTTTTTATTTTTTTTAAAGTGCCGTCAATGAGGTGGAATTTTGTTTCCGGGAAATAAATGGCCAATGGTATGCCGGGAAATCCGCCGCCCGTCCCGATGTCCAATATTTCGGTACCGGGCTTGAAGCGGTAATTTTTTGCGATAGCGAGCGAATGCAAAATATGCCGCTCATATAAGTTGTCAATATCTTTGCGGGAGATGAGGTTTATTTTTGAGTTCCAATCGCGGTACAGCCTGTCCAATGCTTTGAACTGCCGGGTTTGGGTGTCGGTCAGGTCTGGAAAATATTTGGTGATGATGTCCATTGTTTCGGTAATTCGTTTCGGTAGCATAGCCTTTAGGCTGTCCCGGTGCGCGGCGTTTACGGCGAGGGCAGCGGCGTAAACGCCGCGCACCGGGACAGCCTAAAGGCTGTGCTACCGAAAAAAACGCAAGATATTCCTTAGTTTGCAGATTCTTTTGGCAAGCGTAAAATAAATTTATGAAGATAGCTGTCAATACCCGTTTTTTATTAAAAAACAAATTGGAAGGCATGGGCCTGTTCGCCCATGAAGTGCTGCGGCGCATGGTGCGGCAACATCCCGAACATGAATTTATTTTCTTTTTCGACCGCCCATACGATGCGTCTTTTATTTATGAAAAAAATATACGGCCCGTCGTGCTGTTCCCGCCGGCGCGGCATCCTTTTTTATTTGTTTGGTGGTTTGAAGGGTCGGTGGCGAGGGCATTAAAAAAATACCGGGCGGAGGTGTTCCTCTCGCCCGATAATTTTTTGGCATTGAATACAAAAGTGAAAACAGTGCTCGTCACCCATGACCTTGCGCATGTGCATTTCCCCGGTCAGCTATCTTTTTTTCACCGGAAATATTATGAAATAATGGCCCCCCGGTTCAACCGCCGGGCCGACCATATAGTTGCGGTCAGTGAATTCACGAAAGCTGACATTACCGCACAATATGGTATTTCACAAAAAAAAATAAGTGTGGCCTGCAATGGCTGTCCGGAAGGTTTCCGGCCTGTGGCCGGGGAGGAAAAAAAAGAGATACGGGAGCAATTTGCCGAAGGCGAGCCTTATTTTTTTTATGTGGGTGCGGTGCATCCCCGCAAAAACGTACACCGCCTTATCGCTGCTTTCGACCGTTTTAAAACGGCAACACAAGCGCCTGTAAAACTGTTGATCGCCGGCCGTTTTGCATGGAAAGCGGGCGAGGTGAAAAAGGCTTTCGACGGTGCTGCGCACCAAACCGACATCCGTTTTTTGGGTTATGTAAGCGACGCAGATTTAAAAAAACTGATGGCCGGGGCATTGGCCTGCACCTATGTTTCTCTTTTTGAAGGATTTGGGATACCTTTATTGCAGGCCATGCACAGCGGTGTGCCCATCATTACTTCCGACGTGTCGTCCATGCCGGAAGTGGCGGGCAGGGCAGGCATTTTGACAGACCCCCTTTCGGTGGAAAAAATTGCGGAGGCCATGCAACAAATCTGGCAGGACGCCCATCTTAGAAAGAGGCTGGTGGAGGAAGGCAAGCGGCAGCAAAAAAAATTCACTTGGGACTGGGCGGCGGCAGTGGTCTGGGAAAGTATTGAAATGGTTTCGATCTAATGCAGTGATTAGTGATTAGTCCGCCAAATCCCTGATAATGTGGCATTTAACCAAAAACTAAATGGTTAGCTAATTACGATTTGTACCACTAAGGCCTTTGAGGCTTGTGAACAATCGACAACTAACAATCAACAAAAATAAAAATGGCACTTTTTGGATTTTTTAAAACAGAAAAACCGGTCCGCTTCACTTACCATCCCCGGTTTTACGATGAAAAAAAAGAAAGCGGACTGCAGAAACGGCTGAAAGAAGCCCGCGAACCGAGGGGCGGCGACCCGGAAGGCATGAAGTCCCGTATCCGGCGCGACCTCGGACGGAAAAGCTCCTACTTCAAAGATCAGCAGTACCGGCGAAAAAGGATAGCGCGCTCCAATTTGATGCTGGTGCTCATCATCGCTGCGCTGATAGTGGGAACATACGTGGTACTTGAGCTATATTTGCCGCTGATAATCGAATATTTTCAATAGCTGTTTGCCATTAGCGGTTGGTTGTTGGCCAGCCGGGAGCTAATAGCAAATGGCCAAAAGCTATCCACCCTTCATGGCTGACGTCATTCAGCTTTTGCCCGATTCCATCGCCAACCAGATCGCTGCCGGAGAGGTAGTGCAACGGCCTGCTTCGGTGGTAAAAGAACTCCTCGAAAACGCGGTTGATGCGGGCGCTACCCAGATCAAGCTCATTTTAAAAGAATCGGGAAAGACGCTCGTGCAAGTGATAGACAATGGCTGCGGCATGTCGGAAACCGATGCGCGGATGAGCTTTGAGCGGCACGCCACTTCCAAGATCCGCAGTGCCCAAGACCTGTTTTCCATCCGCACGATGGGCTTCCGGGGCGAGGCAATGGCCTCCATCGCCGCTGTTGCGCAAGTGGAAATGCGCACCCGTTTGCACAAAAACGAACTGGGGACGAAGCTGCTCGTGGAGGCCTCCAAAGTGCTGCTGCAGGAGCCTTGCCAATGCTCGGCAGGTACGGGCATTTCCGTCAAAAACCTCTTTTTCAATGTGCCTGCACGCCGCAATTTCCTGAAATCCAATGCCGTGGAAATGCGGCATGTGCTGGATGAATTCCAGCGCGTGGCCTTGGCCAACACGGACATATTTTTCAGCCTCCACCACAACGGCTCGGAAATATTCCACCTGCCGCCCGGCAATTTGCGGCAGCGCATCGTCGGCATTTTTGGCAATGCGGTGAACCAAAAACTGGTGCCCGTGAAAGGCGAGCCCGATGCCATGCCCATCGGGGGCTATATCGGCAAACCGGAATTT
Organism: Bacteroidota bacterium; assembly: GCA_011321935.1. GTDB lineage: Bacteria > Bacteroidota > Bacteroidia > Chitinophagales > Saprospiraceae > UBA6168. Next base: position 21,332 of record DROJ01000564.1, on the reverse strand, counting down.
GCGAGGAAGACCCGCGGCGAGCAGATGTTTTTTGTGAACCAGCGATTTATCAAAAGCGGCTACCTGCACCATGCGGTCATGGCGGCTTACGAGGGCCTGCTGCAAGATGGGACTTACCCGTTTTATATTATCTTTTTTGAAATAGACCCCGCCCGCATTGATATAAACGTACACCCGACCAAACAGGAGATCAAATTCGAGGACGAGCGCAGTATTTACAATTACCTGAGAGTGGCCGTCCGGTATGCACTTGGGCGCCACAATGTGACCCCCACTTTGGACTTCGACCAAGAGACGAGCTTTTCGGCCAACAAAAATTTCGGGCTGCCATTTTCGGTCGGTACGCAAGAAGATTTTGAAAGGGAAATGTCGCAGGAAAAATCGGCCGGAGGAGCTGGCAAAAGCGGCGGCGGCTATGCCGGGCCTGTGTCGAGCAGGGAAAAGTCCAATTTGCAGAACTGGCAAAAACTCTTTGCCAACGTGGAAGAAATCGAGGACGAAAACCCTTCTTTATCGGAAGGGGGCGAGTCTATCACCATCGAGAGCAAGTGGTCGTCGGAAGGCGAAATGGACGACAAGGGCGGCACCTTTTCAAAACAAAAAAAAGAGCCGTACCAGATCCATGCCTCGTACATCGTCACGCAGATCAAATCGGGTTTTATATTGATAGACCAGCAGTCGGCGCACGAGCGGATTTTGTACGAACGCTTTTTGGGCGCAATGGAAAAAAGGGAGGCTTACACCCAAAAAGAACTGTTCCCGAAAACGATTGACCTCTCGCCTGCCGATGCGGCGATCATGGGCGAAATTTTGCCGGAGCTGAATTTGCTGGGCTTCGATATTCAGAATTTTGGCAACAATGCTTTCATCGTTCACGGCGTGCCCGCCAACCTGCAGGGCAGTACCGACCAGGTCAAAATCATCGAAACGCTGCTGCACCAATACCAGCAAAATATTGAACTCAACCTCGGCACCACCGAAAACATCGCCCGCTCGATGGCGCGCAGTGCCGCTATCAAAAAAGGCCAAATATTGGAGGTAAAAGAAATGACGGAACTGATAGACCAGTTGTTCGCCTGTGCCATCCCCTTCAAAAGCCCGTCCGGGCGAAATTGTTTCCTGACCTATAATTTGGAAGAACTGGAGAGAATGTTTAATGATTAATGTTTAATGATTAATCATACGACCATTAAACATTAACCATTAAACATTAATCATCGCATTTTAGCTGACCAGTCAGCAATGTATTTGTCGTTGCCTTTTTTGTAGTCCTCGTTGCCGGCCTCTTTGGCCACGGCAGAGGAGCGGTTGGCAGTGGCGATGGCTTCTTTGTACTTGCCCATTTTGGCTTCGATCTTGGCCTGGAGGCGCAGTTGCCAATAGCGCTCGCCCATTTCGTTGGCTTTTTTGGCCCAAGCCAGTGCTTGGTTCAGGTCGCGGCCGGAGTTGAAGTAGTAATTGGCGGCGGTGTAATATTCGCTGCGGGATGGGCCGGCCATGGTCCTTTCGATGTCTTTCACCACCTTGTCGTCGTAGTTTACTTCCAGTTTGATAGGTACGTGGTACTCGCCCCATTGGAGGGCGATTTCGGCAGTGTTGGCTGCAAAGTTTCCGATATTGATGGTAAAGGTTTCGACGGGTTCGGAAAGCCTTTTGCGGGCTACTTTGAAGCGGACGAGTTCGTTGGCCTCATCGTATTTGGAAATGTTGCCGCCGATGGTCAGGTCTTTGTAAATCATTACCGTCCAGGTACTTGGGTCGGGGATGGTGTAGATGGCGTAGGTGCCGGCAGGGATGTTGTGCCCTTCCAGTTTCACGTCGTCGCTGAAAGTGATCTTGGTGGAGGCGTTGGCTCCTGTCCTCCAGATTTTCCCAAAACTTTCCACGTCAACAAAGAGCTTCCTTCCCCTCATGCTGGGGCGGGAGTATTCGAGGGTCACGTCGGTCAGTCCGACTTTCTGCTCCATTTTGCAAAATGGGCTTGGTGCAGGCGTATTGATCTGCGCACCGGCAACAGTAAATGCAGCCAGGGCTGCAATAGCGAAGAATGTAAACAGGAGTTTTTTCATTTTTATAAAATTTTTGATTTGAAAAAAAATAACCAGAGTGGGCGGGCAGGCAGTTGGTTTTTGTGCGGGCTGTTGTTCGGGAAGTGTCGCAATGCCTGCTTGTCCAAAATATTTTGCGAATGTAGGGAATTCCTTTTCAATAAAAATGATGTGCCGGCCGACCTTAACAGTTTGGTAAGGGTTGGGGGGGGGGGAGGGGGAGGTTATTAATATATCAGTTAAGACTTTCCACTACCGCTATTTTTAAACCGACCCACTAAAAAGGGCAAAGAACCAAAAACCATTTACTACCGGACAGGCAGGCATTCCTTTCACCCCTTCATCAGCTCCAACAAATCCGCGGCGCTCATCTTTGCGCTCCTTTCCGTGCCCTCCAAGAGGCTGTCCGCCAAGTCCCTTTTTTCTGCGTGGAGTTTCACTATTTTCTCTTCGATGGTATTTTCTGCCACCAGCCTATAAATGGTCACCGGGCGCTGCTGCCCGATGCGGTGGGCGCGGTCGCTTGCTTGGTCTTCCACGGCGGGGTTCCACCAGGGGTCGAGGTGGATGACATAATCGGCGGCAGTGAGGTTGAGGCCGAAGCCGCCTGCTTTGAGGCTGATGAGGAAGAGGTCGCCCTCGCCGCTTTGGAAGGCGCGGATGGATTTGTCGCGCTGCCCTAGGGGCGTGCTGCCGTCGAGGTATTGGTAGGAGATGTTTTGTTCTTCCACCCATTCGCGCACCAATTTAAGGTGCTTAACGAACTGGCTGAAAACGAGGATTTTATGGCCTTCGGCAATGAGTTCCTCCACCGTTTCGGCGAGGAGGTTGAGCTTGCTGCTGCCGAGTTTGCTGTTGGGGTCAACCATGCGGGGGTGGCAACATGCTTGGCGCAGCCGCATCAGTTCGGCGAGTATTTTAAAGCGTTTGTCGCCCGGTTCGCCGCCGCCGATTTCGATGCTTTCGACGGCCTTGCGGCGCAGGGCTTCGTAAAATGCGCGCTCCTCTTTGGAGAGTTCCACGGTGAGGGTGACCTCCGTTTTGGGCGGCAGTTCGTTGAGCACTTCGCTTTTGCGGCGGCGCAGGATGAAAGGTTGGATGAGGCGTTTCAATTGGTTGCGGCGGTCCTTGTCCTGAAAGCGCTCGATGGGCACGGCAAATTTTTCGTTGAACCGGTTCATCGTACCGAGCAGCCCGGGGTTCAGGAAATTGAACAAACTCCAGAGTTCGCCGAGATGATTTTCGATGGGCGTGCCCGTGGTGATGATGCGGAAATCGCCCTGCAGCTGCATGGCTGCCTGCGAGCGTTTGGTGCTGCGGTTTTTGATGGCCTGTGCCTCGTCGAGGACGATGGTGGTAAAATGTTTTTCCAAAAAGCGCTTGTTTTCCTGCTGCATCAGGCCGTAGCTGCACAGCAGCAAATCAAAGGGCTGGAGGTCGTCGAACATCTCCTTCCTGTCCCCTTTCCCAAAAATGAGCGGGCGCAAAGTCGGCGCAAAACGCTTGGTTTCATGGTACCAATTGCGCACCACGGAGGCAGGTGCGACCACCATCGCCGGCCCTTCCGTTGCCCGGTCGAGGATGACGGCGAGGGCTTGGATGGTCTTGCCCAGGCCCATGTCGTCGGCGAGGCAGGCGCCGACGCCCCAATAGGCCAATTGGCTGAGCCAACGGAAGCCGTCGTGCTGGTAATTTCGGAGTTCGGCCTTAAAAGTGGAGGGCACTTTGGGCTTCAGTTCTTTGGCCTCGCTGAGGCGGGCGAGCTGTTTTTTCCAAGCGGCATCTGTTTCGAGGTCGTGCAGCAGGTCGGTAAAACCTTCGATCATCGGGGCGGCAAGGGGATGGAAACGCAGGTCGTTTTTTGTTTTTGAAATGACCGAGTTGAGGTCGTCGAGCCGGCGGCGGAGTTGGCTGGTAAGCGCTAAAAACTGCCCGTCGCTGACTTCCACAAAATTGCTTTCCGACTTTTGTGCGAGGTCGAGCAGTTCCCGGAAATCCATCACGAGGTCTTCGTTGACCTGCACCTTTCCGTCGAGTTCAAACCAGTTGCGCTCTTTCTTGATGCCGAGCGACAATTGGTCGAAGCCGACATGCCCGGTGATGCGGAGCTTTTCGCCTTTCGGGTGTTCGAGGACGACCTCGCCGCCCGTGCGCAGGGGTTCGAGTTCCATCAGCACGTTGAGGCAGTCTTCCGCATTTTCAAAATGCCATTCGAGGTTTTGCGAGTCCATGCGCAGCAGTGCGGGGCAGGCGTCTTCCACATGGCGGGCGTTCTTTTTTTCCAATTTCAGGTTGCGCTGCGTCTTGACCGGGTGGCCTTTTATTTCGGCCATCACGTTGGCCCTGCCCTCGCCGGGCTTGAAATAAGGCGGGTCGGTGGTAAAAGGTTTTACAAAAAATTCGATCTTAAAACCCTCGCCCACGGGCAGCAGATGGAGGTGCGGCACGGCATTGGCCTCCACCGTTTTCATCTCTACCGACTGCCCGCCGATTTCCGATTGCACGGTGACCACGGAGGAGAGCCTGCCGATCATTTCGATCACTTTGCCCTTTGCTTCTTTGGGCACTTTCAGTTTGCCGTAATCGAGCAGGTGGTTGATGCTGCGGTGTATTTCGTCGTGGCTCACCACGATGTAGCGGGTGGGCGTTTCTTTCAAAACGGCTGTTCCTGTTTCGTGAAATGGGTGGGCAAATTTGACCTCAAAATATTCGCCGTTTTCTTCCACGATCAGTTGCGGTTTTTGCTCCACCAGTTCGACCGACACGTTCCTGTTTTCCGACAAGAACAAGAGCGGGTGCCCCACCAACGCTTTTACCAATTTTTCATAATTAAAGCCGAGTTCCTGATGGCTGCCATAGTAGCCGTAACCAAAACTTTCGATGGCCCGGATGGCCTCCCTGTCCTGGTCGGTCAGGCATTTCAGGGTGCCTTCTTTGAGCCGTTTGAGGGACACGTTGCGGCCTTTCGTCCAGCCCTTTTTGGTTTGTGTCTGCTCAACGGGCTGCACCTGTTGGTGCTGGAAATCGGCGACCCAGACGAGCCGGGTCTCTTTGCTTGATTTGCTGCCTTTCCTGCTTTTTTTAGGTTTCAGTTGGAGCAGTGCTTCCAGCGAGCGCTGCCATTTTTCTGTTTTTTGCAGGGTGCTCAGGATACTGCTTGTGCCGAGGTTTTCCGCCATTTGCGCAGCGATGATTTCAAAGCGCTTGGCGGCGTTTTCGTCAGTTTCAAATTTAGCGATCAGCGTCGCAAATTCCAGTGCCATCCATTGGTAGCCGTTGTCGTTGGCCTTCTTGAAACGGCGGTGCAGGCGGGGGATGTCTTTGCTGGAAAGCGGCTCGTCGTTCCAGTAATGCGCTGCCGCGTAAAAGATCCATTCGAGGGCAGAATCGGGGCGGTGGGATATCTGCTTTTTTGCGTCTTTCAGGTAATTCAACCGGTGCAGCACCGCCCCTTGCAGATAAGCAAAAATGGTATCGTAGGGCCCTTCCACTGTTGCGTAGCACAGCGTGTTGGCCTGGTCGAGGTAGCCCGTTTTTTTTTCTTTCAAAGTGGCCAGCACATGGACTGCCCCACTGAAATCGGGGTAGGTTCCCTTTATTTTCCAAGCCTTTTTTTGGTGGAGTTTGAGGCTGCCCTCAAAGGCGGTCAGGGCAAATTCATTTTCGCCCAAAAAGAAAGAAGCCACTGCTTTGCGGGCCAGTTGTCCGTGCGAAAACGCTTCTTGGTCGGCCACTTTTTTTGCTTCCGCAAATTGGCCTTTTCTTATTTTTATTAAATGCCAGAGCAAGGTGCCGGCCTCTGTTTTTTTGGTGTTTTCCAGCCAGCCGTTCTGCAGCAGGAAGTCCTCAAATTTCCCGATAGGCTCAAGGTTGCTGATGCGCTTGTTCAGCATTTGCGAAAGCGCCATTTCCTGGATGGCAACGGGAAAGGTGTTGAGCCACAGGGGGTCGAAAGGCTCGAAGAAGGTCTCGAAAAAATCGGTCCTCGTCCACTCGAAGGGAAAAAAATTGAGCAGGTCGCTCACTACTTCCGACACCCGCTGAACACTGCCGTCGTACAGTGCGAGGCGCAGCTCGCGGATGCAGGTTTTAAAAGAAACGGGGACGGAATAAAGCCGGCGGTAGGGCTGGTGCCGCTTGATGGAGCGGACATAGGTCTTGTACTTTTCGTCAATCACGGCCATGCGCATGGCAAGCTCTGCCACTTCTTCGGAGATGACGATTTCGTCGGAACGGCTCCTTCCCAGCCACTTGCCGTTGCGGAGCATTTCTTTGTAATGGCCGAGGTGGCCGAGGGTAATGGGCAGCCCGTTTTCCCGCTGTATGCCGCAGTCCTTCAGTACCTTTGAAAAGGTGTCCGTCCCGACCTTTTCATAGGCGATGGCCAGTACTTTGAGGATGTCCTGCTCTACTTTCGAGAGTGCCCTGAACTGCTTGTGGAAAGTTTTTAGGTCCATGTAAAATTGTGACAGGTTCGTTTTTTTGAAAAGGCCGCAAAGTTACAGGTTTGGAAAGGGGAACAGAAGGGGGATTTGGTGTTTTTGAAATATATACTTCATCAGGGTAAGTTTCAAACATTTTGACGGCGGCTTTTGCCCTTATACTTCTTTAAAAAATAGTAACGTAGCCCAGCTATGCTAAGATTTTTTAAATCGTCTAAGAACAAAATACGCTCGTCAAAAAGTCCGAAACTCACCCTGATGAAGTATAAAACGCAGTTTAGGCTTGAGGGGTCAAAAATGCCGTTCAGGGCAAAAGACAAAAATATCCGATATTTTCCCTTTGAAAAGACAAAAATATCCGATAATATTGTCTTTGCAAAAAAATAAAACCGGAAACCCATGTTTTACAAAGAGCGGTCAATATCGGAACAGATTGAAAAACACTTGCCCAACAAACGGCACACCATCATTTCCGGGGCAAGGCAGGTAGGGAAAACGTCCTTGCTGAAGCACCTCTACGGGCGTTTGAAAAAAGAAGGCAAACCGGCCTTTTTCATTTCCTTTGAAGACCCCGGCATACTCGCCCACATTGACCTGCACCCAAAAAATATATTCGACTTTATCAATGTCGAACCGGTGCCTGTTTTAAAAGGAAAAGCAGAGCAACGGATCATTTTGTTTATTGACGAGGTGCAATACGCAAAAGACCCGACCAATTTCCTGAAACTGATTTACGACTTATATGAGGGCAATGTAAAAATCGTGGCCACGGGGAGCAGCGCATTTTACATTGACAGTAAATTCAAGGATTCACTGGCCGGGCGGAAAAAAATATTCAATTTATACCCGCTTTCTTTTGATGAATATTTGTTTTTTCAGGGCGCAAATGATTTGAAAAAAGAAATAGCCGACATGAAAGCCAAGCCCTCCTATCAATCTTTGGAACAGGACAGGCTGCGCCGCTTTTTTTATAATTACCTGACATATGGAGGTTACCCGGCAGTAGTGCTTGAACCGGATGAAGAAGAAAAAAAAGAAATGCTGGCTGAACTTAAAAACGCGTATATCAGGAGGGACATGGCCGAGGCCAATATTCAGAAGTCCGAAAAATTTCTCCATATATTCCGGTTATTGGCAGATCAGATCGGAAACCTCGCCAACAAGAACGAACTGTCCGATACTTTGGGCATTAATTTTAATACCGTCGAGCATTATTTATATATCCTCCAAAAATGCCATCATATTCATTTTGTAAAACCTTTTTTCCGGAATATAAGGAAAGAACTGACCAAAATGCCAAAAATATATTTTAATGATTTGGGGCTCCGCAATTCCCTGTTGAACCGTTTTACAAAAATCAGCGAAAGAAGCGATAAAGGGGCCTTGCTCGAAAATTATTTTTTTTGCCAGGCCCGCCATATATACGGTCTGGACCAACTCTTTTTCTGGCGCACTACCAGCAAACAAGAAATTGATTTTGTAATTGAAAAAGAATATGAAAAAGGCAAGGCATGGGAAGTGAAATGGAATGCCCGGCATTTTAAAATAAATAAGTATAAAAGATTTTTGGAAGCATATCCGGGCTTCGAACTGGAGTGTTTTTCAGAAGAACATTTTTGGGTTATTTGATGTTTTGTCCCTCCAATCAGGAAATATTGATTTATGAAAAAAGAAATAACAGATTTACTGGCCCAAATCGAAAAAGAAAAAAAAGTAAAAATACTTTAGAGCATGTTGGGGAACTATATTTCGAGCGAAAAAGTATCAATTTTTTGATGAGACGAGGCGAAAAATTGGAAGCATAGTGGGGCTACGTGACCAAATTTTCAACAAAGTATCATCGAAAAAGGGATGTTTTTTCGCCGGAATATAATTCCCCAACATGCTCTTACGCCTGCGAATCGGGCAGCCGGGCATGGGGCTTCCCCTCTCCCGACAGCGATTACGATATCCGCTTTAAATATATGCACGAACGGGATTGGTATTTGTCCGTCAATGAAAGCAAAGACCAGATTTCGGTGATGCCGAATAAATTATTGGATGGCATGGGCTGGGATTTCCGAAAATTTTTAAGGCTGCTGTATAAATCTAATTCCACAACATTTGAATGGCTGCAATCTCCGATAGTATATCCGGAAAACAAATCGTTCACTGTCCCATTGAGGGAATTAACCGAAAAATATTTCCAACCCAAAAGGGTAATGCAACATTATCTGGGCATTGCAACAGGCAAGTTACAACGGGATTTTCAGGGAGAAAAAGTTAACATAAAAAAATATTTTTACGTATTGCGGCCAGTATTGGCAGCCGCTTATATTGTAAAATACAGTTCGCCGCCGCCTGTTGATTTTTACGAATTATTGCCATTGATAAAAGACAAGCCCAATATTTGTGATGAAATAATAAAATTGCTGAAACAGAAAGAAACAGCAATGGAAAGCGATGAAGTAATGCGCGTTGATATATTGGATCGTTTTGTGAAAAACGAAATGGAGCGTTGTGACAACATTGCTAAAACATTGCCTAAAAAACAAATGGAATGGGACGACATTAATTTGTTTTATCGAAAAATATTGAACCTCGTATGACCATCGCCGATCTGAAATCCGGAAATATTTTATTGTTCGAAAGCATCGCGGGGAGCAGGGCTTATGGCACCGACCTGCCCACTTCCGATACCGACAGGAGAGGGGTTTTTGTTTTGCCCAAAAAGCAATTTTACGGCCTGCAATATATCCCGCAAATAAGCGACGAACGCAACGACAATGTTTATTATGAAATAGGCCGCTTTGTTGAGCTATTGGCAAAAAACAACCCGAACATGCTGGAAATGCTGGCCATGCCGGATGACTGCATTTTATTTAAACACCCTCTTTTTGAAAAATTAAAACCGGAATTATTTATTTCAAAATTGTGCAGAAAAACATTTGCGGGCTTTGCGCTTTCGCAAATAAAAAAAGCGAAGGGGCTGAACAAAAAGATTGTTAACCCGGTGGACAAAGAACGGAAAACAATCCTCCATTTTTGTTATGCCATAAAAGGGCAGGGGAGCGTTCCTTTAAATAAATGGCTGAAAGAAAACAATTTGAAACAAGAACATTGCGGCTTGGTCAATATCCCGCATTTCAGGGACGTATATTCTGTATTTTATGATGAAAAGAATTTGGATTTCAAAGGGATCATGCACAAAGAAAATTCCAATGAGGTGTCGTTGAGTTCTGTTCCAAAAGGAATGAAACCCATAGGCATCATTTCTTTTAATAAAGACGGCTATAAAACCTATTGCAAAGATTACCGGGAATATTGGGAATGGGTGAAAAAACGGAACGACGAGCGATATGAAAACACCATTTCGAACGGCAAAAATTACGATGCCAAAAATATGCTGCACACTTTCCGCTTGTTGGACATGGCGGAAGAAATAGCCGTGCAGGGGAAAATAAATGTTCGGCGACCCAACCGGGATTTTTTATTAAAAATAAGGAGCGGCGAATTTGAATATGATGACTTGTTGAAATGGGCGGAGGAGAAAATAGAAAAAATCGAGGTGCTTTACGAAAAGGCAGATTTGCCAGCAAAACCGGATATTGGTGAGGTAAACAAATTATTGTCAACCATCAGGGAAGAATATTATTCAAAAAATAATTAACAATGAAATATATTCTATTCTTTTTCAGCCTGCTTTTTTGTTTTCAGGCAGAGGCGGCCATTAAATTAGCTTGCCCAAAAGGCACAAGGCCGCCCACTGAAAAACGGCAAACCGTTTTACGAAAAAAGAAAAATAAAAAAGGGTTTTTATTTAACTTGTTCAAGAAAAAAAAGAAAACAAAAAGACATTTAAGCCCAAAAAAAAGAAGGCAGCCGTATCCTGTAAAAATTGCACTTCTTGCCATCCCTATATCAATAGCTATTGGCACGTTCCTTCATCCTATTGCATATCTTATTGGGTCGATTATATTTTTTGCAGGGTTGATTTTTGGGATATATATGGCAAGGTGGCATCCAGAAAAATACAATGTGGGCTTGGCAAAAGTATTATTGTGGACAGGTGTTACAGTCATTGGGGTTTTGGGGATATTACTTTTGCTGACAATTGGAAGGTTTGATTGATTATAATAAAACAAAGGCTTTTCCGACGAACTGGAAAAGCCTTTGTTGCTGGAGCCTGTTTTGGATTTGTACTCGGCCCCGTCCCCCGTCAACCGAAATATCACACCCGCTCCAAGATCAAGGCCGAAGCCCCGCCGCCGCCGTTGCAGATAGCGGCCAAGCCATATTTTGCTTCTTTTTGTTGCAGCACGTTGTTGAGGGTAGAAACGATCCTCGCGCCGGAAGCACCGAGCGGGTGCCCGAGGGAGACCGCCCCGCCAAAAACATTTGTTTTGGCATGGTCTGCCTCCATCATCCTTTCAAAAGCAAGCGACACCACAGCGAAGGCTTCGTTGACCTCGAAGAAGTCAATGTCCGAAACGTTCAGCCCTGCCCGTTTGAGTGCTTTTGGCGCGGCCACGGCCGGCGAAGTGGTGAACCATGCGGGCTCTTGTTCTGCATCGGCAAAGGCGACGATGCGCGCCAAAGGCTTGAGGTTCAGCTCTTTGAGTTTCTTTTCGCTCACCAAAATCAGCGCAGAAGCACCGTCATTGATAGTAGAGGCATTGGCGGCTGTCACAGTCCCGTCTTTTGAAAAGACCGGGCGCAGGGAAGGTATTTTATCAAACCTGACCTTTTTGTACTCCTCGTCCTCGCTCATGATGACAGGGTCGCCCTTGCGCTGCGGGATTTCCACGGGCACTATTTCGGCGGCAAAAAGGCCTGCCTCGGTTGCGGCTGCCGAGCGCTTGTAGCTGTCAACGGTAAAGGCATCTTGGTCTTCCCTGCTGATGCCGTATTTTTCGGCAGTGCGGTCGGCAAAGACGCCCATAGCGCACTCCTCGTAAACATCTTTCAGGCCGTCGGTATAGAGGCCGTCCACCAATTCGGCATTGCCGTATTTATAGCCCCACCGTGCTTTGGGAACATAATAAGGCACAGCCGACATGTTCTCCATGCCGCCTGCCACAAAGATGTCGCCGTGGCCCAGCATGATGGACTGCGCGGCAAACATGATGGACTTCATGCCCGAAGCGCACACCTTGTTCACGGTGGTGCAGGGAACATTGTGCGGCAAGCCCGCATGGAAAGCGGCCTGCCTCGTCGGCGCCTGCCCGAGGTTGGCAGAAACGACATTTCCCATAAAAACTTCGTCCACCTGATTGGCAGAAACATTTGCTTTTTCGAGCGCACCTTTGATGGCGATGGCCCCTAATTGAGTGGCCGGTATGTTGGCCAACTTGCCGCCAAAACTCCCCAAGGGGGTGCGGACTGCGGAAACTATAAATACATCTTGCATATGATTGGAAATTAGGAAAATGGAAATTGAAAAATCAGGAAATTATTTACGATCCGATTTTCAGGGTTCAATAATTTTCCAATTTCTCAATTTCCATTTTCAATTTGTCAAATCTGAAACCTCCTCACCAAAAGCCCGCTCCTGATGCGGGGCTCGAACCAAGTTGATTTGGGTGGCAATGTGCCGCCTGCATCGGAGATGGCGAGGAAGTCTTTCAGGGTTACCGGGAATAGGCAAAAAGCGAAACGCCCCTCGCCTTTTAAAGTTTTGTTGCGCAGGTCAGATAGGGGCTTGGTGCCCTGGTGATATTTGACACGGGCGTCGGTGCGCACATCTTTGATGTGCAGAATGTCGCCCATCACCTTTTCGTTCAATAGCGACACGTCGAGTACAACGGGCTGTTTTTTGTATTCTTCCAATATTTCGGGGCGCCAGGCCAAGCGGTACCATTCCTGTTCGAGGAAGAGGGTCAGCTCGTGTTTTTTGGCCGGTTTTTGCATTTCTTCCAGCACGTCGATTTCAAAGAGTTTGGAAAGTTTTGCCATAAAAGAGGCCGGGGAAAAATTGTTCAACCCCTGGATGATGCGGTTGAAATCAAAAATCTCTACTTCGGAGGTCGGGTACAATGCGCAGGGCAACCAACGGAAGACATTGCCCGCATTTTCAGCGCCGTGCCTTTCGTACATGGTGACGGTGGAAGATGTGCGGTGGTGGCCGTCGGCGATGTAAGTGGCGGGCACTTTTTCCGAAAAAATTTTTTGCAACCGCTGGACGGTCGCCCCGTCGCAGATCTCCCAAAACCGGTGCAGTTCGCCCGTCCCTTCAAAAGTAGCTTCTAGAAAGTGGTCGTTGTTTTTAATGTACGCTGCCAATATTTTATCAATCTCCGCTACATTCGGATAGGTCAGCATAATGGGCTTCACTTGGGAACTTCTTTTGAGCAACAAATGGATCTGCTTCTGCTCAGATGCCGCCAAAGTGTTTTCGTGCTTTTTGACCTCGCCCCTCATATAGTCGTTCACATCCATGCAGGCTATCAATCCGATAAAGGTGCGCCCTGCCCCCGAAATGCGGTGGATGTACATGCCTTCGTGGGGAAGGCGGTGGTAAAACCCACTCTCCCAATAATCGTTGAACTTTTCTTTTACCGTGGAAAAGAAATGATCGGGAGAAGTGATCAGCCCCATGTCGGGATAAACAGCTTGGAAAGGTTGGATGTGCATTGGCTCGGCTTGGTTAAGCTGCCGCAAAGAAAAGAAAAGGAAGGGGCAATTGCAAAATGCAGAATGCAGAACGCAAATCAAAAATGCCCTCCCGGTAAACAGTCGGAAGGGCATTTGTTTGTCTCTGCTCAAAACCTGGCGCAGGCAGGTACCGACCTCCGGGGATATATATCCCCGGTTTCAAAAATGCCCTCCCGGCTATCCGCCGGGAGGGCATTTATTATTTTCGTAAAATATCAAAAAGAGAAAAAAGACATGATGCGCCGGAGGTTGACCGCTGCTTTTTGCACCTTGCCGAGGCTGGTGTTTTTATAGGCCGCTTCCAGGTTGTCGCGCAGCAGAATGCCCATCAGGTCGCCGTCGTCATCGGTCACGGGCAGCACGTCAAACACCTTTGTGTCAAAAATTTCTTTAGCTTCCTCCAAAGTGTTGTGCGGTGCGAGCTTGACCATTTCTTTGGAGATCAGGTCTTTTGCGCAAAGGTGGAAGTCTTGGCTCAAAATAAATTTTTGGAGAAATTCTTCCCGCAAAATGACCCCGACAAACTGGAGGTTGTTGACCACAGGAAGGAAGCGGTTCGGGAAATGGTCAAAAATTTCCCGGATGGTTTGAATATCTGCCTGAGCTTCTATGATGGTGCAATTGGTGGTCAGTACGGACGAAACGGGTGTTGTTCTTTTCATCTTTTAATTTAATTTGTTAGTGTGGGAATAGACTTTGGAGATGTGTGCTATTAAATGCTTGAAAGAAAAAAAGTGAGTAAGACCAGATGTGAAATTATTCTTTTTGAAGGGAGTGGTCAAGTTCGTATGGTTCGTTTTGGAGCAAATCCAATACCAAATTCAGATTTGGGGCAAAATATATAGCTGCCCAATTACCTGTGTTTTTACGGATAAAAACTAAACGGCTAATTAGCTGCAAAATACGCATGGCAGCCAATGAACATGTTTTGGAAAAACAGCAAATAGGGCATTTCTTTTTTCAAAAAATCATTGGCAAAATGGAAAGGTTCAACCTAAATTCGCCGCCAATTGTTTTCAAAATCAAAGTGGCTGCAATGGAGTGTTACCTCCGTAATGCAGGTTCGTCGAAAAGAAAAAAACACCAAAAATGATAGCTGAATTAGACATTGCAAAAAGGGACTTGGAAAAAAACGGTTACCTCAATATAGACGTTGACCCCAGCCTTGACCTCTTCGAGGAAATCGAAAAACTGAAAAAAGAAAAGAATGCCATCCTCTTGGCCCACTATTACCAAGAATCGGAAATACAGGACATCGCCGACTACATCGGCGACAGCCTCGGCCTCTCGCAAATGGCCGCCAAAACGGAGGCAGATATTATTGTTTTTGCCGGAGTGCATTTCATGGCCGAGACAGCCAAAATGCTCAGCCCCCACAAAAAGGTGCTGTTGCCCGACCTCAAGGCCGGCTGCTCTTTGGCCGACTCTTGCCCTGCGCCCCTTTTCCGTAAATTCAAAGAAAAACATCCCGACCACATCGTCGTCAGCTACGTGAACACGACGGCGGAAATGAAGACGCTGACCGACATCTGCTGCACTTCCACCAATGCCGTGCATATCATCGAAAGCATCCCCAAGGGCCAGCCGATCATCTTTGCGCCGGATATTAATTTGGGCAAATATTTAGTTAAAAAAACAGGAAGGGACATGGTGCTGTGGAACGGTGCCTGCATGGTGCATGAAATTTTTTCTAATGAAAAAATAACCAAACTGATGCTCCGCTACCCCAATGCCAAGTTCATTGCCCACCCTGAATGCGAGGCGCATATTTTGGAAAAAGCGGACTTCGTGGGCTCCACTACCGGCCTGCTCAACTATACTATCAACGACGAGGCAACGGAGTTCATCGTGGCCACCGAGGCGGGCATCCTGCACCAGATGGAAAAACGCTCGCCACATAAAACATTCATTCCCGCCCCGCCCGACAATGCCTGCGCCTGCAACGACTGCCCGCACATGAAACTCAATACGATGGAGAAACTATATCTCTGCATGAAGCATGAAACGCCGGAAATAGTATTGCCCGAATGGGTGATAAAAAAAGGTGTGAAAAGTATTGACCGGATGTTGGAGATTTCGGCGAAGGCAGGGTTGTGACAAGTTTTTTCGGGGCGAAATGAAACAGGCTTCCCTGACACCTGCCGGCAGGTAATGCCTCCACGGAGTTTGTGAAGAACCAGAAACAGAAAAGGGGCAGTACTGAAACTCAGTACTGCCCCTTAAAAAAAAGTGAGTATAAGACCAGCTCTACCCCCCAAACGAACTGGTCTCACTCACTGTCTCAGGGCACTTCTGCCCCTTGACCTCTTTGGATGTTTTTGCAGGTCAATAGTTTGCAAACCGAAGCAGGGGTATGCTTCTCATCCGTATCTCTTTAAAGCCTTTTACGGCAATGATTTTAGGCGATTTAATTCAAGTGGTCTGGTTACCGGGAAGTGGGAAAACATACTGGCCAGCTTAAATAGCTATGGGAGGAAGTTGGGAAAAAAGCCAGTCCGTTCAATACGTAAAACGTAGATACACTTTCCGAAAATCATGCCACTTTTAATTTGGCCGGACCAGAATTGTAGATTTTTTTTGGAACCCTTATGGCAGTATTATTAAACCTCGCCAAGCGCAAGTCTGCCATTTTATTTTTATATTCCGAATAATCGTTGTATTCCTGGTACAGGGTGATTTTACCACCTTCTGTCTGAAGCAATATCTGAAAACACAACAAATTGCCACGGAACGAAAACTTCGTCCATATATCTTCAATCTCCATATTCTGAACATCCCGCACAAAACCTTTTTCATGCTCGCTGACCTGAATTCCACTCAAAGATTTTACGGCGTTCATCTCAAGATTTAAGTTGTGTTCTAAATTGTTACTTCGGCAAACATACAGGCAAAAGCGATGCCTATTTACCCCCTTTTTCCCAGAATATGTGACATGTAAAATAGTACCCATATTTAGCCTTCTGACATGTTAACCTTATTTGTTTCCTTTAAAGCCCTGTAAAACAGCCATTTTGTCAGAAAATACCCCGTGGCATATCCTTTGAGCGGCTGCTTTCCTGTCTGGATTTTTTTTAAAAAAAATATCCGCACTTAATTTTTTCAATTAAAAAAACAAAATTCATATACCATGCAAAAAGGCAATATCTCTGTTCAGACCGAGAACATATTTCCGATCATCAAAAAATTCCTGTACTCCGATCAGGAAATATTTTTACGCGAATTGATTTCCAATGCAATAGATGCAACGAACAAAATAAAATCACTTTCTTCAAGAGGTGAATACAAAGGGGAACTGGGCGACCTGACCATCGAGGTCAAATTGGACAAGAAGGCCAAGACCTTGACTATCAGCGACAAGGGAATTGGTATGTCGGAAGAAGAGGTAGGCAAATACCTCAACCAAATCGCTATTTCGAGCGCACAAGAATTTGTGGAAAAATATAAGGACGAGGCCAATATAATAGGCAAGTTCGGACTGGGCTTTTATTCCGCATTTATGGTGGCCGACAAAGTGGAAGTAAACACCAAATCGTGGAAGGAGGATGAAAAGGCAGTTCTTTGGACTTGCGAAGGCAACCCTGATTTTACGATAAAAAGGAGCAAGAAAAAAAGTAGGGGCACTGATATTATATTACATATCAGCGATGACAGCAACGAGTTTTTGGAAGAAAGCCGCATTGAAGAACTGCTGAACAAATACTGCAAATTCTTGCCCATCGAGATCAAGTTTGGAACAAAAAAAGAAACCATCGAAGAAGGCGAGGGCGACAACAAAAAGGAAAAAGAAATAGAGGTTGACAATATTATAAACAACCCTAACCCGGCATGGAAAAAATCGCCTTCCGAACTGACGGACGAGGACTATAAAAACTTTTACAAAGAATTATATCCATATACTTTCGAATCGCCGCTTTTTTGGATACACCTTAATATAGACTATCCATTTGATTTGACCGGTATTCTATATTTTCCAAAACTGAACAATACGCTGGAGGTGCAGAAAAATAAAATACACCTTTATAGCAACCAAGTATATGTGACAGATGAGGTAAAAGAAATTGTCCCTGAATTCCTCACTTTATTGCACGGCGTCATAGACTCGCCCGACATTCCTTTGAACGTGAGCCGCAGCTATTTGCAGAGCGACAGCAACGTGCGTAAAATAACAGGCTATATCACCAAAAAAGTCGCCGATAAATTAAATGACCTTTTCAAAAAACAAAGGGAAGAATATGAAAGCAAATGGGGCGACTTGGGCGTGTTCGTAAAATACGGAATGCTCTCCGATGACAAATTTGCCGAAAAGGCGATGGACTTTGTTTTGTTGAAAAACGTGGATGGCCAATTTTTTACCGTAAAAGATTACGAAGAAAAAGTAAAGGCCGCACAGACCGACAAGCACGACCGCATTGTTTTCCTTTATACCCAAAATGCAGAGGAACACCACAGCTTGGTAGAAGCGGCAAAAGGGCGCGGCTACGATGTGCTGTTGATGGACAACCCCATTGACCCCCACTTCATGCAGCACCTCGAACACAAGACGGGCAAGGTGACATTCGTGCGCGTGGATTCGGACACTCTGGACAACCTCGTGCAAAAGGACGAGAAGAAAGAATCGGTGCTCAGTGAAAAAGAGCAGGAAACGGTAAAAGCCGTTTTTGAGAAAATAGCCAAAGGCAAGCAGGGCGCCACCGTGGAACTCAAACCACTCTCGCCCGACGACCAGCCGATACAGATTACCCGCAACGAATTTATGCGCCGCATGAAAGACATGCAGGCACTCGGTGGCGGCGGCGGCTTTCTAGGCGGCGGCATGGGCGATATGTACAATGTGGTGGTCAATACCAACCACCCGTTTATCGCCGAAAAACTGCTGAAGGCCAAAGAAGGGGAGGAAAGGGAAAAACTCGGCAAGCACCTGTTCGACCTCGCGCTGCTGAACCACGGCATGTTGAAAGGAGCGGATTTGTCGGCCTTTGTGAAGAAGAGCTTGGAGTTTTTGAAATAGGGGGGTAACGTCCTTGCCCTTCCAAAAGAGGGGGAATTTGCCACGGGCATCCCTTTGGGAAATTCCCCCTCTTTTGGGAGGGCAAGGACGTTCGGAAACATTCGATATATATCATAAAAAAAGAGCCGTGGAAATTTTCCACGGCTCTTTTTTTTATTCCTAAAATTCCGGTTTAGAGTTTATCCATCAGCCTCTTTGCCTCTTCTATTTTAAAGCCCGAACCTTTTGAAAATTCCATCAACATATCTTTCGCCTCATCCATATTGCCTTCTTTTATGGACATCAAAATAGAGTACCAAAAAGCCTTGCGGGCATAGGGGCTGTTATTGTTTTTTACAGCAATCAGGTATTTTTTTGCATCCGCGATTTTGCCCGTTTCGGCAGAGGCGATGCCTGCAAAAAAACGGGCGGCATCATTGCCGGGTTCTGCTTCGATGGCTTTTTCAAAACTAGGGATGGCAGCAGCATAGTCGCCTGCGGCATAAAGGCCGAGGGCATATTTAAAATCTTTTTGCAGGCCATCGGCATCGCCGCGGCGGGTCAGTGAAATATCATTTTTATAAGGAGCATAAAAATCCGAGTACAAGGCTTGCGGGGATGGCGACTGCATGGCAAAGTAGCTCAGCACTGCCACCAAAAGCAGGCCTGCCACGGCAGCTACTCTCAACATCCTTTTCACCGGCGTCAACTGGACGATCTTAGCCCCGTCCGTCGCTGGCAGCTTTTTTTTAAATTCGGAAAAACCTTCAAAGGCGGGAACGCCCGTCAATCCCATTTCCTGATAACCCTCTACGGCATCGGCAAGCAAGGGGTTGTCGAGCATACTGTTCTCCACTTTGTGGCGGAGCTCAGGTGGCGCAACATCGCCGAGGTAAGCATTCAGCTCCTCTTCGTTGATGTGACCTTGGGTGTTAAGGAGGTCGTTAAGTATATTTTGGTCCATTGATAAAAATGTTTTTTGGAATGAAAGTACAAGAATGATTTTTTTAATGTGTGGTGTGTGGAGGTTTGCTTTTGGCCAATAGCCAATAGCCAAGCAGTAGTTTATGCGTTCATTCGTTGCACACTCAAGCCGATAGTTTTCTCATTTCTTTTTCTAAAACGATGCGCAAGTTGCGCTTGCCGTTTTGTAGATAGCTCTTAACTTGTTTTTCGGAGAAGCCCGTTTGGGACGAAATTTCTTTGTAGCTCTTGTTGTCGTAGAAAAAAAGACGGACGCAGGTGCGCTGCTCGTTTCCCAGTTCGGCCACCGCATCTTCGACCAGTTTTTCCATTGGAGGCCCGTCGTTGGATAGAGCGAGCAGCCCTTCGTTTTCCATAAAAGCATTTTGCGAAATTTCTGTTTTTTGCCATTCGCCCATTTTTATGGATTGGCTCTTGCGTTTGCGGAGCTTGGCAATGCACTCGTTTCGGGAAACAGCGTAGAGGTATGCTTTGAATGATTTGACGTTGGCGGTGGGCAGTTTCAGGAAGAGCGTTTTAAAAACATCGGATACCACGTCTTTGCTATCGGCCTCGTTTTTCATCATTTTGAGGCACACCCCGTAGGCAAGGTGTATGTACCTGTTGTACAGTTCCTCAAAGTATGCCTGTTGCTTTGTCTTCGCAAATCGTTCTACCAGTTCTTCATCTGACAAGCTCTTGATAGGTTCTATGTTTCGGATCTTTAGCGCCATTGATTTGTTTTGGCCATGAAAGCTGCAAATTTAGGAAAAAGACGGTCAAAGACGGTGGACGGCCAACGGTGGACGGGGGACGGTGGACGGGGGACGGACAGTTGGCCTTGATTCTTTCTTTTTGGAATTGTTCCGAAAGCAAAACACCGGGCTACCCGTCCACCGTCAACCGTCCACCGTCAACCGTCCACCGTCCACCGTTGGCCGTCCACCGTCAACCGCAATACTATGCCAAAGGTGGGATGCGCAAAATCTGCCCCGGGTAAATTTTGTCGGGGTGGGTGAGCATCGGCTTGTTGGCCTCAAAGATGATCGGGTACTTCATGGGGTCGCCATAAACATCCTTCGCTATTTTTGACAAAGTATCTCCTCTTTTTACTTCGTGAAATACAGATTCAGGTTCTGGGTTGGTCACTTCGATATTGTCCGAAACAGAGGCCACGCCGGCAACATTTCCAAGTGCCAAGATGACTTTTTCGCGGTCGGCATTGGTGGCAGCCGTACCCGAAACGCTGATGTGGTCGGCAAATTCAATATTGAGGTTGCTCACCGGAAGGCCGAGGCGGTTGATCTCCGCTTTCAGTGCATCTGCTTTCGACAGCTCCACCTCCTGCACTGGCACTGCTGCTGTTTTGTCTTTTTTGCCAAAGAGCTTTTGGCCTGCATTTTTGATGAAAGAAAATAATCCCATGGTATTTGATTTTGATTTAGTTAAAAAATGAGCAGCGAATTTAGGACTATTGATAAGAGTAAACAACCCACCTCGTTTATGCCCTTTGTGGCTGGTGCAGCACCTTTTTCTTATTTTTGCACCTTTAATCATCCATCCCGGTATCCCATCGGGAAAAACCACCGTTTCGCAGCAAGGCCAACAAAATTTATATCAGCCTTCTGGATCACTGTCTCACTTGACTACTCCGTTACATGACCTTATTATTTGTCTTTTTTTTCATATCCATTGTTTTCTCCTTTATGTGCTCCATTTGGGAAGCAGTGCTGTTGAGCATTACCCCGGCCTTTGTCAACCGGGAAGTGCAGGAAGGCACTAAACTCGGCAAGTCCCTGCAAGCATTCAAAAAAGATATTGACCGGCCGCTTTCGGCCATCCTTACCTTAAATACCATTGCCCACACCGTGGGCGCAATGGGGGTGGGCGCGCAGGCGCAAATAATTTTCAAAGACAGCGATGCCCTCTTCAGCATATTCGGCTATTCAGTATCTGCGGAAACGATCATCGCCGTGCTGATGACCCTCGCTATTTTGGTACTTTCCGAAATCATCCCCAAAACACTGGGCGCCAACTATTGGCAGGTCTTGGCGGGCTTTACCGTCCGTTCTTTGAAAGTCATCTTGTTCATCCTCACACCGTTCATTTGGCTGAGCATGTTGATTACCAAAAACCTGAAATCTAAAGATGTAAAATCGGTCTTTTCCCGGGCCGACTTTTTGGCAATGGCAAGCCTCGGCAAAAAGAGCGGGGCGCTGAAAGAAAACGAATCGGCCATCATCGAAAACCTCCTCCACC
>DROJ01000563.1 GCA_011321935.1 Bacteroidota bacterium | reverse complement strand
CGACTTTGGGCGGTATTTCGGCAAATATATTCCTTTCGACCATGCCGCTTTTTTCCAGTTTTTTTAAGGTCACCGACAACATGCGGGAAGAGATGCCGTCAATGTTTTTTTTCAGTTCGTTAAAGCGCAAAATTTTATGGTAGCCCAAATTAAAAAGGACAAACATGCTCCATTTGTCCACCGTGGCGGCGATCAGGTCTTTGGTGGGGCAGAGGCCGTTTTCGAGGTGCGGCCTCGATTTCAGGAAATATTTTTTCACTTTGTTTTTGAGCTTATTGCCTTGTTTTTCAGTAATGGTTACTGCCATGTTACTTTGTTATTTGATTGTAAGTTGTTGAATTACAGCGAAATAGTTTTTACTTTTGGTTCATTATTTATACCTGGTAAACAAAAGTAACTTAAAGTTACATAACTGTTCCGCAGGCTCATTGAGGCGATGCCTTTGGGCGGGGAGTGTGGGAGGAAAGGCGTTGACTCAATGAGCCGAACCCAGAGTCAACGCCTTTCCTCCCACACTCCCCGCCCAAAGGCATCGCCTCAATGAGCCTGCGGAACAGTTACAAATCTACAAACATGGAAATCAACTCAAAAGAGCAGATCACCCAAGCATTGGAATCAAAATATGAATTATTAATTAATTGGTTCAGAAGCCATGCCGACGACAAATTCGAGATTGCGGAAGCACCCGGAAAATGGAGCGCCGGGCAACATGCCGACCATTTAATCAAAAGCACCCAACCGCTGCGCAAAGCATTGGCCATGCCAAAATTTGTATTAAAAAATATGTTCGGTAAAAATAACAGGGACGAGCGGACATATGATATTGTCGTCGAAAAATATAAAAAGAAACTGGCGGAAGGAGGGAAAGCATCTGGCCAATATATTCCGAAAAAAATAGAAAATACGCAGAAAGAAAAACTGCTCCAACAATTGGAAAAGGAATTAAAAGAATTGATTAAAATAATAAACAAATGGGAGGAGGGGAAAATGAGCATCTATCTTTTGCCGCACCCATTATTGGGCAAAATGACGGTGCGGGAAATGCTTTTATTTACGGTGTATCATACGGAGCATCATTATAATATTTTACGGGAGCGGTTTGATTAAACGTTTACTAAACTTTTAAAGTTTAGTAAACGTGGGAGGCTCTTTGGTTTTTTTATATCCGAATTGTATTTTACTTTTATGCCGATATACAATCATTTATTTATCCGAAATAAAAAATGAAAAAAATAATCATCCCTCTCCCCGACAAAGATTTCGACCTCACCGAAGTTGCCGTGCCGTGGAAAATGTTCAAAGACAAAGGCTACAAAATAACCTTCGCCACCGAAAAAGGAAAAGTAGCACAGACCGATCCGATGCTGATTACGGGCGTTATATTCGGTCAATTGGGCGCAAAAAAAGAGGCCATCGAAATATACCGGGAACTGGAAAAGGCGCCCGAATTTTTAAATCCAATAACATATGCCGAAATAGATGTCGCCGATTTTGACGCCATGCACCTGCCCGGCGGACATGCCAAAGGTGTGAAGCAATATTTGGAAAGCGAAGTGCTGCAGGAAAAGGTTGCGCAGTTTTTTGAGCATAATAAAATAGTGGGTTCTATATGTCACGGGGCATTGGTTTTGGCTCGGGCGAAAGATAAAAAAACAGGAAAAAGCGTCGTCCATAATAAAAAGATGACGGCTTTGATTAAAATATTGGAGAAGGCGGCCTATTATATAACGGCGTGGAAATTGGGCGACTATTACCGCACTTATCCAGAATATACGCAAGATGAAGTGAAAAATGTTTTGGACGACAAAAAGCAATTTGTGGTGGGCAACCCATTTGTGCCGATGGTGGTGGAAGACGGGAATTTGGTGACTGCCAGGTGGCCGGAAGATGCTGTTTTGTATGCAGAAAAATTGATTGAGAAACTTGAAAATTAAAATTAAAATTAAAATAGCTTGCCCCGAAACCTCGGGGAAAATAAAAAACTCCAGCGGAGCCTTATTCTCCGCTGGAGTTTTTTATTTTAATTTTTATTTTCATTTTAATTTTCAACACCCCCATAATTCTAATAAAAATGTTGTTTTTAAAATTCCTTGTTTTTGAAATAATATTGACCAATTTGTTGCGGCTTTATATTGTGGCCAATGCTTGGTGTGTATTGGGCAGGATGCCAAAATTTACAGATGGGTTGGAAGTGCCAAAGGCTGTTTTGTTCAACTATAAATGTGACGAATACATTTTGTTGTTCGCACATTTCCTAAATCCGTTTTTTATAATAATTGCCCTTTTTCTGATTTTATACAAATTGAAATTATCCAAAAATAAAATAGTGCTTGACGGTACTGTTTCCGCATTTTTATTTGTTTTAATAGCAGAGGTTTTGATAAGGTTTTTTGATTTCTATGATTATACTATGTTTGACTAATAAAAATGAAAATGAAAATAAAAATGAAAATGAAAACGAAAATGAAAAACTCCAGCCGTTCGGTTGTTCGGCATTCGTTTATATTTCAAGAAAATTAAAATTAAAATAAAAATAAAAAACTCCAGCCGAGCTTTAATCTCCGCTGGAGTTTTTCATTTTCATTTTAATTTTCCCCGAGGTTTCGGGGCAGGCTATTTTAATTTTTATTTTCAATACCCCCCAAAGTACCTCCGTAAAAACCACTCCACCGACAGCAAGCCCATCAGCAGGAAGAAAATCCATTTCATGTTCATGACCGAGCGGGTACGGGTGGAGGAGTATATGACGGGCTTGATATTTTTTTCCAATAAAGTATTGCCCATTTCCGCCAATTGGTTTTGATAAAAAAGGGCGCCGCCGTATTCTTTGCTCAGGTTGCGGAGCATGGCATGGTCGGCGGTGGTTTCGTAGAGTTCCAATTGAATGGGCTGTACGCTGAACTGACCGTTGTAATCGAGTTTTTGGCTGTTCAAGGAGACGGTGCCACGGAAGCGGTAACTGCCCACCGGCAAGACGCCCGCCGAGAGGGTATAGGCATTGGAAGTGCGGTTGAAAGTGAAATTGAAATCGCGGCCTTCGGCGTCGGTGATGGTCAGGCTGACATCGGGTCCGTTGACGAGTTCGTAGCTTTCGTTGTAGAGTTCGGCGTCGAAGATGACGGGCTCGTTTTCGTTGAAAATATTTTTGCTCACCGAAATACGGAAGCGGCGTTTGTCGGTTTTTAGCGTAGCGTACTGAAAATTCTTGCCGATGAGTTCTTCAAAAATATCGTGGTTTTGGAACTGCATATAATCGAAGAGCCGCCAACGCCACAAACCCTCCGCTGCCAGCACGGCTATTTTTACCTCGTTTTCTTCGCCAAATAAGAGCAGCGGGTAGGGCGTATCCACTTTTCCGATGCGTTGCCGGAGCAAAACCTGTGCGTCGCCGCGGGTCTTGAATTCCCCGAAAGGGGCGGTCAAGGGGTTGAAAGTAGGCAGCTTGTTGCGGAGGTCTTCGTCAATGGTAAAGAGGTTGAAATCGGGGCTGACGATGGCCTGCACTTCGTTGGTATTGCGGAGGTCGCCCTGGATGGAAAGCAGCGGCTGCGCCCGGTTGAACTTGCCGAGGTCGGTCTGTGCGCCGACGATGAACATGCGGGGTATCTTCTTGCTGTTCAGGGTATTAAGCACTGCGGTCGCATCGTTTTTGTTGCTCGGCAAGTTGTGCAGCACCACAAAATCGAAGTCGGCCACGTTCGCTTTCATCTTGCCGATATAGTCCACTTTGACCTCGTAATTTTTGTTTTTTTCGAGCGCCTGTTTCAGCGCCGAAATGTCGGGGTGGGGGGAGTTGGCGAGGATGAGCAGCTTCTGCCTGGCATCCAAAACGTCCACAAAAAATTCTTTCACATTGTTGCCCACCGTCGCCTCGCCGGGTATGCGGCCGAGCGAAATTCGGTAGCGCTGCACACCGCTTTTGTCGGCGTCCAAAATAATTTCGCGGGTGCTAAAAAAATCGTTTTTGTCAATCTGAACAGGGATGTCCTGCAATTTCCGCACGTTTTTCCCCTCCACTTTTGCGATGCTCAGATTGGTCTTGCTGCCCCCTGCATTTCGCGCCGCAATGTCTATCTGCACGCTGAACTTGTCGCCGAGGTAGGCTATTTTATTATGGAAAACCCGTTTGAGGATGAGGTCTTTTTTCTGCACCGTATCGCCGAGCGCGATGGTGTAAACGGGCACGTTCAGTTTTGCGCCGGCATAAAGCGGGTTGCTGCCCTGGTTGTAGATGCCGTCGGTGGCAAGCACCACTGCGCCGAGGTTTTGGTTGCCGTAAAGGTCGCCGATGTCGGCCATTATTTTCGATAAATTCGACACCTTGTCCTTCAGTTCAAAGTCAACGCCTTCCCTCACCGAGCTTCCAAATGCGTATTCTTTGACCTCGTATTTTTGCTCCAGGTTGGCTTTCAGTTCCGCCCATCCCGTTTTGTAGGTTTCCAGTTCGCCCTCATTAAAAGCCGCTGCGACGGATTCCGATTCGTCTTGCGCAAGCACCACGACGGGCTTTTTTGTTTCGGTAAATAAGGACTTTAGGAGCGGCTTCAAAAGCAGCGTGGCCAAAATGGTAACGGTCAAAAAACGCAGCAGGCCGAGTATTTTGTGCAGGTTGGGGTTTTGCTCCACAAAGGTTTTGTCCTTAAAATAAAGGCCGAGGGCATAGGCAAGGCCGAGCGCTGCGCAAAGAAAAAGGTACCAGGCTGGATATTGAAAACTGAGATTTTCCATATTTAGTCCACAGTCCATCAGTCCACAGTCCACAGTCTGATCCGTGGCACATGTTTTAGCTTCTGGTTATGGCTTTTGAATTTGATTGATTGAATGTACTTCATGAACGAGCAGCAAAACTCCGAAAACAACGGTTAAAATAAAATTTGAAAAAAATATAATTTGAATGCAGCTTGCAACCAAGCCCGTTCTAAAGAGTTTTTAAAAAAGAAAGAACGGCAACGGGCGGCGCTCGTTGCTTTTTTCGCAAACTTTTTGCAACAGGCAGGAAGAATACCGTTTAAAAGCCCTCTTACAATCTGTTTTGCCGATTTTCGTTTTCAATAAAAAGCTGTTAGCAGTTGGCCAATAGCTTTTGGCCAACAACCAGCAATCAACAATCAACAACCCAAATTCATGTTCAAAAAAGCGCTTTTTGCATTTGCACTGATCTTTTGTTTTGCCCTGAAATCTCAGGCCTCCATGATCCTCCTGCCGATGGACTTGGAGCAAAAAAACCACCTCAAAGCTTATGGCATCACCTATTGGATACTCGAACTCGACATCGAGGCCTGGTGGCTGCTCAATTACCGGGGCGGCAGTTTTGCCTTCCCGTACTCGAAGCCTTTTGAAAAAGAATGCCTCACGCGCGGGGTCAGTTTCGAGGTGATCCCCGACGCTGCCTTCAGCCGTATTTTGGATGAAATAAGCCAGCCGGAGGTCAACATGGACGTGATGAAATTGCAGAAGGCACCGAAGATCGCCGTTTATACGCCGACCGAAGGTTTTAAAAACAGCAAGGGCGAGGAGGTGCAGCCCTGGGACGACGCCGTGACCCTCGTGCTGACCTATGCCGAGATACCTTTCGACAAGGTTTACGACGACGAGGTGCTGGGCGACAAACTGGTGGAATACGACTGGCTGCACCTGCACCACGAAGATTTTACGGGGCAGTACGGCAAGTTTTATTCGGGCTACCACGCGCAGGGCTGGTACAAAGAAAACCAGCAATTGATGGAGGCACTGGCGCACAAGCACGGCTTCGACAAAGTGTCGCAACTGAAATTGGCGGTCGCCAAAAAGATCAAAGAATACGTGATCGGCGGCGGCTTTATGTTTGCCATGTGTTCGGCCACCGATACTTACGATATTGCCCTCGCCGCCGACGGCGTTGATATTGTCGACAAATATTACGACGGCGACCCGCCCGACCCCAATGCGCAACAGAAACTCAATTTTGAAAAAACCTTTGCTTTTGAAAATTTCAAATTGGTGAAAAACCCGCTCGAATACGAGCACTCCACCATTGACAACCATTATGGCCGCACCGTTGACCCGGAGCAGGACTATTTTACGCTGTTCGATTTTTCGGCAAAATGGG
>DROJ01000562.1 GCA_011321935.1 Bacteroidota bacterium | reverse complement strand
CCCAAAGAAATTGTGCAAAAGCTTGTCGATGATGACCCATGCCTTTATTGGTATGAAGACGTTGATGATTATTACAGGAATAGACAAAAACAAAGAAAGACACCTGCAATAAAAATATCTTTTGTGTTTAATTACAAAAGGCCACCCTTAACCCCTGATTTTCACGCCACTTTTGCTGAAGGGACAGATGATATTTTAGTAAAAGCACACAACCCATCAAAACAATGTATAGCCAAACTAAAAGAGATAGCAGAAAAATTAAAAGCGAATCTATATGAGACATAATTTTGTCTGACAAATAAAATCTAAACATGGGTACATTATTAGAAGACATCAAAAAACAATCCGATTGGATAACAAGAATTCTGGATGTAGAAGGGTTTTCTCTTGATTATAGCATAAAAAGCCTAATGGAAATCGACAAATTTTTATACAAATATGTCCAAGACGGAAAACCTATTGCAGGAAGTATGTTTGCAAAATACTTTGGTATAGCCATGTTTTCCTTATCAAGCTATTTGGGGGAAACGCTTATCAGGAATGTTCCAAATTCCCGGTGGTCGTTTGACGAAAATGAGAACATCAATGAATTAAACATTACGGCATTACTCAATAATGAGGTCACAATTTTTCCAAGCCGGCGAATCATAAAAAGGGTTCAAAACGGTTTGGAAGATGGAATATACCCATATGGATATGCCTTAGCGAAAAAATACACAAATGAAAAGTTCGATGATAAATATTGGAAAATAGCCGAAGAAATCAAGCCTTATGTCAAATCAAAAGCTTGGTGGAAATTTTGGTAATTACTTAACATAAAAATACCGACAATGAAAAATTTATTTCTTTTACTCACTCTAATATTGCCTGTTATAGCAACAGCCCAAAACAACAATTCATTACCTCAAGAACCTGATTCCAGAATCCTTGAAACACCTGATTGCGACCAATATCGGGAAATTATGGACAAAAACATGGAAATTTTAGGTTTCGATGATTTCGGAAAATCCATGATTGTGGGAAAGAATGGAGAATATTACAAAACAGGGATGAGCAACCGTTTTACTTCCCCACCCGTAGTTCCTGATTACATCTACGAATATGACAATATCAATCCATACATGGCTGAAATCATAGTTGCTCACGTAGATTTGTACTATTGCGATTTATTGGAAAAGCATAAGGCAATAAAGCCTGAATACAACGAATCGGTCAGGAAGTTGGTTACGGGAAAAGGTGAAAAATCCAAAATTATACTATTTCCAAATCCGACAGACGGCATCATAAATTTGAAAGGTTACGAAAAAATCAAACAAATTATTGTGTTTAATAGCCAAGGTAAATTGGTGAGGAATGTTGAACACTTATCCGATAAAATCGACTTGTCAGAAATGAATCCAGAAATCTACATTATTTATCTTATCAAAGATAATGAAGTGCAAGTTGAGAAAGTCATCTTGAAGTAAGAAAAACTAAATAAAGTAGATAGTACGCCACATATCAAAGGCTAAAATGTCCATAACTGCTAAACGCAGCTACGGCATTTAGCCAGGCCGATCGTTAGTATGCAATTAAACCAGGCACCGGGAAATCGTTCTATCGAAGGGAAAAAAAGTCACAAGAACTGCGAAGCAAGGAACGCTTTAAGTTCTTGTCTTGTGGTACGTTTTTTTTGAAAAACCTGAACATTGCAGAATATTTTTTTCGATAGAACATAAATTTTTGGGTCCACTGCAAAAAGTGGTATTTCCGGTTACGACGGAAAATGGATAAACAGTTGAAGGTTAACTGAATATTTAAGCCCCTGAATTAAAACCAACGACGTATCTAAAAACCATTAAAAACCAATCTAAAAACCCACAAAAACATGGTTTCCTTCGAAAATGAGGGTTTTTTACAGTGCACTCATTTTTGAAGTACCTTAAGCATTACATTTTATGCACTGCCGTCTTTTTTTAAAAAAATATATTTCGGACAAGTTCTAAAGGAAAAACAAGTCTTTATTGAAAAACGACCTTTTTTGTGGTCATATTTTTCCCGTCGGAGAGGCGTACAAAATACAAACCATTGTTTCCCGTTGTGGAGCGGTCAATGGGGAAGGTGTGCGTACCTCTGGTAAAAACATCCTTACCGATGTGGGCCACGAGTCGGCCTTCCACATTGAAGATATCCAATGTGGCATCGGGCAAATTGTGTAGCAGGTCAATATGGATAGTGGCCTGATCGGTGGCGACAGTGGGCGTAATTTCAAAAGATAAGACGCCGGGCACTTCATTGGTTGCAGTTCCGGTGCCGATGTCTGAGGTGGACCAGGTATTGACCGGGATATATTTATCGTTTTCCTTTTTCCAAATGATACCGGCCACCTCGTAGTCGTAGCCTTCGACCGCTCCTATTTCGAGGTGGAAAGAGAGGTCAAACCCGGCGCCGGCACTTACCGGTCCATTGACGACGGGAAGGCCGAAAGAATCATCGGTAAAACTGTACCGAAGCACTTTATGGTGGGTGGCATCGCTTCCAATACCACTTTGGTATCCGGTAAAATTACTCTCCAGGAGGTACAGGCCGAGGTAGTATTCGCCGTCTGCATCCTGAAAAAATTTGACTTTGGCTTCCACACTCAGTGTATTATCGGCGAAGACGGGGGCGAAACCCACATTGGCAACGGGCATTTGGCTGAAGGCTTCGTCCACGGCCTGCTTTACCTCCATCCGTTTTTCTGAGCCGTTGGAAGAGGTGGCGTTGATGTCTGTTTCGTTGAGGAAAAACCGGGGCTGGTAAAAGCCGCCGAAATTATCGGTAATGTCGGTAGCGGCCTGGGTTTCATAATTGCCGCTGTAATGGGCAGCCATCAAGACGGCTTTGTCTTCGTTGTCGGCAATGAGGCCTTCAAACAAAGTCCAGCCCCAGGTACCACAGTTGGGACACCACGAGGCGGTTCGTTTGGTGATGAGGGTACGCTGTACGGCTTCTACCTGTTGGGCGGCTGCCTTGAGGATAAAAAGGGCAGCGAGCATGAGCATAAATGTCTTTTTCTTCATATTGCGGGATGTGTTGTGGAAGGGGCTGCCCTTAGCGGGCAACGTTCCTTCCGGGTTGAATTGTCATTTTGCAAATATACCCGGCAAAAACTCGACCACCAAATATTTGACTGTCCTGGCCGTGACTTTATTTGCTTCGCTAATACGTCGGCCCATAACCCATACGATGTCATCGTCGCTGACCAACAGCCAGGTTTTTTCCTTTTCCAGGCGCGACATTTTGAGGTCGGAAAAAAAATCCTGTAGCTTTTTGTGGCGGCCCTCCATGCCCAAAGGCTGGAACACATCGCCCGGTTGCCAATGTCGCAGTAGAAGGGGCCATTGCAATGTGCCGGCATCGAGCACGGCCGTGTTGGGGTTGTTGGGGAAAGCTTCCGGACGGCTGGTTGTTTTTTTAAATTTCACCATACCATCATCCGGCAATTGCAGGGTGAGGGTGTTTTTAAAGCCGCGAACGGGCACCGGGTGGTCCGCTTCTTTTTTTTCTTCTAAAATAAAGAAATCGCGGTCGGCCAGTAATCGGTAGTTTTCAGAATAAAAAAAGCTGCCGGGTTGGTTTTCAGTGCTTTGCAGCATTTGCCCGACTTGATCGCTGTTGAACCCGAAAGGTCGCAGTATTTCGTAAAGCACCGTTGCGGGTGCCGGGCATCCCCGGAGTTTTTCGATAGGGATTTTCCAACGCCCTGCCTGCCCGTCTCGGAGCAATTTATTTTTAAAATGCCCAATGGCAAAATCATATAATTTTTCCACCTCTCTCAGATGCCCAATCGTCTTAC
This sequence comes from Bacteroidota bacterium, assembly GCA_011321935.1. GTDB lineage: Bacteria > Bacteroidota > Bacteroidia > Chitinophagales > Saprospiraceae > UBA6168. The sequence continues at coordinate 148 of DROJ01000562.1, read as the reverse complement.
CCGCCGAATGTTGAAAGGAGGGGTTGACGGATTGGAGCAGGGGCACCACGCGGTTCCGGATCAAATTGCGGGTGTATTTGTCTTGTGTATTGGAGCGGTCTTCGCGGAAGGCAATTCCCTGTTTTCCGGCGTAGTCGAGAATTTCTTT
>DROJ01000561.1 GCA_011321935.1 Bacteroidota bacterium | reverse complement strand
GGTTCGATTCGTAATTAGCGGACTATTTATTTTTTGGTAAATACCACATTATCAAGGATTTGGCGAACTAATCACTAATCAACTAATTACGAATCACTGCATTAGCCTGTTTGACAACGACTAACAAAATTAAACTTTATTGGGTGCAATCCAAAAATCACCCATCTTTAGGAGCAGGCCTATTTTGCCGCCCGCCCGAATCCCTGCCCCTCCCCCTGTTCCTGTTTCCAGAATTGCGGTTCGAGCTATTGTTTCCGCGCCAGCGGTTGTTCCTGTTGTTCCTTCCGCCACCGCCCTGCGATCTGCCCCTACCCCGGCCTCTGCCACCACCTCCACTTCTTCCTCTTCCGCCGCCCCTTCCCGACGATGGGCCTTCGATGCCTTCCGGCAATGGAATCCGTTTCACCTCCATCCCGATCATGTGTTCGATGCGCGAAAATTTCCGCATCCCGTCCCTGCTGACCAGCGTGAGTGCCACGCCCGTCGCATCGGCCCTTGCCGTGCGCCCGATGCGGTGGACATAATCTTCGGGGTCGTTCGGCACGTCGTAATTGATGACCACTTCGATGCCTTTTATGTCAATGCCCCGAGAAAGCACGTCGGTGGCAACGAGGATGGGGACGGACTTGCCTTTGAATTTCATCAAAGTTTCTTCCCGTTCTTTTTGGTCGAGGTCGGAACTGATGGCAGACGCTTCAAAGCCTTTGTTGCGGAGATGGGCAGTCAATTCTCTCACAACCCGCTTGGTACCAGCAAATACCAGCACCCGCTGCACCTTCTCTTTCTGGTTTCGCAAAACATGTTCGATCAACCTGTTTTTATCCCTTTCGCTCACCATGTAAACGCCCTGCAAAATGCTGTCCGGCGGCTTGGAAATAGCAATGCTAACCTCAACGGGGTTTTTCAAAATGCTTTTTGAAAAAGTCCTGATCTCCTTTGGCATGGTGGCCGAAAAGAGCAGGTTTTGCCGCTCGCGGGGCAGCTTGTTCACGATGGTCATGATGTCGGCGATGAAGCCCATGTCGAGCATGCGGTCGGCTTCGTCCAAAACCAAGTGGCGGAGGCTGTCCAGTTTTACATAGCCCATCTGCAGGTGTGCCAATAGGCGTCCCGGCGTGGCAACGATAATATCGGCCCCTTTTTTCAGCGCCCGCATTTCCATGGTCATGGAATGCCCGTCCCTGCCGCCATAGACGGCGATGGAACTGACGGGCGTAAAATAAGAGAAGCCTTCCAGTTGGCGGTCCACCTGAATGGCCAGCTCGCGGGTCGGTTCTAGTATAATGGTGTCCACCCCGTCAATGGGGTCAACGGTCAGCCTGTTGATGATGGGGAGAAGGAAGGCAGCGGTTTTGCCGGTTCCCGTTTGCGCCACTGCAAGCATGTCTCTTCCTTGCATGAGGGCCGGGATGGCCTGCTCTTGGATCGGTGTTGCTGTTTCGAAACCCATTGCATCCAGTCCGTCTAAAACTTCTGGGTCGAAACCAAATTCGTCAAACCTCAATTTTCAATTATTTAGTCAAATCCTTTCCGGCAAAAAAGCTGTGAAAAAATGTTTGGCTGCCGGTGAAAAATTCAAATTGGTTTAAAAAAGCGCAAAGGTACGAGAAAATGAGAGTTTGAGAGTTTGTCCACAGGACTCCTTTGGAGAGAGAAACCAGAGTTTGAGAGTTTGCCTGCCTGCCGTTAGGTAGGAGAGCAGTACATCGGAGGGACTCTTTGGTTTTCGTTCGAGAGGCCAAAGAGTCCCTTCTCTATACTGCTCTCCTACCTAACGGCAGGCAGGCAAACTCTCATTCTCTCAAACTCTGGTTTCTCTCTCCAAAGGAGTCCTGCGGACAAACTCTCATTCTCTGGTTTCTCTCTCCAAAGGAGTCCTGCGGACAAACTCTCAAAAAGGAATATCCTCGTCGTCGTTCATTTTTGAGGGCCTCGTTATTACGTTGGAAGGTTCGGAAAAGGGGTCGGCAGAAGGGAAGTCGTCGAAGTTGGGGTCGCTGAGGTCGGTGAATTTAGCGAAGCGGTCAGTAAAGCGCAGCTTGACCGTATCGAGTGCGCCGTTACGGTGCTTCGCAATGATGACCTCGGCGATGCCTTTGAGGGACTGCCCGCTTTCATCTTCCAAAATCTGGTAGTATTCGGGGCGATAAATAAAGGACACTATGTCTGCATCCTGTTCAATTGCGCCGGATTCGCGTAGATCCGACAGTTGCGGCCGCTTCGACCCGCCCCGCGTTTCCACTGCTCGGCTCAACTGCGAAAGCGCTATCACCGGCACGCCCAGTTCCTTTGCCAAGCCTTTCAACGACCGCGAAATCTGGCTGATCTCCTGCTCCCGGTTGGTGTTTTTGTTGCCGCTTCCGCCGCTCATCAACTGCAGGTAATCAATGATGACCATCTGGATGTCGTGCTGCATTTTGAGGCGGCGGCACTTGGCGCGGAGTTCAAAAATATTGATGCCCGGCGTGTCGTCAATAAAGATGGGCACTTCGCTTATTTTTTCGATGGTAGTATGGAGCTGTTGCCATTCGTATTCTTCGAGTTTGCCGGAGCGGAGTTTGGAGCCGGGTATCTCTGCTTCCAATGAAATGAGACGTTGCACCAGTTGGGTACTTGCCATTTCAAGAGAAAAAATTGCGACGCCTTTGTTAAAGTCCATGGCGGCATTGCGAGCCAGGGCGAGCACAAAAGAAGTATTGTGGGTGACGGTCATGTCTTCTAACAAGAACAAGCCGTTGCCATCTATTTCAAAGCCAAAATAGTCATCTACACAATCGTATTCGACAGAAATGCCCGTAACTTTCCAATTGACCTTGCTCTTCCACGGACGGGCCATTTTCCGTTTTATTTTTACAGGGATGCGGTCAACATCTCCGTAAATCCTGATGCGGTAGGCAAAGGATTCGTACCCGATGGATTTGATCTGGCTCTTCTTCTTTTTTAGGGAAGTCCTAAAGCCCAGCGAATCGCAAAGGAATTTTATATCGTCAATTAATTCCTTTCTCGTTTGCGTGATTTCATAGCCGTTCGAATCCGCCAAATAATGTCCGTCGCTGTCCAACAGGCCAGCCAATAGCTCCAGCCTGTTTTTTTCAGAATTGGCTTTGTAAACGTGCGGGATGTGCTTATTGCCCAACACCCCGGCTTCTCGCAATGTCTTTTTTAAGGAATAACCAAAACTGGAATGGTATCCTTGCCCCGACGGGTTGACAATATTGTAACGGGGGGTCTTGCCTACATCTTTGTAAACACTTACGGCCAACGCATTCTGGCTGGCAAATTCATTTATGTATTCGATCACTTCTGCATCAACGGTGGTTATTTCCGGTTTTGTGGCCGTTCCGTCGCCTAACCAAAGCCCCAGAAAATAAGGCGGCAGCCCCAATTCTTTTTCTTCAAAATGGATGGCCTCTTTGTAACCTTTATAATTGGTCTTGAACTTTGGCGATTTGCCGAGGTAATCCCTGACCGATATGTTAAGGACATCCCCGTTTTGATGGTAGCATTCCGTCCGGCTCCTTTTCAAAGACAAGATATGGCTTTCGTTGACCCGGTAATCAAGCCCTTTGTTTTGCCTGACCCAATACATTCTTTCCCGCCCCCTTGCCAGTGAAAGCACCTTCCGCGGGGTCGAATCATCGCCCATCAAAAGGTCGCCGGCCATTATATCTTCCACCTTTTTCAAAGTACCGTCGTACATGACCACTTTGGTGCCTTTGCCCAAACACTTGCCCATCCCCGGCCTCGCCGCAATAATGATGAGGTCGGAAGACTGCCAGCCGGAAGTCAGGCGGTCGAGTTCGGTAAAACCAGTGGGCACGCCCGTCAGCCCATCTTCCTTGTCTTTCAGTTCTTCCAGTATCTTGAGGGTTTTGCTGGCCAGCTCGCCCATGCTTTCGTACTGGCGGCTGAGGTTGTTCTGGGTGACGTTAAAAAGCCCCTGCTCTGCATCGTCGAGGAGGGTAAAAACGTCGGTGGTATCTTCGTAGGCATCCTTGATGATCTGGGTGGACACCTTGATTAGCTCGCGCTGGATGTGCTTCTGCGCAACGATCCTCGCGTGGTACTCGATGTTGGCGCTGGAGCCGACCCTGCCCGTGAGTTCGACGAGGTAGTAGGCATTGCCGATGGACTCGATGTCGCCCGACTTTTTGAGTTCTTCGGTGACGGTGAGCAGGTCAACGGGATGGGATTTTTCAAAAAGCCGCAGCACTGCCCGGTAGATGAGCTGGTGGGCATCGGTATAAAAGCTCTCCGGCTGCAGGATGTCCAAAATGATGGGCAGGGCATCCTTGTCGAGCATGAGCGCTCCGAGCACCGCGGCCTCCAGGTCAACCGCTTGCGGCTGTACTTTTCCAAAAACGTAATCTGAAAGTTCCCCCTCCCGTTTGTGGAGTTTGGACTTGATGTCCTTTATTTTTTTTGCACCTTCTTTGTCTGCCATAATTTTTTTTGGTTGGTTGTCAATGCCTCATGTAAATATTGGGGGCTTTCCATCTGACAAAAGTAGAACAATTTGTTGGCAAAACATTTTTTTCAAAAAACGGGGCTTGTTGAAAACGGGCTTTGGGTGTGGAGACGATGTGCATAACTTGCCCAGCAGCGGGCATATCCCACCAGTAATCTTTTTGCCAATCATAATGGCCTTTAAATGAGGCGGTTAAAGGCGCTTTGTTTTTGATAAAAAACAGGGGCAACATTTTCTGGCGGGATTTTTTTGTTGAAAAAATAATTCACCGGCGGCATCCAGCATGCTATATTTTTTTTTTGTGCTAAATTGCCGCCCGAACCGGCAATGAGTACGATCAAGAGGTTGGACGACTTGCCAAAAAACATTGCTGAAAGATTTGGACATGGACTTAGCCCGTTTGATAGACCATACATTGCTGAAACCTTATTGTACGCTCGAAGAGGTAAAAACCATCTGCCAGCAAGCCATTGAGCACCGGTTTGCGGCAGTCTGCATCCCCCCGTTTTACGTGAAGGATGCGGCTCATGTGCTGGAAGGAAAAGGTGTGAAAACGGCCACCGTGGTCGGCTTCCCGATGGGTTATTCAGCGGTAGCGGCCAAAGTAGAAGAAATAAAAAGGGCCATTGACGAAGGGGTGGACGAACTCGATGTGGTCGTAAACCTCTGCGCCGTGAAAAGCGGCAACTGGAACTTCGTCCGCAACGAACTCGAATCGCTGACCACCGCCTGCCACATGCGCGGCAAAACGGTAAAAGCCATCATCGAGACGGGGGTCTTGACCGACGGGGAACTGCTGAAAATGTGCGATGCCTGCGCAGAGTTCGGCGTTGATTTTGTGAAAACTTCCACTGGTTTCAACGGGCAGGGAGTGACCCCCGAAGTGGTGTCGCTGCTCCGGCAAAAATTGCCAGAAAAAATAAAGATCGAAGCCTCGGGCGGCATCCGCGACCGCCAATTTGCTGAGCAACTGATAGGAGCCGCCGCTGACCGGATCGGCTCTTCGACGGGCGTGGCCATTGTTTCGGGATGATTGTTTTATGGTAACTGCTTACCACCTCTCGAAATCCCGGAGGGATTGAACGTGAATAACCCCGGATGCCTGCCTGCCGGTAGGCAGGAAATCCGGGGAAAAGATGTAAAGGTGTGCAGCAACCCCGGAGGGGTTGAATGTGAATCCAGATGGCCGACATTCAACCCCTCCGGGGTTGCTGCCCATCTTCATCGCTCCCCCGGATGAAATCCGGGGTTATTCAAATTCAATCCCTCCGGGATTTCGAGGGGTGGTAAGCAGTTACGTTTTATGAATAATAACAGAGGTTAGGCGGCTTGTAATTAAAAATGTACGCAAAATGATTTGGAGCAAGGTGTCGGACGCCCTTCGAGGCATCCGACACCAAGGCCAACCGGTGTCCGACGCCTCGCAGGGCGTCCGACACCTGAAATTTAGGTGCGTACATTATTAATTGCATGGCGCCTTAATGTATCCCTCTTTCAATCCCTAATCCGCATAAATATCCACCATGAAAAAAATTATACTTTCCCTCCTCGCCTTCTTGTGCATCTCCACCTTTGCCACCCTGCGGGCACAGGGCGTTTCCGAAACCGTTGACGGCAAGGTCAAACTATTGATGGAGCGCTTTGTGGACAACAACAAGTCCAAGTCCACCGTCACCGGGTGGCGCATCCAGATCATGGCCACCACCGACCGCCAACGCATGGAAGCGGCCCTCCGCCGATTCGAAAACCTCTACCCCAGCATCCCCGCCGACTGGCTCCACGCCAAACCTTATTACAAGGTGCGCGCCGGTGCATTCGCTACCAAAAGGGATGCCCTGCGGACACTCTATATTTTGAAACAGGACTACCCGGGGGCCTACCCGGTGCAGGATAGCCAGATTAGGCCGGAGGAGTTGTTGCGGTGAGGTTGGTATTAAAAAGGTATTGGGGTATTATTGGTATTGGCGTAATACCTTTAATGCCGAATACCCCAATACCCTTTAACATCCGTTCCACGTTCCGATTTTGAACAAATACAAAACGAAAAACCTCCATGTCCGATACGCACAAAAAACAGCTCGAACAACAACTCTGGAACATCGCCGACACCCTGCGCGGCAAGATGAACGCCGATGAATTCCGGGACTATATCCTCGGTTTTATTTTTTTCAAATACCTCTCCGAGCGCATGCTCGTCTTTGCCAATAAGGAACTGGAAGAAGAAGGCATCCTTTACCAAGACATCGGAGAAGGCACCGAAAACGTGGACGTTTACCTGCGGGAAATGGAAAAACTCGCCCTCAACCAATTGGGCTATTTCCTCCGCCCCGACGAACTCTTTTCGGCCCTCGTGAAAAGAGGCAACGGCAAAACGGAAGAGGCCGACGGAACAGACGACGACGAAAGCGCCCCCGACCATTTCATCCTCGGAGACCTGGAAAAAATACTGAAAAACATCGAGGCAAGCACCATGGGCACCGAGAGCGAACAGGATTTCATCAACCTCTTCGAAGACCTCAACCTCAGCTCCACCAAGCTCGGCCGCACGGCGGGCGACCGCAATAAAATCATCGCCCGGGTACTCCACCATTTGGCCAAAATCGACTTCGAACTCGACAATGCCCAGTCCGATGTGCTGGGCGATGCCTATGAATACCTCATCGGCAAATTTGCCTCCGGGGCGGGCAAAAAGGCGGGGGAGTTTTACACCCCACAGGCCGTCAGCAAGGTGCTCGCCAAAATAGTGGCGACGGGAAAAAAGCGCCTCCGCTCCGTCTATGACCCCACCTGTGGCTCCGGCTCGCTGCTTTTGCGGGTGGCCAAAGAGGTGAAAGTGAGCGACTTTTTTGGGCAGGAACTCAACCGAACCACCTTCAACCTGGCCCGCATGAACATGATTCTCCACGGGGTGCATTACCGCCAATTTGACCTGCGGCAGGAGGACACCCTCGAAAGGCCACAGCACCGGGACATGCTCTTTGAGGCCATCGTGGCCAACCCTCCTTTTTCGGCCAAATGGTCGGCCAGTCCGGTGTTCGAGACCGACGACCGCTTCAGTCAATATGGGCGGCTGGCCCCCGGCTCGAAGGCCGATTTTGCCTTTGTGCAGCACATGGTCCACCACCTCCACGAGAAGGGCACCATGGCCTGTGTGCTACCCCACGGCGTGCTTTTCCGGGGGGCCGCCGAGGCGCACATCCGGCAGTACCTCATCAAAGACCGCAATTATATTGATGCCGTCATCGGCCTGCCGCCCAATATTTTTTACGGCACTTCCATCCCCACCTGTATTTTGGTCTTGAAAAAATGCCGCGAGCAGCCCGGCGATATTTTGTTCATTGATGCCAGCCAGCATTTTGAAAAGGCCAAAAACCAGAACCACCTCCGGGATGAGGACATCGAAAAAATAATTACGACTTACCGCCGCCGGGCGAACATCGAAAAGTACAGCCATGCCGCCCCGCTCGCCGAGGTGGCCGAAAACGATTATAATTTGAACATCCCACGGTATGTGGACACCTTCGAGGAGGAAGAGCCCGTGGACATAGCCGCCGTGTCCGACGAACTGGCCAAACTGGACGGGGAGATGCGAAAAACCGATTTGCTCATCGCCGAATTTTGCAAAGAACTGGGCATTGATGCCCCATCGTAAAGCGGACGGCAAGTCCGCTTAATAATTAAAATGAAAACAACGGCGAGGTTTACTAAACTTTTAACGTTTAGTAAACCTGAACCGAACCAAAAACATGCGCCTTTTTTAATTTTGGAAAATATGGAAAACATTAAAAAATACAATGTGCCCAAGTTGAGGTTTCCGGGGTTTGGGGGGGAGTGGGGATTTAGAAAACTGGAAAATGTCATTGAACTTATTTCTGGGCAACATTTAAATGCTGATGAATATAATTCTATAAATACAGGTATTCCATATTTCACGGGACCAACTGATTTCACCAACAATAAAAATGATTTAAAAAAATGGACGACTAAATTAAAAAAAGCAGCGTTAAAAGACGATATATTAATTACGGTAAAAGGTAGTGGTGTTGGCACCCTAATGTTTTTAGAATTACATAAAGTAGCCATTGGCAGGCAAATCATGGCTTTACGCTCCTCTGTTAATTCCACTTTATTTATATATCAGTTTTTAGGGACGAAAAAAAAATATTATAAAAGTC
>DROJ01000560.1 GCA_011321935.1 Bacteroidota bacterium | reverse complement strand
CCCAATCGTTGCGGAGGTTTTTGAGCAGGTTGAGGATGGAGCGTTGCACAGTCACATCGAGTGCGCTGGTCGGTTCGTCGGCTATGAGCAGGGAGGGGTTGCAGGCCAGGGCCATAGCAATCATCACCCGCTGACGCTGCCCGCCGGACAATTGATGCGGAAAGGCCCGGAATGCCCTCTCCGGATCGTCAAGTTGTACTCTGGCCAGCCATTGGAGGGTTTTGTCTTTTGCGCACTTTTTGTCCGTTTTTTCATGTAGCAGGATGGCTTCCATAATCTGGCCGCCGCAACGAAATACAGGATTGAGCGAATTCATCGGCTCCTGAAAAACCATCGCCATTTCCTTCCCCCGCAGGCTTTGTAATTCAGTGGAAGAGGCAGCCAACAGGTTGAGTTTTGTACCGTCTTTTTTATAAAATGCTATCTCTCCGGAAATGACTTTCGCCTTTTTGGGCAACAATCCCATAATGGATAAACAGGTGACAGACTTGCCCGAACCGGATGCTCCCACTACACCAAGTGTTTCGCCTTTTTTCAAATGAAAAGACAGGCCGGCCACCGCTTCCACCCGTCCGGAAATGGTGGGGAAATGAATACTCAGATTATTAACTTCGAGGAGGTTGCTTTTTGTCATTAAAAAAAATTAAACGTAAAGGTAGGCAAGTAAACTATGTAATCAATGATCGGTCGAACAGGCCGGCAACAGGCCAAAATATTACCCTAAAGTGGTAGAGAATTTATTAAACATAGCACAATTGAGGAATTGTTGGATTGTTGGAATTGAGACAATATAAAAGCCCTTCCCGAAGTATATCAGGAAGGGCTTTTTTGGACGGGCAGATCAAATGCTTATTATTTTTTCATGTGTTGCTTTATTACACTGACCAGCAATGGATCCACTTCTGCCTGTTTGGCTATCGTTTTTATTCTCGCCCCTTTCTTTTTCAAAAGGGAAACAATGCGGGACTCTTTCGCCAGTTGCTTTTTTATTTCCCCGACATAGGCCTCGTCAATTTCAAGCACACCGGCGATGTCGGCATCACTGAAGCCTTTTTTGACCATATTCCTGATGGCGATGATGTCTTTTTCTCTTTTGCCGATCGCCTCTCCTTTGGCCATACCTTTTTGCAAGCCTTTTTGCAAGCCTTGTTGCAAGCCTTGTTGCAGGCCTTGTTGCAGGCCTTGTTCCAAGCCTTTTTCAACTCCCTGGATGTAATAGATATCGTCTTCAAATTCTTTGTAATCCATAACTTCCTTTACGATTTTGATGGTTTGAGTTTGCAAGTTACGTTTTCTGGACAACATGATCAACTGCCGGACAAATTTACGCAGGGTGAGGTGGTCGCCGGTAAGCCGGATAAGTTTTTCCAGAATCAATTCTATCAGTTCTTCTGCACTGTACCCTTCCGGGTTGGCCAATATGGCGAAAATAACTTCTGCCGGTGTTTCCCCTTCCAAAAACTTTTTACAACTCATCCCATACACATAATGAACGCGGTAGCGATAAGTATAGTGGGTATGTTTTATTTCCCCTTTTATGTTTCGGGGCGGTTCCATGCCGAGGTAAAAAAGTTCCTGTTGTATTTCCATTCTGTATATTTTACCCGCTATGCCGGCGTATTCGCACATGCGCAAGTCCACGATTGTGACGTCTTTTCCTTCCAACTCAAAATGGAGGATACGGCCCAAAGGAGTAAGGTCGTCGTATATTTTCAGCAGTACGTCGGGTTCTTTCTCCAGTGTGGTCTGCAGTTTGACCTGTGGCAGCGGCTCGAGGCGAAAATTGGAATGTCCCAACACTGCCCGTAT
>DROJ01000559.1 GCA_011321935.1 Bacteroidota bacterium | reverse complement strand
TAATAACCTTCCGATTTAGGCGACGTTATTTTTGATGCAGGCGATGCAAAAAAATAGAGCATAGTGGTTCTATTTGATATTTTTTTAAAGAAGCCTGCATTAAAAAGAACAAGCATAAACGGAAGGTTATTATTCGCCGAGCCCTTCCAAAAGAGGGGGAATTAATTCCCCCTCTTTTGGAAGGGCTCGGAGACATGAAGGGCTTAAAAGTATCGCAAACCCAATATTTTTTACTTCCTTCCAACTATTTCAACCAACTTGCATCCTTGAATTGCAGCTTGTGAAAAAGACCCGGCTTTGATTGACGAAAAAACATCGAACACCATTTTGAAACCCGTTGTGCGGACAGATGAGAAAGCATTGGTGCAGCGCTCTTTGGGCGGTGACCGGGCGGCGCAGTACCTGCTTTACAAGCGGTATGTGGGGGCCATGTTCCATACCATCGTGCGCATGGTGGGCAACCGGCAAGATGCGGAAGACGTGACGCAGGAAGTGTTCGTGAAAGTGTTCCGGCAGTTGGCTTCTTTCCGGGGCGAGGCAACTTTGGGGGCATGGATCAAACGCATCGCCATCAACGCAGCGCTGAATTTTTTACGGAAAAAAAAGCAACTGCAATTTGAAGAAATAAACGAGCGGCTGCCCCTTGCCGATGAGGCCGGAATAAACGAAACGGACTGGGCCAATAAAATCCACGGCATCCACGAAGCCGTTAAAAAACTGCCGGACGGCTGCCGATTGGTGTTCAACCTTTATATGTTGGAAGGGTACAAACACAAGGAGGTCGCCAAGATGTTGGGCATCACCGAATCAACTTCCAAGACGCAGTACCGGCGGGCGAAGCGGCTGATAAAAGAAATTGTTTTAGGAATAAATAAATAAATAAATGAAAATTAAAATGAAAATAAAAATGAAAAACTTCCACCGGAATCCTGTTCTCGGCTGTGGTTTTTAATTTTCATTTTCATTTTAATTTTCATTTTAATTTTAATTTTCATTTCCAATGGATAATTTAGAAAAATACCTGCACGAAAAAAGGGACGAAATAGACCGCACCGAAGCAGTGCCGGAAGAGGCAATGTGGGAGGCCATTTCCAGTAAAATAGAAACGGCACCTGCTGTCGCCAAAAGGGTTCGGCTTTGGCAGCGCTTGGCCATTGCGGCTTCTGTTGCGGCATTGGCTGGCTGGGGTATTTTATTATTAAAACCCGAACCGGCTAAGCCCGTTTCTATTGCTGATATTTCACCAAAAATGGCGGAAGAGGAGCTTCAATTACAGCAGCTTATTTCACAAAAAGAAAAAGAAATAAACTGGGAGGAACTGGACAAATCATTATTTCAAGATATTGTTAAAGACCTGCAAGCAATTGATGAAAACTCGGAACAAATCAAATTGGACATTTCCTCTTTCCCCGACAACGGGCGCGCGGTGGAAACCTTGCTGCGCCAATATGAACTCAAAATCAGGATTTTGGAAAACCTAAAAAGAGAAATCGAAAAAAATAAATCTTATGAAGAACTTGAAAAATCTATTTAATAATGCCCAAAAAACAAATCCCGATTTTACGTTTACTAAACTTATAAAGTTTAGTAAACGCGGACTGCAAAAAAATGGAATTATCTTTCCTTTTTTATTTAAAAATATATTGCTGGTTATATTGGTTTTTGCTGCCAATATTTCTTTTGCCCAAGTGCAAGACAGCAAAACCATTAAAAAAAGGTACGACGGGAAAACCGCCGTTTCGCTGTCGCATGCGCAGGGGCCTATATTGGTAAAAAACTCGCCGGACGGCAAAGTTTATATCGAGGCGACCATTTCGGCGAAAGCCAAAGACCGCGAAAATCTGGACATTGTTTTGGACCATTTTATTATTGATGAAAATAGCCTCGGAAACAGGGTGGAACTGGAAACCGCTTTTGAAACCCAAGTCTGGAACTCCAATAATGGGGTGACAATGATCAAATTTAAAGACGGCAAAAAGGTGAAAGGGATCAGGGACATTAAGCTGTCGGCAACCTTGCTGGTCCCCAATTTGAAAGAACTGGAACTGAGCAATAAATATGGAAGGATTGACATGGAGGCCGCTATGCCCGAAAATTTAGAGATCGAACTTTATAGCGGAAAACTGGCCGTCGCAGAAGCCTGCAACAAACTCGACCTGAACATGAAATACAGCAAGGCAAACCTGTCCGGTGCAGGTGATGCCAAAATGGAACTGTTTGATTGCGAGATGGAGATCGGCGGTATCCGCTCCGCTGATGTGAGCAGTAAATATTCGGAAATAGACGCGGGCAACGTGGCCGGAAATTTAACTTTAACCACTTATGACGACAATTGGAAAATAGGCGATATAAAAGGCAAACTGAATATTTCCGATAAATATTCTGAATTTGAAATCGAAACCATCAACGAGGCCGATTGTACTTTTTTCGATGCCGACCTGAGGGCAGTATCGGTGGGCAAGTTTATTATTGATGAAAGCAAATATTCTAAAATAAAGGTCGGCGAAATAGGCAAGCTCGAAGCGGCCCGTTCTTTCGACGATTATTTTTCGTTCAATAAAGCAGGCGCTTTGCTGGTCGGCGATTCAAAATATTCGGAATATAATATTGTTGACCTGGCCAACATGTTTTCGCTCGGACAGTCGTTTGACGACGATGTGGAACTGGAAAAAGTAGCGGCCGGTTTTTCATCTATTTCAATGAATGCTAAATATACGGAACTTGATTTCTGGATGGCCGACAATGCCGAATTTGAAATGTATATAAACATGCAATATGGCGAGTTCGACTACCCGGAAAAAGACCTCGACATCAAGGTTTATAAAGAAAAAGACAGCAACCTGACCATCATCGGATATGTTGGCGACAGGGGGAAAATTTTTCATAGCCGGGTAAATATAACTGGCTATGACAACCGGGTCACTTGGCATTGAGCGGGGGGCACTGTTTCTAAGAGCTTGTTGGGAGTTTGTATTTCGAGGGAAAAAGTGTCTATTTTTCGCTCATGTTCCTTTGGCGCTGAAAAATTAATATTGAACAAATAGGGCATCTTTTTAATCAGCCGAGGTAAATGCACAAAATGTTCACCCGGCTTCGCTGTCTTTTGTCATCCGCTTTAGCGGAACTGCGATGTCTGGTG
>DROJ01000558.1 GCA_011321935.1 Bacteroidota bacterium | reverse complement strand
GAACGACACCCGCCGCACCCTCCTCGCACTCAACGCTGCCGGGGCGGACATTATAGAAATAGGCATGCCCTTTTCCGACCCCTTGGCCGACGGCTCGACGATACAGGCGAGCAGCCAAAAGGCATTGGAAAACGGGATGAATTTAAAACTGATGTTCGAGCAATTAAAAGGCATCCGGCAGGAAACCGATATTCCGGTTGTATTAATGGGCTATATAAATCCGGTGATGGTTTTTGGCGTGGAGGCATTTTGTGAAAAATGTCAAGAGGTAGGAATTGATGGATTGATATTGCCCGACCTTCCTTTATGGGAATTTGAAAACATATATAAACCTGTTTTTGAAAAATATGGATTGCACAATATATTCCTCGTCACGCCGCAGACTTCCGATGAACGGGTGCGGCTGTTGGATGCGGCAAGCGGCGGGTTTTTATATGCCGTTTCTGTTTCCACGACGACGGGGAGTTCGGGGCGTTTTGATGATGCGCAGGAAAACTATTTTAAACGGTTATCGGAACTGAATTTAAATAACCCAATATTGGTCGGATTTGGAATTGCGGGAGCAGAAAATTTTAATATTGCGAATAAATACCTGAACGGCGGAGTGGTGGGCAGCGCATTTATCCGGGCATTGGAAAAGGACGGGGATGTGGAGGGATTTGTGAAAATGATACGGGGGTGAAAGGGTTGTTAAGGCTCCGTGCCCTTCCAAAAGAGGGGGAATTAATTCCCCCTCTTTTGGAAGGGCATGGAGCCGGGCGGATATTTTTGCGCATTTATTTTGAGAAATTAAAATGATGCTCCAAAAGTTACGATCTTTCGGAAAATTGAAGAATATAGAATTCTCTTTTGAAACCTTTATCCCCTACCTTTGGTTTCAGCGCCCAGAACAAGTACGAAAACAACCTGACCAATGTATTATCACCGACTGTTGACAAGCATAGCGGCGCTGCTTATTTCCTTTCCGCTAATTTCCCAAAAAATAATTGATGCCCATAAACTCGCCGACGAAATAGTGTTCGACGGGCGGGTTGACGAACCTGCATGGCAGGGCGTCCCTGTTTTAGACATGAAAATGCAGGTGCCGGATTTTGGCAAAGAACCCTCCGAACGCTCGGAGGTGCGCATGGCCTACGACGAGCATTACCTCTACCTTTCCGGCAAAATGTTCCTCAGCGACCCTTCCTATTACCGCGGCACTACCTATAAAAGGGATGCCTTCGACGGCACTACCGATTACTTTGGGTTTGTCATTGATTCCTATAACGACAACGAAAACGGCCTCGGTTTTTTCACTGGGCCGACGGGTTTCCGCTGGGACGGGGCGGTCTTTAACGACGCCCAAACGGAGGCCTCCCTCAGTATTGACTGGAACACCTTCTGGGATGTGAAAACCACAAAAACGGAGGATGGTTGGGAGGTGGAAATACGGGTACCCTGGGCGAGCCTTCGTTTCCAAGACGTGAACGGCGAAACGGTGATGGGAGTGACCTCTTGGTGGTACATCAGCGCCAAAAACGAGGTGGATATTTACCCGCTCGTGCCCATCAATTGGGGCGGCATGAGCCAATGGAAACCCTCGCAAATGCAGAAGTTCCGCTTCCGGGGCGTTTACAGCAAAAAGCCTTTGTACCTCACCCCATATGTGCTGGCAGGCTATCAGGAAACGCGGGAGCTGAACGATGGGGAAACGGCTTACCTCCTCGACAAAGACCCCAAACTGGAGGCGGGCCTTGACCTAAAATACAGCCTCACCAGCAACCTCACTCTCGACCTCACCGTGAACACCGATTTTGCGCAAGTGGAGGCCGACGACCAACAGGTGAACCTCACCCGTTTCAATTTATTTTTTCCCGAAAAAAGGCAGTTCTTCCAGGAGCGGGCAAGCATTTTCGATTTTAGTTTTGAAAATTTCAACCGCCTCTTTTACAGCCGCCGCATCGGCATCAACGACGACGGCGACCCGGTGCGCATCTATGGCGGGGCGAGGTTGCAGGGCAGGGTCGGAAAGAGCGATGTTGGCTTTTTGACGATGCAAACGGAAGCGCCTTTTGATAGCCTCGGCTCGGAAAATTTTACCGTTTTGAGAATGCGGCGACAAGCGATCAATCCCTTTTCTTACATCGGCGGCATCTTTCTCAACCGCACTGATTTTAATGGAAATTACAACTCGGCATATGGTCTCGATGCCATCATCCGGGTGACGGGCGACGAATACCTTTCTGCCAAATGGGTGCAGAGTTTTGCGAACGGAAAAGCGAACGAAGTTTTCTCCCTCGACCCCGCAAGGATTTTTGTGCAATGGGAGCGCCGCCGTTATGATGGCCTTGCCTATAAATTAGCCTATTCGAAGGCAGGCAAAGACTGGTCGCCGAGCATGGGTTTTGAGGAACGGGAGTCCTTCAACAGTTGGCAAGGAGAACTGAGCCACGGCTGGCTGATGGGTGAAAAATCAAAACTGCTGCGCATGAGGGCTTTCCTGAAAACTGCTTTTGTAAAAAATTTTATTACCAAAAAAACACAATCGGCGCAGCTTGAACCGGGCATCGAAATGGAAACCAAAACGGGCTGGTCATGGAACGCCTCGGCGCGTTATTCCAAAGAATATGTGGAAGAGCCTTTTGAACTCGGCGATGCGGAAATACCCGCCGGCAATTATGGTTTCACCCAATTTAATGCTGGTTTTTTCTCTCCTTTTGGCAGCCTGTTCGGCATTTTTGGAAATGCGGCAGTTGGTAGTTTTTACGATGGGAACTTGGTTTCGATAAGCCTCGCACCCCGTTATAAAATCTCCTCGCACCTGAACCTCGACGGCTTTTACCAATACAACCGGGGCAGCTTCTCCGACCGCAACCAATCATTCGGCAGCCACCTCGCCCGCATCAAATTGGAATACCTGCTGGACACCAAATTTTCCACCAGCGCCTTCCTGCAGTACAACAGCCTCGACCAAGTGTTCGTGCCCAACCTGCGCATCCGCTACAACCCCAAAGAGGGCAACGACCTCTACATTGTTTTCAATGACCTGCTCAACAGCAACCGACGCAGGGAACTGCCGCAGCTTCCCGTCAGCGACAGCCGGGTGGTGGTGGTGAAATATACTTATACGTTTGCTTTGTGAAATACAGTGATACGGGGAGACTGTGGTCAACTTTCCAAGGTGGTAATTTCTTCTTCGCTAAGGCCTGTTTCTTTCATTATCTCATCGAGCGGGGCATGGTATTTTTTCATTTGAATAGCTAACTTTATCAATGCATTTTTTTCCCGCTGCCTTGCCTCTTCCTCCCGCTGCTTTGCTTCCTCGATTTGTTTTAGATATTTGGCCTCTTGCCTGTCAAAGATAGTGTCGATTTCTTCCTCTATTTCCAATTGGCGGCGGAAATCGGCATCCATGACTGGCCCCTGCAGATAG
>DROJ01000557.1 GCA_011321935.1 Bacteroidota bacterium | reverse complement strand
GCATCATTTTCGCAATTTGCCTTTGGCCAAAAAGAAGACCCCGTACTCTTTACCGTTGACGGCACGCCCGTTCTCCGTTCAGAGTTCGATTACATCTATTCCAAAACCAATGGCCCGGACGCCGACTATTCAAAGGCATCATTGGACGAGTACCTTGACCTTTATATCAATTTCAAATTGAAGGTACAAAAGGCCAGGGAAATGAAACTGGACACCATCAAATCCTTGCAGCAAGAACTCGACGGCTACCGCCGCCAACTGGCCGACTCCTATTTAATAGACAGGGAAGTAACCGAAAAACTGGTACAGGAAGCATTCCTGCGCTCAAAGGAGGATGTAGATGTCAGCCATATATTGATAAAATTGGCCCCCAACCCTTACCCGGCCGAAGTGAAAAGGGCCTTGGAAAAAGCCCAGTCTATAAAGGCCGAACTGGAAAGCGGCAAACCTTTTAAAGAACTGGCACTAAAATATTCTGAAGACAAATCTGTCAAGAAAAACGGAGGGCACATCGGTTGGGTCACAGCACTGTTCCCAAAAGGGTTTTATGCACTGGAAACGGCAGCTTACAACACCAAGCCAGGAGAAATAGCTGAGCCGGTACGAACCGCTTCCGGATACCATATTTTAAAAGTAAATGGCCGCAGGCCCGCAAGGGGAGAAGTAGAAATTGCCCATATCCTTGTACGGACCAAAAAAAACGGCGATGGCACCGAGGCCAAAAAGAAGATAGACGAAGCCTATGAAAAACTGGTGGCAGGAGAAAACTTCAACAAAGTGTGCAAAGCCTATTCTGACGACAAAGTAACGGCCAACAAAGGCGGCTACCTCGGTTTTTTTGGGATCAACCGGTATGAAAAAGCATTTGAGGACGCCGCTTTTGGCATCGCTGCCGATGGCCAATTTACCAAGCCCATAAAAACATCTGCCGGATGGCACATCCTCAAACGGATCAGCAAAAAAGAAAACCAGACCATGCACCAGGCCAAGTCCCGCCTGCAGAACAAAATCAAACAAGACCCCCGTTTTGAACTGGCCAAAAAAGCAATGGTCGAAAGGATCAAAAAGGAAAGCAACTTCACTGAAAACCGTACAACCCTCGATGCCCTCATCGCCTCATTACAGGCGGATACCACCAACACCTTTTTGACCTATAAATGGAAAGCCCCCAAACCGGCTTCAACCGCTGTGCTGTTCTCATTTGGCGGGCAGGCCGAAGCCACGCAAGGCGATTTTGAGGGCTTCATGCAGCGTGCCTCCCGCAAACGCCAGCAAAAGGCAAAACAAGGCATCGAAGCAGTCGTCAAAATGTTGTACGATGATTTTGTCGGCGATTTCGCACTGAAATACGAAGAACAACAACTGGAAAAAAAATACCCCGAGTTCAAGTCTTTGATGCGAGAATACGAGGAAGGGGTACTGCTCTTTGAGGTTACGAAAATGGAGGTCTGGGACAAGGCTTCCCAGGATACCGCCGGCCTGCAGGCATTTTATGATAAAAACAAAGAAAAATACCAGTGGAAAGAAAGGGCTGCGGTGAGCGAATACACCGTACTGCAAAGTGCGCAAGACCAGCTCAACCAAATCCGGGAATACTCCAAAACCCATGACCCTGACAATGTCCTTGAGAAATTCAATGAGGACGGAGCAAAACGGAACCTTTCGGTCAAAGCAAAAAAATACGAAAAAGGAAGGAACGAGGTTTTGGATAAAATGACCTGGAAAGTGGGCGAGGTCTCAGCACCGCAACTGAACAAAAGGAACAAATCCATTTCCTTTTTCAAAATTGAAGAACTCCTGCCCCCCGGCCAAAAAACCTTGAAAGAAGCACGCGGCTATGTCGTTGCGGACTATCAGGACTACCTTGAAAAGGGATGGCTGAAAAGCTTGAAAGACCAGTACAAAGTAAAGGTGAACGACAAAGTTTTCAACAAAATGGTGAAAAAATAAAAGATAAATGATAACTGTTCAGCTTGCATTCAAGCCGCCACAGATTTCACGGATTTTCACGGATTATTTTTTTGGAAAAAAATACGTGTTTATAATCTGTTGAAATCCGTGAAATCTGTGGCGGCAACATCCTTGCTGAACAGTTACGGTAAATGTTTGAACGGCTTGAACGGCTTAAATGCTTGGTTTCCATTATCTCTGGAAAAACCCTTCAAGCCCTTCAAACTGTTCAAACCCTTCAATTCTTGAAATACGGCTTCTTTATACCAGCAGTGGCCATGTGCCTTGGCTGCTTTTTTTTTAGCTGCGGAAATGAAAATGACCGGGCTGAAGGCGACCGCATACTTGCCAAGGTTTACGATAAATCGCTTTACCTTTCAGATATGAACGGGATGCTGCCGCCCGGTATCGCTTCCGAAGACAGTTCCTTGATTATCAACAAATTCGTAAAAAATTGGATACGGGAAGCCGCCATGTTGCACGAGGCCGAACGCAACATCCCCAAAGACATTGACATAGACCAATTGGTGGCCGATTACAGAGCCTCGTTGATTAAGCATAATTATGAAAACATCTTGCTCGATCAATTCCTGGATTCTACCATTACCAAAGTTGAACTGGAAAAATTTTATGAAAAAAACAAGGAGCAGTACCGATTGGAAACCCCCATCATCCGCTGCCATTTCGTAAAGGCTAAAATTACCGCGCCACAGATCAATGAATTGGAGAAATGGTGGAAAAACGGTGATGTCCCCGACCTTGGCCCCATAAAAAACTGGTGCAAAACAAATGGAGCCGTCCACTTTTTGGATGACAACACCTGGCACAAAGTAGTGGACATTGCGGTCTATTTGCCGCAAGGCACACTGACCGTTGACAATGCCAAAAAGAAGAAAAACTTCATCGAAAAAGACAACGAATTTATCTATCTGTACCGACGCTTGGAATTCATCCCAAAAGGAGAACTGCCGCCCCTCTCATACATTGAAGACCAGGCCCGGAAGGTGATTTTACACAAAAGAAAAACAGAACTGCTCGATGAAATGAAAGGCCGGCTTTATGATGAAGCCACCCGAAGAAACAGCGTAACCGTTTATGAATGAGAATGATAAATGGTTGAATGGATAAATGGCTGAATGGTTATCTGAAAAACCATTTAACCATTCAGCCATCCAACCATTTTCAACGATCTAAAAATGATAAAAAAACTAATTCCTCTTTTCATCCTCACCTGCTTTGCAGCAAGCCTTTTTTCGCAGCGCGAAGTCATTGACAAAGTCATTGCCCAAGTAGGTGGCGAGATAGTTTTGCTCTCGGAACTGGAAGAGCAGTTTTCCCTGATCAAGGAGCGGCAGGGCGATGTGCCTGCCGATGCCCGCTGCATGATCCTCGACAACATCCTCACCACCAAACTACTGGTCAACCAAGCAAAACTCGACAGTATCGAAGTGACCGACGAAGAAGTGGAAGCCCAGCTCAATGCCCGAATCGAGCAGATCCTCGAATACATGGGCGGCGACCTCGAACAGTTCCAAGACTACTACGGGCAAACAGTAACGGAAGTCAAAGATGCTTTCAGGCAAGACCTCCGCGCCCAGTTGCTTTCCGACCGGATGCGGGCACAGGTCATGCAAAATGTCACCGTCACGCCTTCCGAGGTGAAGCGGTTTTTCAACAACATACCCCGCGACAGCCTTCCTTATTTCGATTCTGAAGTGGAGGTGGGCGAAATAGTGATGAAGCCACAGGTCAACGAAGTCGAACGGCAAAAAGCGATTGACAAACTGAAAGAACTCCGCAGAAGGATCGTGGAAGATGGAGAAGACTTTGCCGAACTCGCCAGGCTTTTTTCCGACGACCCCGGCAGCGCCCGTTTGGGAGGCGACCTCGGCTGGACCAAAAGAGGGAAGTTTGTCCCAGAATTCGAGGCGGCTGCCTATAAACTCGACGACAACGAAATATCGGACATCGTAGAAAGCGAGTTCGGCTTTCACCTCATCCAATTGATCGCCCGGCGGGGCAACTCCATCAATACCCGCCATATTTTGATCAAACCGCAAATCACCGACAAAGACCTCCTCCTGACCCAAAACAAGCTCGACTCGGTGCGCAACCTCATCCTTGCCGACTCTTTTACTTTTTCACAGGCCGTAAAAATTTTCGGCTACGAAGACGTACAGAGCTATAATAATGACGGCAAAATGATCAACCCAAAAACGGGCAATACTTATTTTGAAATTGCTGACCTTGAACCTGACGTGTATTTTACCATAGATACCATGCAAGTCGGTGGCATTTCCTCTGCTTATTCTTACCTCGACCCAAGAGGCGAAACTTTGTACCGGATCATCAATTTGCAAAGCCGTACCGAACCCCATGCCGCCAGCCTCGAAAAAGATTATTCGAAAATACAAGAGGCTGCCATAGAACAAAAACGGGCAACTTACATGTCTGATTGGGTTGCCCAAAAAGTGAACGATACCTATATCCGCATGGATGCCAAATTTGAGGGCTGCCCAAATATGCAGAAATGGATAGAGGACAGGGCGAAGCCTTGATTTTAATGGTGAATAGCCTGCCCCGAAACCCCGCAGGCTATTCATCATTTAATAATTGTCACATCTCCCTTCTTTTCTTTTGCCCGCCCGTTCCGGTCGGTATATTTTATAAAATAAACAAATACGGCGGGGTCGAGCAGCCTGCCCTTGAACCTGCCGTCCCATGCCACTTCGGGTATGTCTTTCCAATTGGCCACATGGCCGCCCCACCTGTTGAAAATAGAAACTTCGTCGAAAACGGCAACCCCCTGCGGCGGGAGGACATTCCAAAAATCATTGATGCCGTCGCCGTTCGGCGAAAAAACATTCGGGATATATATGCCCGATTCTTTTTCAATATTTATTTGAAAAGTATTGCTGTATATGCAGCCCGATATATGGATATAAGTTACTTCGATAATTGTATTTTCCACAGGGCTGATAATTGTATTAAAACAAGTATCGCAAGAAAATATTCCGGCGGGCGACCAATGCACCTGCCACTCGGCGGGGTCTAAATTTAAATTGATTTGCAAAGTATTTCCCTTCCTTAATATTTGGTTTTCATTTTCCGGCAGATCGCTCAGGTCGGGTATTTTTGGCAATGAAATACTAAAATCTATTTCGCAGGCAGGCGTCGTAAACAATGTCACATTTGCGGTGTCCGTATTTTTATAAACGGTCGTCAAAGTGGTGTCGCCGTTGTCCCACAATATAGTCCACCGCTGCCCCGCCCCGATGCTCAATATTGTTTCCATATTTTCGCAATCCGTTTCGGCAACCGGTGCGTCCGGCATTTCCAGCCCAGTGACGATGATGGTATGCACGGAGTCGCAGCCGTTTATTGCCGAATATATTTCGTCCACTTCTGCGTTGCCTTTTACCCAAGCGTTGTTGATATATATGGAGTCGCCGGGACATAGTTCTATCGTTTCATTTGAGCGGGCGGTATATTCCATTTCGACCTGCGTTGACAAAACCTTTTTGCAGGGCAGCGCATCAATTGTATCAACATATAGCCCCGCCGCATATATCCATTTATTTGACAAAAACAGGGAGTCGCCTTCGCATAGTTTCAAGGTATCGGCCTGCTGCTGCAAGGGCAATATTTCGACAATATATATTTGGGTGCTGTCGCAATTGTCAATTGAATTAAAAGCCGCGCTATATGTCCCTGCCGCCGATATATATCCGTTGAAAATAAATGCCGAATCGCCTGCGCACAATAATACCGTATCCGTATTGATTACGGTCGGTCTCTCTATTATTTCCACCTCGTATATGGTATCGCAGCCTGTCAACGGACTGACCTGAACCGTATAAAAACCCGCTCCCGAAAGCCACTCGCCACCCACCAATATTGAGTCGCTTTCGCAAATATTATAACTGGCCTGAACCCGTATTTGCGGAGCTATCAATATTTGAAAAAACTGAGTGCTGTCGCAACCTGTCTCCCCCGTGAAAGTACTGCCCAGCAAGGCGTCTTCCGATACCCATCCACCAAAAACATTCACCGAATCGCCCTCGCAGACGGTCAGCGTATCTATATTTGAAACGGGCGGGATTGTTGTTATTTCCACCTCGAACATTGTGTCGCATCCCGTCAATGAACTGCCCCGCACATTATAAAAACCTGCGCCCGAAAGCCACTCGCCGCCCACCAATATTGAATCGCTTTCGCAAATAGTATATTCCAGTCCTATATGCGGCAGCGGCTCTATTATTATTTCATAAAACTGCACACTGTCGCAGCCCGCCGCACTGGAAAAAACATTGTCCAATATGGCAGCTTCCTTTATCCATCCGCCAAAAACATTGACCGAATCGCCCTCGCATATATATATGGTGTCCATTTGCACAATGGGCGGTATTTCCATTAATTCCACCTCGTATATAGTATCGCAGCCCGTCAAAGAATTGACGCGCACATGATAGCTGCCCGCACCTGAAAGCCATCCGTTTCCGACGGATATAGAATCGCCTGCGCAGATATTGTAATTTACCGAAAGGTGGGGCAAAGGCATAATTTGCACCGCTATATTTTGGGTGCTGTCGCAACCCGCCGCCGAGGTATAAATATTGCTCAATAATGTGTCCCCTAATATCCATTGGCCGAACACTTCCACCGAATCGCCCTCGCATATAAAGATGGTATCCGTGGCAGCAATAACACCGCTCATACTTATATTTAAAAACACCAAACTATCGCAGCCCAATATATTGGTTTCAATATTTAAAAAAACACCTTCCTCCTTTATCCAGGTGCCACCAAAAAATATAGAGTCGCCCGGACATATATTTTCCGATATTTCAAAAGTATCTTTTTTGTTTATTTGCAGGTCGAGTACCACAAAGCTGTCGCAGCCATTTAAATCAAATTCATATTGCCCCGCTTCGGTGAGCAGGCTGCCCATATACTCTATATTTTCGCCCTCGCATATTTCCCTGTTTTCCTGCGATATTATTTTTTCTTTTATTAAAATATCCACCGTATCGGCACTGTAACAGTTTTCTTTTCCGGCCAATATTATCAGCGTAAAAGAAGTGTCGGCCTGTCCCTGTGGGAATGTAACCGATATATCCGCGCAGCTATCGCAGCTTACATTTGCCGCAGGCAGCCATTTAATAAAATCATAATTGCCGGAAATATTGAAATTGATAACCTCCCCCGGACAGGCCCTTATATCTGCACCGATATCAATATCATCGGCGTGGTCAAATGTCACCTCCACCGTATCCCGGTAAACCCTGCCGCACCCGTCGGTGGCTTCCACATAGTGCAGGCCTGCATAGCTGGAAGAATAGACCGAATCAATGGTATTGTCGTTCCACAGGTAAGTGGCAAAACCGGCGCCGGCATTTAAAGTAAGCACCTCGCTTTCACACTTTATTATATCGGGGCCGAGGTCGAGGCTGAGCGCTGCAAGGTCAAGCTGCACGGCATCTGTATTATTGGCGTAATTGCATTCTATGATGCCCGTGACAGGGAAATTTTCTTCGTTCGCCCCGCTGCCCGCATCGTTTATTGTAAAATATACCTGCCCAATGCCGGAAGGGTTTTCAATGGCCAATCGGAGGGTATCGCCCACGAGGGTATCGGCCGTAGCCGGCCAGCAGATAGTCTCCATCGGCGGCTGTCCGGGCGCGGGATAAGAGGACAGATAGATACATTCCGCGACAAGCGCCGTCTCGCTGAGGTTGCTGATGGCGAGGTCAAAAAACAGGCTGTCCGGCGTACATTCATAGCCGAGTATTTCCAGTGCCAGGTCGGTTGCCGGGAACTGCACACAGCCCTCCTGCGTGCGGTAGGTGGCCTGCGCCAAAAAGGAATTATAGGGCGCGGGGCAGGTCGCCCGCAGGCAGTTTTCATAGCCCTCCAATGGCGTCGCCTGGTTTTGCGGATAGCGGGGGATGGTCAGGTCATCGTTTACATTGGTGACATGGTAACCGTACTGGTTCCAGACCGAACGGGCAGGTGCCCAGGGTGCGCCCGCCGATTCAAAACAATAGACCCGCAGGTCAACCTCGTCCTCTGACTGGTAACCGTGGATGAGGATTTCTGCCTCCCCGTCGTTGTCCACATCGGCGACGATCGGGTACTCCATGCCCGTCCCACTTTTCATCGGATAGGAAGCAAGGGTGACCCCCGTTGCCCCTTCGAGGATGCGCAGATCGGTCTCGTCGCGATAGACCAGTTCGTTCTTGCCGTCTTGGTTGAAGTCGAACATGGTGATGCCCGTGAAGCCGGACTCATCGGTAGTGGGCAGGCTGTAGAGCAGTTTCAATTGGGGAGTGCCGTCGTATTGGTACATGCGGAGTTCGTATTCGAAAGTCATCCCTATTTCTGGTAGGCAGTCACCAGTCACATCGCCGATAAAGGCAACGCCGCCATTTTCTCCTGCACTGCCTGCTGCAATGACAGTCAAGGTTCGGGGGTCCCATACCCAGACGCCTCCGCCATCGGGATGTTCTTGATCCCTTACTACTACCACATCCAGTTCCCCATCTCCATTAATGTCGCCTACCGAGGTGAAGCCATCGAGCACTGGTAGTGGTGCGGTGACCGGGGTCATGATATTACCAGCACTGCCTTCTGTGTTGTTTATTTCTACTTGATAGACGGTGTTGCCGGCGGCTAGTTCAAGACCCGGTGTGGGCAGTAGGTCTGCTGCTATCGTATGTTTGAATACACAGGGAATCCAAGCGTTATATAAGTTACAACCGCCGCCATCGTTGCCGCTGGCTAAAACTTTCCCGTTTTGGGCATTGAGGATTTCGTTTCCTACGCTAAGTTCTGGAATTCCGTCACCATTGAAATCGGCGATGTTAACTGATAGCCCTCGCTGATCCTTTAACTTCTCTGATTTCCACAACAGTATGCCTTCATGGCTATGGCAGAAAATAGTATCATACTGCAAAGCAAATATTTCTCCTTTCCCATCAGCATTAATATCTGCAATAGAAACTAAGGGATTAATATAGTCTGATGTTATTGGAGAAAAATTGGCATCAAATGCAATGCTGCCGTCAGTGCCTTTAAAAATAATAGTGTTATTTTGAACATTGCTGATTGTCCAGTCTCCAATACTTTTTTGAGTAATTACCTCTATATTACCATCACCATTAATATCGCCTGTAACAATATTCTGAGAAGTAGCCCTCCAATTTGAAAACACCTCCGAAGTCCACTTCAATTTCATTTCAAAAGCCGGAAAGCTGTCCGGCACATATTCACAATCCACCGGACAATAGGCTTGGTAGGCTTCATTGTCGCAAGGGCAATCGGGATCGAAGAGGTCAACCAGTCCATCGCCGTCATCGTCCAATTGGTTGTTGCATATTTCAAAGCCGCCGGAAGTCAGGTTGAGGTACTGGCATTGCTGATCGTCGCAAAAGCCATTGGCCGCAAGCAGGCATATTTGGATATATTCCAGACTGCTGACATCCAGCGAGTCGGTGGGTCTGTCTGAAGTAAACAAGGTCGCTCCCGTTCCGTCCTTTATCGTCCATTGGAGGTCGGGGGCATTGGTGGATTGGTCAGCAAAAACCAGCCAGTCCCCATTGATGGAATAAGCATATCCGGCAGCGACCGGGCAGCTTACGGTGATGGTTGTTTCATGGGCATCCTGACCGCATTCTTCCAAAGGGCTGATGGCTTCGAGCCGGATGGTATAGCTGCCTTCGGTATCGAATCCAAAGGTAGTGTCCGTGGCTTCTGATACCAGCGCCCCGTTGATGTACCACCTGAAATCGGAGGCATTTTCCGATAGGTTGTTTACAGATACAGTGCCCCCCGTTTCGATCATGCTCTGGCCGGTAGAGAAGAAGGCCACGGGGTCATCGGGACAGGGGGGCAGGCAGGCTTTTGAAACAAGCAGGCTGCTGCGCACATTTTCCAAAAAAAAATGCATGCGCTGCTTTTGGCCTTCGGTGAAGCGGTCGTAACAATCGTAGCCCGAGTAGTCCATGTAGTTTTGGTACATATCGTTTTGGTCGCCCAGGCCTCCGAGTGCGGGGCTGCGGTAGGGGTTGTTGGTGGAGGGGTCGTCGGCATCGGTGCTGCAAGAATTGTAGTCCACCCCGCAGGGAAAAAACCCCGTCAGGTTGTCGGGCGGAGTATCGCAGACCCGGTCGCCGTCGGTCAGGCAGTCGCCGTTTTGGCAGCCCCCGGCAAAGGTGTGCAGCAGGCCGAGGTAATGGCCCATTTCATGGTTGATGACCACGCCGTTCCTCTGGCTGGAACCAAAATATACGGCTTCCATGACAATGCCGTCGCCGGGCAATCCATGCACTGGCGGCAAAGAAGCATAGCCCGCTATATTGGAGCAGTCAGCACCCAGACAGGCCTCTTTTACCAAACGGATATTGATGTAATCCTTGGTGTTCCAAGTGGCAAGGTTGGCAATGGCCGCATGGCTGAAGTGGGTGGACATGTCGGTCAACGGGGATTGGTAGCGGACGATGCCGTTGGTGGCATTCCCCTCGGGGTCTCTTTGTGCGAGACAAAATTCGAGTTCTACATCCGCCCCGGTCTGTGGGTTGTAATAGCCGATATTGCGGAAGGCATCGTTGAGATTGGCGATGCCCTGCAGCACCTGTTGGTCGGATATGTTTTCGGGGCCATTGTCGTGGATGATGTGGACGACGACGGGGAGGGTGTATAAGGTGTTGCTTTTTTGGTTAGATCGGATGGCCTTTTGGTATTGCTTTTCTTGTTGGGTTTCGTTTTTTTGGTAATTGGGGTTGGTGCTGAGGAGGGATTGGCGGAGCTGGTCGGTGGCGCAGGTCTGGGCGGGTTGCTGGCCATATAGAGTGGTGAGGCAAATTGATAATAAAATAACTGAGGTGATGTATTTCATGCCAGATGGGTTAGAGAATGGGTTTGTAAATGGGGAAGGTTTGATTTGAATTATAGATCAAAATGAATTTCAATAAAAGCTTTGGCTTCGAATTAATAAAATAGCACCGCTCGTTTGTTCCCGATTTTCGGGACAGGCTATCTTGTAAAGATCTGTTCACGTAAGGACGGCTGTTTAGGCAGCACTTCTAACGTGAACAGGTCTTTACAAGATAGCCTGTCCCGAAAATCGGGAACAAACGAGCGGTGCTAAAATTTAACAAAGAGAGGTGTTTCTCAAAAATTTCTTGAATCCAAATCTTGATAAAAACACCTCCCTCTGAAAAAAATTGACGCTATCTGATGATGGCCACTTTTTCAACCTTCACTAGCAAGCCTCCTTCCAGTATAGCTACAAAATAGATGCCCCGATGTAAATCCGTTACATTTATTTCTTGTTTGCCGGAAAGAAGATAAGCTGCTTTGACAAGTCTCCCAAGATGATCGAACAATCTAATTTCCTGTTCTTTCTCGTTGTCAAATTGATCCGAAATGACTATCAACTTGTCGGTCGCAGGATTTGGCAGGATGGAATAAGTGGAAATAGGGCCATTTGGATTGAATTCCCCCAGCGGCCTTCCTCCCGTACCGCCATCACCTCCGCAGGTCAATGTATATGGAAAGAGGTAGCAAACCGGATTGCCAAATATATCACAAAGATAGAGCCTGACATCATACACTTGGCCAGAGACAAAATTTTGAGAAGGAATCAAAATATTGATGTCGAAGAACAGTACGCCACCATAAAACGATGCAGAATTGACCACAACTTGACCACCGCTCCCTCCATCAACAGTACCGAACAGCCCCTCCTCACATAGGGAGTATGGAGCTCCAGTTACGGACATGTTGGGAATATGGAAAATTACATTGCCTTCGCCTTCCCCAGTACAGGTCATCTCTTTGGGATCCCAATTCGCCACGCAATCTGTCGGTAATGGAGGGAACGGAGGGGGGCATGGAGATTCTACAGTGATGGTTAATGGAATACAAGTTTTGGTCTGATCAACTTGATGGTAAAAACACAATAACGCTGAGGTCTGGGTAAAACCTTCTTCACTGGTTGTTATTGAATAATTAATAGTCCAATCATTACCAATTTGTGAATAACTCACGCTGAACCCTACTTCTTGAGAAATTACGCCACACGTTGCTATATTACTTCCACCAAGTATAGTTACCGTCACACTACCCTCATACACAAAAACATCGTCATTGGGATTCGTATCTGCACAGCTTGCTACCGAGGTTACTTCCGGCTGGCAGGCATCGCAGGTTTGCGCTTCTATGTTGAACTGGCGGCAGATCATATTGCCGGTGCTGTCGCAGAGGGTGATAATCCCTGTCGCACCTTCAGTCACAAAGTCGTAGCCTGCGGGAGGTGTCAATAAAATGGCTACATCAATTAAATCATGATCCGGGTCTGACTCATCTATTTCAAAGGACTCCAAGACAATAGCTACTTCGTCCGACCAAGTAAATAGGTTATCGTCGTCTCTGCATCCCTTGAAGCCTTTGGGCACTTCGAAGTCAAAGTTTGCAAGATAGGTGTTTGTTGTATCGCCTGAATCCTCGCAGAGGGTTGCGATTACATTTTTCG
>DROJ01000556.1 GCA_011321935.1 Bacteroidota bacterium | reverse complement strand
TGCCGGGCATCATCTCGACGGGAGACCAGGGCGGGCAGATCTATATCCGCGGCGGTTCGCCTATCCAAAACAGGATCATGATTGACGGGATGACCATTTTCAACCCATTCCACAGCATTGGTTTTTTCTCTGTTTTTGAAACAGAAATAATCAGGACGGTAGATGTGCTGACGGCAGGTTTTAATGCAGATTACGGTGGCAGGGTTTCCGCCGTTATCGACATCAAGACAAGGGAAGGCAACAAAAAACGGCTGGCAGGTTTGTTGAGCGCCAACCCTTTTCAGGCAAAGGCGATAATAGAAGGGCCGCTGAAAAAATTTGAAGAAGGCGGGGGCAGCTCTTCCTTTTTGTTGACCGCCAAACACTCCTACATTGACAAGACTTCCCCCTTGTTCTACTCTTATGCGGTGGACACCACCTTGTATTCCCTCAGCGAAGACCCCGGCCAATCGGAAGACAGGGACAAACTCCCGTACAACTTCACCGACATTTACGGCAAGCTGTCGTTTGTGACTGCCAACGGCAGCAAGTTCAACTTTTTTGGGTTCAATTTTGATGACGCCGTGAACTACCCGGGGGTATCGGCCCTTGATTGGAATGCAGCGGGAGGGGGCGCCAACTTCAACTTGATACCCCCCAACTCGAACATCGTCATCGGGGGCACGGTCGCCTATTCCAATTACGATATCAAGCAGATAGATGCCGCCGGCACCCCCCGGACAAGCGGCATAAAGAGTTTTAATGTAGCCCTTGATTTTACTTATTATGGACTGGGCAGCGAGGTGAACTACGGTTTTGAAATCAGTGGCCTGGACACGAAGTTCAAATTCAAGAACTTCATTGGCAACACTATCAAACAGGAGAGCAACACCCCGGAAATTGCAGGTTTTATAAAATTCAAACAAAAGGTCGGCAATTGGATCCTTGAGCCAGGCCTGCGTTTCCAATATTACCCGTCGCAGCCCACGGCCAACCTCGAACCCAGGTTTGGGGCAAAATACAATGCAACCGATTGGCTGCGCTTCAAGTTGGCCGGAGGCCGCTATTCGCAAAACCTGATCGGCTCTGTGAACGAACAAGATGTGGTCAACCTGTTTGTGGGATTCCTTACCGGCCCGGAGCAGCAGGTGTTCGACCCGCAGGGGAATGTGACCGACCACCGCTTGCAAAAGGCCAATCACGGCGTGGTGGGCGTCGAGGTTGACCTGACCCCTAAGCTCGAAATGAACCTGGAAGGCTATTACAAGCAGTACACCCAACTGATACAGATCAACAGGAACAAACTGGACGCCAAAGACCCCGATTTTGTTACCGAAAAGGGAGATGCCTATGGGGGTGACCTCTCGTTGAGGTACGAAAGCAAAAAGGTGTTTGCGTGGGCGACCTATTCACTGGCCTATGTGAAAAGAGATGACGGGGAGCAGGTTTATCCGACTATTTTTGACCGCCGACACAACATGAACGTTTTGTTGACCTATAAATTTGGAGAGAAATGGGAAGCGGCGGCAAGGTGGAACTTTGGCAGCGGCTTCCCTTTCAGCCTGTCCCAGGGCTTTTACAACCGCCAAACATTTCAGGATGGCCTCGGCAACGACCCCTTGACTAACAACGGCGACTTGGGCGTCATCCTCGATGAAAAGCGGAACAGGGGACGCCTGCCGGCTTATCACCGCTTGGACATTTCACTCAAAAAAACCTTCGACATCTCCAAATACACAAAACTGGAACTGGTGGCCAGCGCTACCAATGCCTATAACCGCGACAATATTTTTTATTTTGATAGAATCAGGAACAGCAGGATAGACCAACTGCCCATCATGCCGAGTTTCGGCGCAACTTTTACTTTTTGATAAAATTAAAGCCCTCCCGAACGGGGGCTTTAATTTTTCAACCTTTTCTTACCTTCGCCGCTGTTCAGGTTTTCGGCCTGGTTTAGATCAGATTATTTACGCCCAATTTTAAAAATATCAATCGGTTAAACAGTTGGGGTATGCTCAAAACCATCCAACCATTTAACCATCCAGCCATTTAAAAAATTTTATATGAATCTTCACGAATATCAAGGAAAAGAGCTTTTGAAAAAATTTGGCGTGCCGGTCCAAGAAGGCATTGTTGCCCATAATGTGGACGAAGCGGTAGCAGCTTGGAAACAGATCAGGGAGCAGACAGGCACAGATGTAACTATCGTAAAAGCCCAGGTACATGCAGGCGGAAGGGGCAAAGGCGGAGGCGTGAAACTGGCCAAAAACCTGGACGAACTGAAAGAGCATGCCGGCAATATACTGGGCATGATGCTCAAAACGCCACAGACGCCGGGAGGCCTGAACGGCCCTGGAAAACTGGTACGCAAAGTACTCATCGCAGAAGACAGCTACCGCCCCGATTTTGATGCTTGCAAAGAGTATTATGTTTCCATCTTGATGGACAGGGAAAAGAAATGCAACGTCATCATTTATTCCACCGAAGGTGGGATGGACATCGAAAAAGTAGCAGATGAAACCCCGCATTTGGTGCATAAGGAATACATTGACCCAGAATTGGGGATGCTCGGTTTTCAGGCCAGAAAAGTTGCTTTCAACTTGGGCCTGAGCGGTGTTGCTTTCAAAAACATGGTCAAATTTATCGCCAACCTTTACAAAGCATTCCTCGGTGCCGATGCTTCTTTGTTTGAAATCAACCCTTGCATGGAAACTGGTGACGGACGCATCATTGCCGTTGACTGTAAAGTTTCGCTCGATGACAATGCCCTCTTCCGCCATCCCGATCTGGCTGCCATGAGGGACACTGACGAGGAAGACCCGACCGAGGTGGAAGCCAAAAAATACGGCCTGAACTACGTCAACTTGGATGGCAATGTCGGCTGCATGGTCAACGGTGCCGGCCTTGCCATGGCCACCATGGACATCATCAAACTGTCGGGCGGCGAACCGGCCAACTTCCTCGACGTTGGGGGCACGGCAGATGCCGAAAGGGTAGAGCAAGCCTTCCGCATCATTCTCAAAGACCCCAATGTAAAGGCCATCCTCATCAATATTTTTGGGGGCATCGTCCGCTGCGATAGGGTAGCGCAGGGGGTTGTTGATGCCTATAAAAACATGGGCAACATCAAGGTGCCGATCATCGTCCGCCTGCAAGGGACGAACGCCGATATTGCTAAAAAAATAATTGACGAATCGGGCTTGGAGGTGCATTCTGCAACGCTGTTGCAGGAGGCCGCAGATAAAGTGAAAGAAGTCTTGGCCTGACGTAACTCGGACGGAAGTCCGAGCACCGAACGTAACTCGGACGGAAGTCCGAGCACCGAACGTAACTCAGACGGAAGTCCGAGCACCGAACGTAACTCAGACGGAAGTCCGAGCACCGAACGTACTGGCCGCCCCCGGACAGATCCGGGATTAAGAGAGGCTTTTAAAAAATAAAAATGACGCAGCTGCATTAGTGGTTGCGTCATTTCTATATTATCCCCGAAGTAGCATCTCACAAGCAATTCGCCTTCCTGTTCGTCCGTCAATTTTCCCTGCTCGCAAAAAAAAACATTTGGGGAAGCCCAATAACGTGGGTTATTGATTACTTTCGTAAATCCTAACAGCACCTCTTATAATAAAAGCCGTTTTCCGTTGGCCTTGGTTCTTGTCAAGCATCTGAAAACGGGTCAATGTAAACACATGGAAATCCTTAAAAAAATACTGGACAGGCTGTTCTCTACCTCTGCCGCAGGGCTGTACATGGTACTGTTCGCCATTGCTATTGGTTGGGCCACTTTTATTGAAAATGACTTTGGCACAAGTTCCGCGCAAAAGGTGATTTTCAAGGCAAGGTGGTTCGAACTGCTGTTGGTTTTGTTCGGTATTACCCTTATCGTCAACATATTCAGGTTTCGTATGGTAAAGATGAAAAAGTGGGCGGCATTGACCTTCCACGCCTCGATGGTCATAATACTGATCGGGGCCGGGGTGACCCGTTATTTTGGCACAGAGGGCATGATGCATATCAGGGAGGGCAGCGCCTCCAATTCATTTTTGTCCGCTGAATCATACCTCGTTTTTGAGGCAATGAAAAACGGGAAAACATATACATTCGATGAGCCCGTTTTATTTGCAACATTGGGAGACAATACTTTGAAAAAATCATACTTATTGGCAGGTCAAGAAGTAAATGTCGAGGTGCTGGGTTTTATGCCCAACCCTGCTGAAACACTGGTGGACGACGATGACGGTGTGCCCATTGTAAAAGTAGTGATCGGCGGTGCAAACGGGCGGGAAGAATATTATGTGAAAAAAGGTGACCGGGTAAAAATACGGGGCACCTTGTTTAATTTTCGGGACACGGAAGAACCCCTCGGTTTTAATTTTAAATACGAAAACGATTCGCTGTATTTTAAAGCCGGTGCCACTTATAATGTGATGCAAATGGCCACCCAAAAGAAATTTGTGATGGAGCCGGGCACCTATCACCCGGTACTGCTGCGCAGCATGTATTCGAGCGGGCAGCACAGGTTTGTCTTTGGCACTTTTACCCCGCACGGCAGGGTGGACATTATTTCTTCTTCCGAAAAAATGAGCAGTACCAGCACAGGAGGGGTACACATGAAAATAAGCACAAATGGAGAGGAGGAAACATTTACTGTTTTTGGGTCAAAAGGGGTGGCCGGCAAGCCCCGAATCGTTGAGGTCGGCAATATGGGATTTGCGGTTTCTTATGGATCAAAAATTGTGACCTTGCCCTTTTCCATAAAATTAAATGATTTTATTATGGAAAAATATCCGGGCACCAATTCGGCTTCCTCTTATGCCAGCGAAATCACTTTGGCCGATCCCCGCAAAAACCTGGTGCGCGACCAGAGGATATATATGAACCATATTTTGGATTACGGCGGCTACCGTTTTTTTTTGTCTTCTTTTTACCAAGATGAACTCGGTACCTATTTGAGCGTAAACCATGATGCCCCCGGCACATGGATTTCTTACCTCGGATATGCGCTGCTGACTATCGGACTGATAATGGTGTTTTTTAGTAAAAAAAGCCGCTTTTATCAATTGCAAAAAAATATAAAAAATATGCAACAGGCAAAGAAAGTGGCGGCTGCTTTATTTATTGGATTGTTTTTTTCTTTTTCAAATCCAATTAATGCCAGCCCTCCCTCCGAGCAAAAAATAAATGCAGTAAGTACCGCTCATGCGAAAAAATTTGGTAGCTTGATTATGCAAGACCATAGGGGCCGGTTCAAACCAATGGACACTTATACCAATGAAATATTGCGGAAGCTGTCGAAAAAAGAAAGATTGTTGGGCATGAACGCTGAACAGGTTGTTTTGGGGATGGCCGCCAACCCTAAAGATTGGTACAATGTGCCGATAATTAAACTTGGCTATCACGAGGAAATAAGGAAAATATTGGGCGTGGAGGGAAGCCATGCAGCATACGCTGATTTTTTTGCAAAAAATGGTGCCTATAAATTAAAAGAACATGTAAGGAAAGCTTATAGTGTTCCGAAACGGGACAGGGGCGTTTTTGAAAAAGAATTAATGAAACTCGATGAAAAAGTAAATATATGCAGCATGGTTTTTTCAGGGAGGTTTATGAAAGTGTTCCCTGTCCCCGGCGATGAAAACCATACTTGGAAGTCGCCCGTTGATTTTGAAAATGCTCATAATGCGGACATTGGTTCTTCTTTTGCCGAAAAATTTTACCTGGCATATATCCCTACCTTGCAGCAGGCCATCAGCGATGGCGACTGGGCTTTGGCCAATCAATTAATTGACGAACTTAAACAATACCAGCATAAAATAAGCGGCAATGTCATGCCTTCGGAAACTAAGGTAAAAGCAGAATTATTGCTCAATAAAATGAATGTTTTTTCCCGTCTGGGAAAATTATATGCCCTGCTCGGACTGGTGTATTTAGGCTTGTTGTTTACCTCTGTTTTTAAACCCAGCATTAATTTGAAAACACCGGCCAAAATAGCATTTGGCATTTTTGCCTTTGCTTTTTTGATGCACACTTTTGGCCTTGGCCTGCGCTGGTATATATCTGGCCGCGCCCCCTGGAGCAATGGTTACGAATCAATGATATACATTGGGTTTACGACCGTTTTGGCCGGGCTTATATTTGCTAGGAAATCGCTGGGCGGAATGGCTGCTACATCTGTGCTTGCAGCTACAATAATGATGGTTGCAGGGCTTAGTTATTTAGACCCCGAAATCACTCCGCTTGTACCGGTTTTAAAATCTTATTGGTTGACAATCCATGTTTCACTGGAAGCCGGAAGCTATGGCTTCTTGATGTTGGGGGCAATACTTGGTGCATTGAATTTGATATTCATGATTTTTGCTAATCAAAAAAACGGGAAAAATGTTTATCGCATTATTAAAGAAATGACCCAGATAAGTGAGATGACATTGATTGGAGGTTTGGTTATGGTAAGTATCGGAACTTATTTGGGAGGAGTATGGGCGAACGAATCGTGGGGGCGTTATTGGGGATGGGATGCAAAAGAAACTTGGGCGCTCGTTACCATTCTTGTATATTCCTTTATATTGCATATGCGATTTATTCCGGGTTTCCGTGGCGTATATGCTTTTAATGTTGCTACCTTGTTTGGATGGGCTTCGGTGCTTATGACTTATTTCGGGGTGAATTATTATCTGTCCGGTCTACACTCCTATGCCGCAGGCGACCCGATGCCTGTGCCTTCGTGGGTGTATTATTCAGTTCTTGTATTGATGGCTATTAGTTTATTGGCATATTGGCGGTATAAGGTTTATTTGAAAAATAAAAAGGTTTGAAAAACCGTCAATGGACTACAAAAAAAGGTGTGAGCATATTTTGGATGCTCGCACCTTTTTTTGTGGAAGAGAAATTCAAAAATTAATTCGACGTTTATAGTTTTTATGATTACTAAATTTTTTAAACTTGGTAATCATGCCGTAATCATGCCGAAATATTTTTACCTGAAATTTTATTTCAATACCGCGCCCTCCATAATAATATCGTACCTATATCCTGCTCCAAAATCTTTGTTTAAAGCAATTGTTCCTTCCAAAGTAACCACATGCCCCAATGGTATGTTTTCAGTAGTTGTTACTGTTAAATCCAATTTGTCGCCACTGCCATCTTGTATGTGTACCCAGTTTCGGCCCATAATCATCGGGTTTATTTTTACGATTTTTCCCGTTATTTTT
This sequence comes from Bacteroidota bacterium, assembly GCA_011321935.1. Lineage (GTDB taxonomy): Bacteria > Bacteroidota > Bacteroidia > Chitinophagales > Saprospiraceae > UBA6168. The sequence continues at coordinate 2,076 of DROJ01000556.1, read as the reverse complement.
ACGGTTTTCCCTTCGTATTTTTCTTTGTTTGAAAATAGTTCTGACAATTTAATGGCGCCTTCTGCTGGGCTGACATTTATAGGGCTATCAGTGACGACGGTATTGCCTTTTATTTTGCTGAGAGCTTCGTCAATTGCCGATCCTCCGGCACTGTTTTTATCAGGGGCAACGGGTTGTTTTCTGATGTTTGAAACAAGGTAAACCGTTTCAAACGTCCGGTCATATTCTTTGCTGTAAAAATTCTTTTTTATTAAACCTCCTTTGTAATAATAAATGTCGCCAGGCTTGGCATCCATTTTCATGACTGCAATCCAGAAATTTTCTCCATTTTCAGAAACATTTAGATAAGAATATTTTTCTGTATTTAATACTTCTTCAACTACTACTTTGTGTTCATCAGAAATAGAAGGGCTTTTCGTTTTGGGAACATCTTTGAATATCGGACTCATGCCGCCTTTGTTAGTAGATGCGGATATGTCTTCTTCTATGACCTTTGGCCCAGAATCGCAAGAAGAGATCGGTAACCCGAACATAAGCAGGATGATTATTTTTAAATATTGCATTGTTGTTGAATGTTTTATTGAACAAGATAATAAAGTTAACAAATATAGGATGCTTCGGAAAATTCTTGAAGAATTGAGGAGGCTTTTATTAAAAAATAATTATCCCTTGTAGAGTAAGTAGCTGGATATATTTCACCGTTCCTAAGGGTTTGTTATACTATACCGCACCATTTTAGGTTTTGTGCATTGAGGGCTGGTTCTCCCCTTCTGGGGCTGGGGGCTGGCGAGGGCAAATGCACAAAACCTAAAATGGTGCGGTATAATAAAATACCGAAAAACAAAAATATATTGTAACTGCTTAGCACCCCTCGAAATCCCAGGGAGGGGGAATAAATTCCCCCTCTTTTGGAAGGGCTTGTAGTCCTGCTCTCTATTGAGGAAAACGGTCATAATAATTTTTGATATTTATGACTTCTTTTATCTTACTCCATGCCCTTCCAAAAGGGTGGGAATTTATTCCCACCCTAGACCTCTAGGATTTCGAGGGGTGCTAAGCAGTTACAATATATTTTTGTTTTTCGGTATTTTAAAAGCGGCTTAGTAAATCATCAAATTAGAGCCTGACCCGATCTTACATCGGGGGGGCTGTTTTTCGCTGCTCGCTTATCGGCAGACAATGAAGCTGGACACACACCAAGCTCTTATGTTGCGACAGGCTTTCCTCTAAAAAGCCTTTCATTCCGATATTTTAATTTTTATGGGAAAGTCCTTCAGCATTATGGGAATGAGATTAAATCCGAGACTATTCGTTTCCTTCGGGGTGACAGGAGTAACATGCCGGACTGGAATAAGTGTAACCTTGTACCCCATCATGATCATCGGCCAATTCTGCCGGGTCATCGTGCTCATGGCAGTCAATGCAACTAAAGGCCGTGAAATTACCAGCAGTGGTATGGCATTCGATGCACTGGTCCCATTCGCCTTCGTGTTCACCGCTATAGATAGGGAAATACATGCCGTCGTGGTCAAAAGTAGAAGGCTCCCAGTCCGTTTCATTGTGGCAATCTTCGCAAGTGGTCGGAATTCCTGCCGATAAGTGTTCGGGGTCGTTTGCTCCATTGTAATCATCTTCGTGGCATCCGAAGCAGGTGTTCGGCGTGCTGCTGTAATTGCCCCCGGTGTGGCAGTCGGTGCAGTCCGTGATGTTGGCGTGCGCCCCGTTCAGCGGATAGAATGCGCTGTGGTCGAAGGTGGATGGCGACCATTCGGACTCGGTGTGGCATGTCTCGCAGTCGGTGGGGAAGTTGGCCGCTGCGTGGTCGGGGTCGGTGGTGCCGTTGTAGTCGTCTTGGTGGCAGCCGAAGCAGGTGTTGGGGGTATTGTTGTAGTTGCCGTTGTGGCAGGTTGCGCAGTCGTTTGCGATGGCGGCATGTGCGCCGTTCAGTTGGTAATAGTTGTTGTGTATGGCAAAGGTAGCGGGCATCCAGTCGGGGTCCGTGGTGTGGCAGCTTTCGCAGTCGGTCGGCAGGGCGAGGGCGTTGTGGTCGGGGTTGGTGCTGTTGTCGTAGTCCGC
>DROJ01000555.1 GCA_011321935.1 Bacteroidota bacterium | reverse complement strand
GGTCTGGGACCTCAATATGGAGCAAGGCTTCATACAGATGCAGGTGACCAACAATTGTCCGGGCGGTGAGTCAAGGCTGTTCACGCTGAACGTTACCGGCGACGGGCCGATACCATAATCTTATTTTATAAAAAATCCATGGCCGGGCCAACTTTGGCAGAAGTTGGCCCGGCCTCTAAACTCATAAATCATGAAAAGAATATTTATTTTTTGCTCAATGTGCTTTTTGTTCTTTGCCTGCAAAAAAGAACTGACCCTTGATGAAAAATCCCAAAAATACTGTGACGAAAACATGGAGTTCACCTGCACTGAGCCTTTGGGGGATTTTTATTTTTCAGGAAAAATAAACGGGGAGGATTTTTGTGTTTCGGCAGACGTGGACGGTTATTGGATGCAAAACGGCATAGGAACGGGAACCACTACCTCAACCTCAGACCCGACCCTCTCCCCCGGTGCTACTCCGTTTGGTTCTTTCTACAACTTTGGTTTTGTGCCCCCGATAATAGATAACCGGGCAACCGAAGATTTTGCCCCCTTTGTCACTATTTGGACGCCTTTCATCCGGGACACAACCATATATCCTGACATAGAGTATTTTAAGAGGTTTATCAAAGAAGGGGATTTGACACTATGGGAAAGCGATAAAGACAGGTCAACGGGGTTCTATTTTAGTATTGCGTGGAACTGCGTACTCTTGCCGGGCTATGACTATTACAAAGAGACCCGGCCTTTGGCCATTCCGGTTGTTGGCAACACACTGACACCCTCGTTCGGCAAGCAGGACAATGCGGTGTTCAGGATATCGGAACTGAAAATATCGGGGGTGCCGGGGTTCAGGGTCTATGACATCACCTTTGAGATTGAGTGTGATTTGTACTACGATGGCACAAATGGCAAATACTTCGGCAGGCTGGAAGACGGCATTTTCAAGACACAGGTGGTCATGCCGTAGCAATAAAGACACAAAACTTTAATATTATGAAAAAAATAAAAACAAGCCTTTTTTTCCTCATTCTGCTCCTGCCCGCACCAAGCTATTGCCAGGTACAGAACACCATTGACTTACAATCCTACCGTGCCAGAGAAATGTCGCTTTTTGGCTGGTTTTCGGGAAAGAGAAAAATGAACCTGTACAGGCAGGGCAGTGAAGAATACCAGCCTATTGGGCCATGGGGAAAAAACATCAGGCCGCTGCTTTTGTCGCAGCCGGGGGCAAAAAAAGAATGGCGAAAATCGCGGGCGAATTCCATTGCCTCCGTTTCGGCAAGGATAGTAGCGGGAGTGGGCCTGGCCTTTGCAGTGGTCAATGACGGGGGTACGTTTTCAAACAAGAATACTTTGGAAACCGCAGGTCACCTGACTTTCTTTGGTGGGTGGATATTGGGCTATATATTGGATTTACAGGCCCAAAAACACCTCCACAAATCCGTCAAAAAATACAATATAGAAATATTGAGGGACCACTGAAAAAATGCAAAACCGGCAGGGTTTCCTCCACGGGAGTCCCTGTGGGAAAATCCCTGCCGGCATTAAATTCACCCCCCCTCCCGGCCAATTTCAACCCCTGCCAATAATTTTTTCCAAAATCGTTTTTTTATACCCCCTTTCCAAAAGCAGTTGGTGCATTTTCGGCAAATTATAAGGTGGATCTGATATCAGCAGTCACCGAGACGAATTCGGGACAGACTTTTTGCGCCGCGAAAGCTTTCGGGGACGTTTGTTGGGACAATGGGAAAAAAGGCGTTGCGTTCAAATCTGAATATTTTGCAAAAACGCACTTTATAAGAATAAAAACACGCGAATATTAAAAAAAAAAAAACTATTAACTGTTAAAGTCTGTATTTTTGAATTATAATTTTGAAGAAACATTTGGTTTTGTCCTAATTTGACTTTATTTTTGTGGTAATTAATTTGACATTGTTAAATTAGCCTTTATTGAAATATAAAGGCTGTATTTCATAGCATCAGAACGAGAGGCTT
>DROJ01000554.1 GCA_011321935.1 Bacteroidota bacterium | reverse complement strand
TCCTGCACCGATTCGTTGCGGTAATAATTGCCGCCCAGCACGAGGTCGAACTTGCCTATTTTACGGCGGTGGACGGCGCTTATGCCCGTGGTGTAACGGGGCTTGTCCCACCATTTCAGCGCCTCGTTTTTTGGGTCGCCGTGTATTTTGAAATAAGGGGAAAAGGAAGTCTCCGGTTCGGATTTGGCGTAAGCCGTCCTCACGTTGACGATGCCGTTGAGGGCAGAAGAGCCGTAGAGCGCAGAGGCCGCCCCTTTCACCACTTCTATCTGCTCCACGTTTTCGAGCGGCACGTCTTCCCACTGCGGGAAGCCTGCGTCGGCCTGCATGATGGGCATGTCGTCAACCAGCAAAAGCACCCGGCTGCCCGCCCCGTAAGAGTAGCCCGAGCCGCCGCGGATGTTGGCTTGGTCGCCGATCATGTTGACGCCCGGCACCTTGTCGAGCAGCCCGCCGAGGTCGGTCTGGTTGGTGCTTTCCAGCAGTGCCGGCTTGATTACGTCGAGCGAAACAGTGACTTCGCCGAGGGCTACCTCGTGCTTGCCGCTGGTCACGGTGGCCGTTTCGAGCAGGTTGAGGCTCTCGTTGAGGGCTATTTCCACGTTTCTTTTTTCTCCCGCTTTCAGCGAAATGGCTTCCGTTTTTGTCTCATAGCCGACGTAGCTCACCTCCATTTTATATTCGCCTGCGGCAATGCTGATTTCGAAGCGGCCATCGAGGTCGGTCACTGCCCCCTCCGTTCCGACAATGACCGTTGCCGCTATCAGTGGAGTTTTGTTGGCATCCGTTACGGTGCCCGCCAGTGTTGCCTTTTGGCCAAAAGAAAAGGGGAGGAAGCTGCTTGAAAGGAGCAGTAGGGTCAGTATTAATCTGTTCATAAAATAATGTGGTTTCAGGTGTCCGACGCCTCGCAGGGCGTCCGACACCTTAGAGTTGTTTAAAAATAATATGGTTAGTTTAGGTCTAAAGGTGTCGGACGCCCTCCGAGGCGTCGGACACCATTTTCGTGATTTGGAAATGTTCTCGAAAGTGGAGTGCCGTGCAGTCGTGCACGGGATAAAAGAGTGGGTATAAATGCGCTTTCCATACGGAAGCAATGTGTGTGAACGTGGGGCAAAAATAGTCCAAAGATTTTGCAATGCAAGCATCAAAAAGGGTTTTTGAAAAATAAAAATAGTGCAAAGCTGCTTTGAAGCCGCATTTTTTTTAGAGATTTGCCGGACGGAAAAAAGGAACGCAAGGCTTTTTTCTTTAGGGCTTGCGCAAGAATAAGTTGGACAGGTTGAGCGAGTTATTTTGTTTCCTAAGATTGCTTGAAAAATTAAGGATAGTGGGGCTATTGTTCACTTTTTCAAGTACTCTTAGGGAGCAAAAGAACCGTTCAATCTGTTCAAGTTATTTTTGTGCAAGCCCTCACATCCTGCCTACACCGCTGCCCAATTCGACGCCCTTGCTTTTTCATTTCACCAAAACATGATTTTTATGAAAAGAGTACTACTTATGCTCACCGCATTCTTGCCGATGGCTTTTTTGTCTGCACAAAATTGCGAACCTGACATGTCCTATGCCGACTCGGTCGGCGTGTTCCCATTGCCTTTCGACCCCGTAGTTTCTCCCGATGGGGGCATTTCGGAATGTGCCGTCATCGGAGAGCCGTTTGATTTTGTTTTTACGGCGGCCATCAGTGACAGCATCAATGTTACTATCGCAGGAAACGAAGTGAGATTGGGACTTACCAAAGTGAAGGTGAACGATGTGGAAGGCTTGCCTATTGGCTTGAACTACATTTGCGAACCCGACGGGTGCGAGTTTTTGGCCAATACATTGGGCTGCGCCAAAATCACAGGCGTGCCTACTGCCGATAATACACCCGGTGTGTATGAACTTAAGATCATCGGGAAGGCATTTTTCCCTGATTTTCCTTTCGAAGCTGAAATCACTTTCCCCGGCGCTTTAGCAGAGGGCAAGTATTCATTGACGCTGAACGCAACAGCCGACGATCCTTGCAACCTGACCAGTACCAACGATGTGCTAAAAGAAAAAGTGGCCATAAATGTCAGCCCCAACCCGACGTCCGGATTTTTTGAAATAAAAATAAATGCCGAACTGAACGGCGGTTTTGACCTCTACCTGATGGACCTGCTCGGACGTTCAGTTGAGCGCCGGTCGGTAAAGTTGACAGAAGGGGAGAACAACTTCTCTTTTGATGCTTCGCAAATGGCAAACGGGATGTACTTCCTTGTGCTGCAAAACGGACTGGGCAGAGTGGCCCAAAAGGTCAATATCCAGCACTGATCGAGAATATTCATTTTTTTATTGATAAACGCCTGGCTTCTTGCCGGGCGTTTTTTTTTTGAGGCGATGCCTTTGCGTGGGCAGTGGGGGCGGTAAGGCGTTGCCTCAAAACCCGAAAAAAAAATGGTAATAATGCGCCCCTGAAAAATTTATGGTACGGAAATGACAGATTTATTACTTGCGGGAAACCTTCTGCGCAAAACAATGTCCATGATTGGGCAGTTAGCTTAAAGGTCAATTCAAGAGGAGATTTTCCCAAAGGGGTTCTTGGGGAGCAGATCACCTCCTGAATTATGCTACTTTTGCCGACCAAATTTTTACAAATAAATTTAAACACAAATTCAAATGAAGTTAAGAAACCTGTTTATAGCCTTATTGACGGCTTTGCCTTTCCTCGGTTTTTCTCAATACTCGGTCAATACCCCTCCAAAGAACTGGCAGCACCTCGACAAAGTGAAGGACGGCTTTATGGGCGTCAGTGCCGACAAGATGTACGCGGAACTGTTGAAAGGAAAAAAATCGCAGACAGTGATCGTCGCGGTGATTGACGGCGGCGTTGACCCGCTGCACGAAGACCTCAAAGACGTGATGTGGCACAACCCCGGTGAAATACCCGGCAACGGCAAGGACGACGACGGCAACGGTTATGTGGACGATGTTTACGGCTGGAACTTTATCGGCGGCAAGGACGGCAAAAACGTCCACCACGACCAGTTGGAATCAACCCGCCTCGTTGCTAAATATAAAAAGCAGTTTAAAAACGTGGACCCGTCGTCCCTTTCCAAAAAAGACAGAAAGAAATACGATGAATACAAAAAACTGGAGGCGAGCGTAGTGAAAGAAAGGGAAGAAGCGGCCTCGAACGCAGCTTTTTACGGAGGGCTGCTCAATGCCGTGAACTCTATCGTAAAAGCCACTGGAAAGGAGAAGCCCACTGCAAAGGATATTTCAAAATTGAAATTGGAAGACGAGGGCATTGCCTATGCCGCGCAATTGTTGGGCGAGCGCCTTTCGCAGGGGCAGTCCGTTGACGATTTCAAAGAAGAACTGCAAGACGGGCTTGACTACTTCGGCGGGCAGGCCGATTATTATTACAACACCGACATTGACGTGCGCAGCATCGTCGGCGACAACTACGCCGACAGCTATGAAAGGTATTACGGCAACAACGACGTGAGAGGCCCCGATGCCGACCACGGCACGCACGTAGCAGGTACTATTGCTGCTGCCCGCAACAACGGGGTTGGAATGAACGGTATCGCCGACAACGTGAAAATAATGGCCGTGCGCTGTGTCCCCGATGGAGACGAAAGGGACAAGGACGTGGCCAATGCCATCATCTATGCCGTTGACAACGGCGCTTCGGTCATCAACATGAGCTTCGGCAAAGGGCAGGCCTGGGACAAGGACGCCGTTGACAAAGCCGTAAAATATGCGATGAAAAACGATGTGCTAATGGTACATGCGGCGGGCAACTCGCACCAGGACAACGATGTGGAGAAAAACTTCCCGAACGATTCTTTCAGGAAAAAGGGATTCCTCGGCCTCGGCCCAAAAATGGCCAAAAACTGGCTCGAAATAGGCGCCCTTTCTTGGAAAGGGGGAGAAGATGCCGCTGCTAATTTTTCCAATTACGGCAAAAAAGGGGTGGACGTATTTGCCCCCGGCGTTGATATTTACGCCACCTTCCCCGACAACCATTACAAGGCCATCAGCGGCACCAGCATGGCTTCCCCGGTTGCGGCGGGAGTGGCCGCGGTCATCCGTTCTTACTACCCCGAACTTTCTGCTGTTCAGGTAAAAGACATCATCATGAGCAGCACCACAATGACCAAAAATGCCAAAGTCAAAAAGCCGGGAGGCAACGGGGAGTTGGTTCCTTTCAGTGAACTGAGCGTTACCGGCGGGGCAGTGAACGGTTACGAAGCCATCAAAAAAGCAAGCACGGTGAAGCCTAAAAAGAAGAAGAACAAATGGCGCAAAAGCGGAACAAAAGCAGGCCTGCAACGAGGAAGCACAGCGCCCGTGGAAAAGAACAAGGCGTGATAAATTAAAATTAAAATGAAAATGAAAAACCACATCCGTTGCATGGCTTGAGAGCGAATTATTTTTCCTAAAAAAACGACTCCCAAGCCATGCAACGGATGTAGTTTTTCATTTTCATTTTCATTTTAATTTTAATTTTAATTTCTACCTTATCATCACATCTTTGACATAATCACCGCCCAGTTCCCGGTTCATCATTTCCTTTATTTTTTCCCGTTCATACGTCATTTCCTGCCGCAACGAAGCCGAGTCAATGGTGATGAACAACCTATCGTTGCGCAGCTTGATGCCTTTGGTGTAGTGGCTGATGGTGGTGCCCATTTTTTCGTTCCAGACCTCCCGTATCTTGGTTTCGTTCAGCTTGTCCTTCCACTTTGCGGAGTTGGCCATGCCGTCGAGAATTTCTTTCAATGTCTTTTCTTTGTCGAGTGCCATTTTCAAAAAAGATGATTTTTTTTCATAAATATTAATGCAATATAGAATGCGTTTTTTACTTTTGCCCTGCATTCCGCCCACACCTTCCATCACTATATTTCCATTCGCACATACCAGAGAAATCTTACCATATCCGGATTCCGATGCACTAAAGAAATTCACTTTGCATTCTTTGCAAAGGTAGTCAGTTTTGCCCGCACACCTGCATCCTGACGAACACATTCCACACACATTGACTTGTCCTTCTGTGCCACGCACGGAGGGGCATTTTTTATTCACCCCCGGGGTTTCGGGGCAGGCTATTCACCTCCTTTTCCGTTTGTTGTTTTTATAATCGAGGAAAATAAACTCGCCGAGCCCGTCCAGGCTGCTGTAAAATGCTTTGCCGTTGTTTGCCCGGGTAAACTGGTCCACAAAGCGCACGAGGTAGGGGTCACGGGCAATCATAAAAGTAGTGATCGGGATCTGCAATTTGCGGCATCGCTGTGCGAGGTTGAGAGTACGGTTGATGATTTTCCGGTCGAGGCCAAAAGCGTTTTTGTAATATTTTTTGCCACGTTTGATGCAGGTCGGTTTGCCGTCCGTAATCATAAAGACCTGCTTGTTGGGGTTGCGGCGTTTTTTCAGCAGGTCCATGGCCAGTTCGAGGCCGGCAACGGTATTGGTATGGTAGGGGCCGACCTGCAGATAGGGCAGGTCTTTGATTTCTATCTGCCAGGCGTCGTTGCCAAAAACGAGGATGTCGAGGGTGTCTTTTGGGTAGCGGGTAGTGATGAGTTCGGAGAGCGCCATGGCCACCCGTTTGGCAGGCGTGATGCGGTCTTCGCCATAAAGGATCATCGAGTGGGAAATGTCTATCATCAGCACGGTGCTGGTCTGGCTTTGGTAAAACGTTTCCCTCACTTCGAGGTCGTCGGGAGTGAGCATGAAATCTTCGATGCCGTGGTTGACATGGGCATTGCGGAGGCTTTCCGAGATGGCAATGTTTTCGAGGTTGTCGCCAAATTCAAAAGGCCGCAGCTCCGCCGAACGTTCGTCTCCTTTGCCGCTGAACTTGGTAGAGTGGTTGCCGTGTTTTGTTTTTTTCAATTGGCCAAAAATGTCGTCCAAGGCCCGCCTGCGCAGGGCAATTTCCATTTTGGAAGTAGGCACATAACCGGGCTGCCCGGCCGTTTCGCCCTCCGTGATATAGCCCAGGTCTATCAGGTCTTGGATAAAATCGGCCATGCCGTAGTTCTCGTCGGTCAGGCCGTATTGGCGGTCGAGTTCGGTCAGCCAAGAGAGGGCTTCGCTGACATCGCCCGCGGTATGCAGCAGTAGTTCCTGAAACAGTTTCAGCAACTTTTCAAAAGTCGTTTCGCCCTCTCCGGGAATGAAATCAGTGAATTGCCAGCCGATCATTTATCAGTGATTAGTGATTGGAAAATAGTGAATAGTAGGCACATGGTCACAAATATACGGGCGAAAAAGTTTTTGTGTAAACGGAGGGCATTTGTATTCGGTCAGTCCGCTTTTTGATCTGCCAAGCCAAAGGCAGGAAAAGGCCGGCAAAGCAAATCCATGGATGCCATTTTCAAACAAAAAAAAAGAGGGCCGCACGCAGCAGCCCTCACCATTTTACCAAAAAACTTACTTAGAAATAATGAGTTCTTAGTGCCATCCAAAAAGGGTGGATGTGTTTATTGTTTTATCTTTCAAAGGTATAAAATGAAAGATGAAGTGAAATCTTTTTGCAGCGAGAACCAGTAAAAATTTGTTGGAAAAGACTGTGAAGCGAGTACAAGAACAGAATATACAGGCAAATTTAGGGAAGTTGTTTTGATTGAAAAAGGCTCTGAACAGATAAAATTGATGGTAAGTTGTAAATTGCTTTTAATCAGCGATTTAGGGTGATTTTGGGAAAGTGCACCTTTATTCCCTTTTTTTCAGGTCTTGTTGGTAGCCGACAATTTTTATTTAAATTTACAAAAAATACAATTTTTTCGTTGAAAATATAAGAGGAGATCGTTTTATTGGCATAGGTAGCCGCCCTCGCGATTGGGCGGGTTAAAAAACAAAAGCAGCGCCAAGCATTTTTTGAAAACTAAGTAACGGCATGAAAAAATCAATACTCGTCCTCACCTTATTAATCGGTGCCCTTTCCTCCAAGGCCCTCGACGCCAACATTTCCTATTCCACATTTAAAAGTGCCGACGGTAACTACATCGAAGTTTACCTCCATTTCGTCGCCCAAACCATGAAGTACAAACTGCTGCCCGATTCCACTCTGCAGGCCAGTGCAGAAGTGGTCATTACCTTCAAAAAAAATGGGGCGATAGTAAAATTCGACAAGTACATTTTGAGCAGCCCGGCATCAAGACAACCGCAGGATTTTGTTGACCTGAAAAGGTATGGATTGGAAAACGGGGACTACAAAATCGAGGTGTCGGTCGCTGATGTGAACGACCCCGAAAGCACAAAAAGGTACGACCAAACATTCAAATTGGATTTCAGCGAAGAGCGGGTTTATCAATCTGATATTTTGCTGCTCGCTTCGCTGCGCAAAATGAAAGAGGGAGAGGCCTCCAGCCCCCTTGCCAAAGGGGGCTACATTTTTGAGCCGTTGCCTTCCCAGTTTTATGACAAATTTTGTGACAAGCTCATTTTTTATGATGAAATATACGATACCGATAAACTGGTCGGGGAGGATTTTTTGGTCAGCTATAGAGTGCTGCACAAGAATGGGCAAAAGAGTGTAAAGGCTATCGGAACGGTCCACAAAAAGCGTTCACCTGCCGGGGTAGTGCCCTTTTTGCAGCAGATCGACATCAGCAAATTGTTGAGCGGCAACTATGAGCTGTTGGTGGAAGTGAAAAACAGAAAAGGTGACCTGCTCAGTAAAAAATCAATTTCCTTTCAGCGAAGCAACCCTTTCATCAACACAACAAGGGAACAAGTCGCGGAGGGTGTTGACAATCTGGAAAATGAATTTGTGGCCGATCTCAGCTTGGAAGAGCTCCGCTACTCGTTGAAAGCCATCGCCATGCAGATTGACGACACCGATGGCAAGTTGCTGAATACCATCATTGCCGAAAAAAAAGAAAAAGCGATGCGCCTTTATCTTTTTAGCTTTTGGGCAAGGGAAAGCCCCACCGACCCAGAAGGCGCCTACCGTAATTATATGAAAGTGGCCAAGGCCATTGATGAAAAATTCGGGGGGGGCTTTGGTTATGGTTTTGAAACGGACAGGGGCTACATTTATATGAAATATGGTGTGCCGAACGATATTGTCACCAATGAAACAGAACAATCTGCCCCGCCATACCAAATGTGGTTTTACAACGAATTTCCCCAGACCGGGCAAAACAACGTGAAGTTCCTTTTTTACAACCCTTCCCTGTCCACCAACGGCTACGTCCTTTTGCATTCAAACGCCAGGGGCGAGGTCAACAATCCCCGGTGGGAAGTAGAGCTTTACAGCAATGCGCCCGGAACAGGAGATGTTGACCCCATAGACGGTACTTCTGTGAAGGGGGGCATGGGACGCCACGCACGCCGACTATGGGAGAGCTATTAGGGTTGTTGGTAGCACAGCTTTTAGGCTGTTCCGGTCTGTGCCCTTCAGGGTACAGCGCCCTAAAGGGCACTGGCCGGGACAGCCTAAAGGCTGTGCTACCAAAACTCCGGCGGTACAATTTTTGAAAACCCCAAAGCCATGCAAACTGAACATTCTGCTTAGTTTTGTGTATAAATAATCATCGCTAACGTATCACAACTTCTACATTGACTAAGAACCTAGTAATCATACCGACCTACAACGAGAAGGAAAACATCGAGAAAATGATCGAAACTGTTCTTTCTCTTCCCGCCTCTTTTCATATCCTTATTGTTGATGACGGCTCTCCTGACGGCACTGCCGCTTTGGTCAAAAAACAGCAAAAAAACAATCCCGCAAAAGTTTTCCTGAAAGAAAGAAGCGGCAAACTCGGCCTCGGAACGGCCTATATCGCAGGCTTCAAATGGGCCTTGGAACGGGGCTACGAATACATCTTCGAGATGGACTGCGATTTTTCGCACAACCCTAACGACCTCGTGCGCATGCAAGAAGTATTGGCGGCAGGGGAGGGCGATGTGGTCGTTGGTTCGAGGTACGTCAAAGGCGGCAAATGCGAAAATTGGCCTGCCGACCGCATGATCCTTTCCTACGGCGCCTCTATTTATACTCGGCTTATCACGTGGATGTGGGTGAAAGACCCGACCGCAGGTTTTGTCGGTTACAAAAGCAAAGTGCTCCAAGCCATTGATCTGGAAAAAATAACTTTCATCGGCTATGCCTTCCAGATCGAAATGAAATATGCCGCCCGCCAACTTGGCTTCAAAATAAAAGAAATACCCATCACTTTTACCGACCGCATCGAGGGCGTTTCCAAAATGTCGAAAGGCATCGTGAAAGAAGCCGTTTGGGGGGTCATCCAACTACGGTGGATGAATTTTGCGAAGAAAAAGAAAAAAGTGGTCGCCAAATTAAAGATGGTGGCCAAGAGCCGCCAGTGATATTTTTATTAAAAACAAGATGCCGGACGCCTCTAAAGGCATCCGGCACCTGTACCCATTTCCACATCTTCCCACCACAATATTTAAGGAAAGCAACCTCGCCTGTTTTTTGGTAAGCTCCTTTTTCATTTGCCGAAGGCGAACCTGTTCACGTAAAAAGTGCTGTCGTGTACGGCCTCACTTTTTACATGAACAGGTCTTTTCAAGATGATGCTGTCAGGTGTCAAAATGTGGAAACCCAATTCCCGGATTCTTACCTAGCACGGCCAACCCACTTCTTCATATTTCAATATTAAATAACTGTATTTTCAATTTGGTTAAACATGTAAAAACCATTCGGTTACAATTGTCAAAAAAAACCATGCTTTTTGAAAATGTGGAAAACTTTTCGCCCAAAAAGTGGGGGAAAGTGGGTAAGAGTGGAATAAAGTGGCTACTTTTGGACTGTTATTTGAAAATGATTGAGGCATATGTACCAACTTCTAGGGGAATATCCCTGTAAAATTGATGCGAAAGGACGGCTGCGCTTGCCTTCGGGGCTGATAGACCAACTGCCGAGCGACGAGCGCGACCTTTTTGTCATCAACAGAGGTTTCGAGGGTTGCCTCAATTTGTATCCCAAAAAAGTTTGGGATGAAAAAACGGTGCAAATTAACAAATTAAATGAATTTGACCTAAACAGCCGCCGATTCAAACGGGCATTCCTCAACGGGGCTTCCCATTTGAAAAAGGACGGCGCTGACCGGGTCAACCTTCCGAACGGGCTGCTGGAGTTTGCCGGCATCAAAGGCGAGGCTGTTTTGGCAGCAGTCAACGACCGGGTGGAAATCTGGTCGAAAGAGCAATGGAAATCCCAGATGGAAATTGATCCCGCTGAATTTGCCAAGCTCGCACAGGCCACCCTCGGCAATGCCGGAAAGGAAGGTTCCGAAACAGCACCACCAATGACATAATGGTTTGAACCATGCCTGACCATTTTATTATTTTACAATCGGCAGGCCCAAGGGTTTGGGCGGACTAATCACTAATCACAAATCACTGATCACTAAAATGGCCGACACTTACCATGAACCCGTTTTGGCGAAAGCCTGTACCGAAGCGCTTGCGATCAAAAAAGATGGCTATTACGTTGACGCAACATTCGGCGGGGGAGGGCACAGTCGGCTGATTTTGAAAGAGTTGGGAAGTGATGGGCGTTTGGTGGCCTTCGACCAAGACGATGATGCGCTGCAAAATCTGATTGACGATGACCGCTTTATTTTCTGCCACCACAATTTCCGTTTACTGAAACGTTTTTTGCGTTTGCACGGCATCTCGCAAGTTGACGGCATTTTGGCTGACCTCGGGGTTTCTTCCCATCAGCTAAACGTGGCCGAAAGGGGGTTCTCTTTCCGCTTCGATGCCGAACTCGATATGCGGATGAATCGGCAAGACGGCAAGACGGCGGCCACTGTTTTGAACACTTATTCCGCTGCCGAGCTGCAAAATGTTTTCGGGAAATACGGAGAGGTGAGGAACGCCAAAACGCTGGCACAAAAAATTGTCGGGGAACGTGGAGCAAAACCGTTACAGACCATCGGCGACTTTTTGCAAATGGTCGGCCCACTGATCCGGGGCAACAAAAACCGCTACTTGGCGCAGGTTTTTCAAGCCCTCCGAATCGAAGTGAACGACGAAATGGGGGCGCTGACAGATTTTCTCGAAGCCACCCTCGATGTGCTAAAACCCGGCGGACGGCTCGTCGTCCTGTCCTATCACTCTCTCGAAGACCGCTTGGTCAAAAACCTTTTGAAAACCGGAAACACAGCGGGCAAGGTCAACAAAGATTTTTACGGAAAAATTGACCGCCCATTCGACCTTTTATTTAAAGGAGTAAAAACAGCCTCGGAAGGTGAGATGGCAAAAAACCCGAGGTCAAGAAGTGCTAAACTAAGAGTTGGAATTTTGAAATAAGAAATTGGAAATTGAGAGAAATTGGAAATTAAGAAATTGAGAAATTAAGAAAACTGTAAAAACCCAGCACATAGGATCAATTTCTTAATTTCTTAATTTCCAATTTCGCATTGAATAGCAAGTTAGATGGCAAGCAGGAAAAAAAATATCGGGAACTATTTTGCATTCGGAGACATGAGCGCCTTGCTCGTGCTGAAGAACCTACCATTCGTCTTGTTCCTCGGTTTTCTCACCGTCATCTATATCGCAAACGCACACTTAGCGGAAAAACAAATTCGTGAAATACAGACCCTGCGCAAAGACGTAAAAGAGTTGAAGCGCGAGTACAATTCACTCAAATCGGAGATCATGTTCAAAAGCCGTTTGGCCGAGATCGAAGAGCAAGTGAAAGGCATCGGACTCATCAAAAAAGCAGGAAGGGTAAAACGGATTAAAGTAGATAATTAAATGCGATTGGCTGTTTGCTATTAGCTGTTGGCAGAGGGCCAATGGCAAAAAGCAAAAAGCCAACGGCAAATAGATTTAATGGCTTTCACCGTCAAAAACGAAGTTCTGGTAAGGGTTTATGTCGTGTTGACATTGATCGTAGCGGTTGCCTTTGGCATCGCTTACCGGACTTTTCAGATATCGGTGGTGGAAGGGGAGAAGTGGCGGAAAGAAGGAAATAAATTGCACATCAAGGAAGTCCCCGTGGAAGCCGAAAGGGGCAACATCCTCACCGAAGACGGCAGCATGTTGGCCACTTCGATGCCGTTCTTTGACATTGCCTTCGACCCCAATTCTTCGGCGATGGACTCCGCCGACTGGAACCTGCACATTGACAGCCTTTCCTATTGCATCGCCACTTTTGTTGACCCCTCTTTTACGCCCGGCGGAATGCGGGAGTATTTGGAGGAACAAAAACAGTTGATAAAAGAATATTTGCAAAACAAAAGGGATTCGGGCAGCCGCTATTTGATGATAAAAAAAGATGCAACGATTGAGGAAAAAGACCTCATCAGCAGCTTTCCACTTTTCAACAAAGGGCAGTTCAGGGGCGGCCTGATCATTATGCCTAAATATAAAAGGGAGCGGCCTTTTGGCCTGCTCGCCAACCGGACAATTGGCTATGTAAAAGGCGATTCCATCAACGTCGGCCTCGAAGGCTATTTTAATAATTACCTCAAAGGCGACGATGGACAGGCACTGATGTACCGGGTCGGCAACGGGATGTGGATCCCGCTGAAAGACCTCTCCGAAATAGAACTGAAACCCGGCCAAGACATCGTGACCACCCTCGACATGGACATTCAGGCCATCACCGAAAATGCCCTCGCCAAAGCCATGCACCGCCACCAGGCCGAGTACGGAACGGCCGTCGTGATGGAGGTGAAAACCGGCGCCATCAAGGCCATCGCAAACCTTGATTGGACAAAAAAGGGAAAGCTGTGGGAAAATTACAACCACGCCGTCGGTACGGTCTGCGAACCCGGCTCGACCTTCAAGTTGGCTTCCATGCTTGCGCTCTTTGAAGATGGGCTGGTTGAACTCAACGACAGCATTGACCTGGAGCAAGGCCGGACGATGTATTTTGATGTGGAACTCGAAGATGCTTCCTCCCACACCTTGAACAATGTGACCGTCGAAAGGGCATTTGCCATGTCTTCCAATGTGGGCATTTCCCGGCTGGTTTACAATAACTACTACACCAACAACGAGGCAGATAAATACGTGGACCGCCTGAAAAGCTTCTTTCTCGATTTGCCGACAGGCATAAAAATAAATGGCGAGGTGGCCCCTTATTTTAAGCGGCCTTACAGCAACGAAGACCAATGGAGCGGCACTACTTTGCCGTGGATGGCCATCGGTTACGAACTGGCAATGACGCCGCTGCAACAACTGGCTTTTTACAATGCCGTGGCCAATGGCGGCATTTATGTAAAACCCTTTTTGGTGCGCGAAGTACAGCAGTACGGCGAGACGTTGGAGGTCTTTCCGGTGACGGAAGTCAAAGGCCGCATCGCCTCCAAAGAGAGCATCGCCAAAGCACAGCGCCTCCTCCGGGCGGTGGTGGACAGCACTTACGGCACTGCCTATAAAAGGCGCTCGAACAGGTTCTCTTTTGCGGGCAAAACGGGAACGGCCCAACTCGGCTACCAACGCCTCGAAAACAAGACGAGGGTGAGGGGCTACCAAGCATCCTTTGCGGGCTATTTCCCCTCCGACGACCCCGTGTATTCCTGCATCGTCCTCATCAGCAAACCAAAGGTGGGCGGCTATTACGGAAGCCAAGTGGCGCTGCCTGTTTTTAAAGAAATAGCGACAAAAACTTTCCGCACAAACCTCGAACTATACCCAATGGTGGGCACTGAAAAACAGAAATATCTGAACAAAAAAAAGATGCCGGATTACGATGCCGGTTATCTCCCCGACATGCAGGAAATCTTGCGGGAACTGGACGTGAAACACTACAACCGCTCGGACGGCGATTGGACAATTTTGCGGGCGGTAGCACCCGATTCTTTGAAATTGATAAAACGTCCGGTTGCCCAAACGAGGGTGCCGAACGTGCTGGGAATGGGATTGCGCGATGCACTATTTCTGCTCGAAAACAAAGGATTGCGGGTAGAGATAAACGGCAAGTATGGGCGGGTGCAAAAGCAGTCCATCAAGCCCGGCGCGAAAGCGAAGGGGCAGACGATTTGGATTAGGTTGGGGTGAGGGAAAGTAGTTGGAGACGCCAAAGTAGATGATCGAATGCGGCCGTTCGGTTCCTCCGGTTTGTCATCCGCCTTTAGGCGGAACTGCTTCGTCAAATTGGACGTGAGAAGTGCAGTCATGGCTGCCGCCCTAACGTGAACAGATCCGCCTAAAGGCGGATGACAAAGGAGAGGAGACATGCTTAACCACCTGAACTCAACTAAAAAACAGAAAAAACAGAATTGAAAAAACTTCTTGAAATACTAAACGACACCAATCCAAAAGAAATAATCGGCTCAAAGGAGTTGATGATAAGTCGAGTCATTTTTGACAGCAGGAAAACGGAAAAGGACAGCCTGTTTGTGGCAGTGAAAGGCACCGAAACGGATGGCCACAAGTACATCCAAAACGCCATTGCCGCAGGCGCAAAAGCAATTATTTGCGAAGCGCTGCCGGAAGTCCTTGCCGATGGGGTCACCTATATAAAGGTGTCCGACAGTGCCGAGGCATTGGGCTGGGCGGCTTCCAATTTTTATGGGCGCCCTTCGGGCAAACTCAAATTGGTGGGCATTACCGGCACCAACGGCAAGACCACGGTGGCCACTTTGCTCCACGGACTTTTTACTGCTTTGGGCTATAAAGCCGGCCTGATTTCGACGATTGAAAATAAAGTGAACAAACGCAGCATAGATACCTCTCACACTACTCCTGATGCGGAGTCTATTAATTTACTGATACAACAAATGGTGGAGGCTGGCTGCGATTACGCCTTTATGGAAGTCAGCTCTCATGCTGTTTCACAAAGGCGTATCGCTGGCCTTTTTTTCGCGGGGGGCGTTTTCACAAACATTACACACGAACACTTGGATTATCATAAAACCTTCAAGGCATACATCGAAGCCAAGAAGACGTTCTTTGACAGACTGCCAAAATCTGCTTTTGCCCTCGTCAATGCCGACGACAAACGGGGCGCAGTGATGCTGCAAAACACGGCAGCAAAAAAGCAAACTTTTGCGCTCCGCAAACCAGCAGATTTTAAAGCCAAAATCCTCGAAAACTACCTGACGGGGCTGCACCTCGACCTCGCTGGCCATGATTTCCATGCCCGCCTGATCGGCGATTTCAATGCCTACAACCTGCTTTCTGTTTATGCCACGGCCATGCTCTTAGGCCAAGACAACCAGGAAGTTATGGCGGAATTGAGCAACCTGAAAGCACCCGAAGGCCGCTTTGATTATGTAAAAAACCAAGAGCGGGACGTGATCGGGATTGTGGATTATGCCCACACCCCCGATGCGCTGGAAAAGGTACTGAACACTGTTTATAATTTGAGAAAAGGCGGCGGACAGATCATCACTGTAACGGGCTGCGGCGGCGACCGCGACCGGCGGAAAAGGCCGCTCATGGCCAAGGTCGCCTGCAATTACAGCGACCTCGTGGTCTTTACTTCCGACAACCCCCGCAGCGAAGACCCCGCTGAAATAATCGCCGAAATGGAAAAAGGCATTCCGCCTTATGCCGCCAAAAAAGTGCTGTCAATAACCGACCGCCTGCAAGCCATAAAAACCGCTTGCCGCATGGCCCAAAAAGGCGACATCATTTTGGTAGCGGGCAAAGGCCACGAAAAATACCAAAAAATAAAAGGGGAAATGATCCCCTTTGACGACAAGAAAATATTGATGGAGAATTTGTGAATTATAAATTATGAGTTGTGAATTATGAATTATGGCAAAGCACTCATAATTCATAACTCATAATTCACAATTCACAATTCACAATTCATAATTCCTTACGGCGGTGGAGGGATCGCCGTTAGTTTTTCCACTTGGAAAAACGGCAGTAAAAGCAGCGGGGAGTTTTTAAATACTCCCGCTGTTTGAACTGCGAAAACAAAACGAAAATTGACCGTTTAGCAGGCTCTTTGAGGCGATGCCTTTGCGTGGCTGAAGCGGGTGGAAAGGCGTTGACTCAAGCCTCATAGAATGATTGAGTCAACGCCTTTCCACCCGCAACCACTCGCAAAGAGCCTGTCCCGAATTCACTTCGGGGCATCGCCTCAAAGCGGCGCTGAACAGTTGCAACGAAATTGAGATAAACCATGCTTTACGAACTGTTCACTTGGATTGAGGAAAATTGGCATTGGCCGGGAGCAAGTCTTTGGGGCTACGTGTCTTTCAGGGCAGGCACGGGGATGGTTTTCTCCTTGATAATCAGCATGTTGTTCGGCGGGCGCATCATCCGCTTTTTGCGAAACCTGCAGGTGGGAGAGGACATCAGGGACCTCGGACTGGAGGGACAAATGCAGAAAAAAGGGACGCCGACAATGGGCGGCGTCATCATCATAATGGGTATCGTGATACCCGTATTGTTGGTGGCCGATCTGACAAATATTTATATCATCGTCATGCTCATGGTAACGACCTGGATGGCGATCATCGGCTTCACCGACGACTACATAAAAGTTTTTCAAAAAAACAAAAAAGGCCTGAGCGGGAAGGCCAAAGTGGTCGGGCAAGTGGGCTGTGGATTGATCGTCGCCCTGACCATGCTCTGGAACAATGAAATAGTGGTGCGGCTGGACAAAGAAACCGCCGACGAAATGAAAGTCGAAACGGTCGGAAACCCGAGATTGATCGCCGACATAAAAGGGGACACCATAGAAATGGTGAACGCAAAAGCCTTTATCACCAACGTCCCATTTATGAAAGGCAATGAACTGGATTACGCAAAATTGCTCCCTTTCGAAAGAGAAAAGGACTTGAAATATGCTTGGCTCATTTTTATCCCGCTCGTCATCATCGTGATAACGGCAGTGAGCAACGGCGCTAATTTGACAGATGGTTTGGACGGCTTGGCAACAGGCGTGAGCGGGGTAGTGGGGGTGACGTTGGCCATATTTGCCTATGTGTCGAGTAATATAATTTTATCGAATTATCTCGGCGTGCTATACCTGCCCGGCACGGAGGAACTGGTCATTTTTGCGATGTGCTTTTTGGGTGCTTGCATCGGTTTCCTTTGGTACAACGCATTTCCGGCGCAGGTATTTATGGGCGACACGGGCAGTTTGACATTGGGCGGTATTATAGCGACGATGGCCATTATGCTTCGCAAAGAATTATTGATCCCGGTTTTGTGCGGCGTCTTTTTGGCCGAAAACCTTTCTGTGATGTTGCAGGTGTCTTATTTTAAATACACCAAAAAGAAATACGGGGAAGGACGGCGTATATTTCTGATGTCGCCGCTCCATCATCATTATCAGAAAAAAGGGATGCCGGAAATGAAGATCGTGACGAGGTTTTGGATAGTGGGTATTTTATTGGCAGTGGTCACGATTTTGACTTTGAAAATTAGATAAAAAATGCCCGAATTAATAATCATAGCTGGCGCAAATGGGGTGGGCAAAACAACATTTGCGAGACCATATACAAAAGAGTATGGCTATGATTTTTTAAATGCGGATGATATAGCAAAAGAATTTGAGGACAGGGGCGAAAAAGCACCTTTGATAAAAGCAGGGCGCATATTTTTTTACAAATTAAATGAGTTCATTGAAAGTGGAAAAAGCTTTGTTGTCGAAACTACTTTGTCGGGTTCATATATCAATAAAGTAGCAGAAAGGGCAATTAAAAATGAATATAAAATCAAATTGATCTATATCTTTTTAGATACTCCTGAATTGTGTTTTGACCGAGTGAAAATGAGGGTAAAAAAGGGAGGGCATAAAGTTCCTAAAGAAGATATAGAGAGGCGGTTTTATCGGAGTATAAATAATTTTTGGAATGAAATGAAAAATACTGCTGATGAATGGAGTTTGCTATATAATGGGGAGTATGGTTTTCAGAATATAGCAGCAGGAGAGTTTGGAAATTATATAATTGAAAATGAAGCTATGTTCCACTTATATCTTTCAAATTTAAATAAAAATGAAAGTTAAAAAGCTAAAAAATGAGAACATACACATTTGGATAGCCGATGTGATAAGAATCGGAAACGAGGCCGTCATGAAAGCCAAAGAAGAAAACAAAAAATTAGGCATCCCCGAATTTTTTTATAAAAACGGAAAAATATATTACATCCTCGAAAGCGGGGAGATAACCACCGAAAAACCAGAGATTTTTAAAAATT
>DROJ01000553.1 GCA_011321935.1 Bacteroidota bacterium | reverse complement strand
TTTGACATAGGCCGGGGTCACTTCCAATATCTCGCTGATGCCCTGAATATCAAAGCCCTGTCCCAGCATGTTGCGGATGGCGATAATGTCTTTTTCTTCCAGGCCTTTTTCCAGGCCTTCTTTCAGGCCTTCTTGCCTCCCTTCTTGCCTCCCTTCTTGCCTCCCTTCTTGCCTCCCTTCTTCCTTCAGTTCTTGCTCTATTTGGTATAAAACATCGTATTCGTATTCTTTGGTATGCATCATTTCTTTGATTTGTTTTTGTAAAACTTCTTGCAAGTTACGTTTTTTTGAAAACACCGACAATTGTTTGATAAACTTTTTGAACCCTATCACATCTCCTTTCAACCGGATCAGCCGCTCCAATATCATGCGGACGATTTCATCCCCGCTCATGCCTTCGGGATCGGCCAAAACCGCAAAGACCACCTCTTGCGGCGTGTCCCCGTACAAAAATTCTTTGAAGCTGATCTCGCTGATACTGTGGACTTTATACCGGAAAGTATAAAACCGGTGCTTGATGAAACCTTTGATGTTTTTGGGCTTGCCCTCGCCGAAATAGATCAGGTGCTGCTCGATTTTCATCCTGTAAATTTTGCCCTCGATGCCTGCGTATTCGCCCATCCGCCAATCGGTCGTTTTTACGTCCTGCCCATCAAATTCTATTTGCAGTATCCGCCCTTCGGGCGAAATGGCATCGAAGATGACCTGCATGAAATCGGGTTCTTTTTCGACCGTCGTTTGTAGCCGGACTTGGGGCAGGGGCTGCAAGCGGTAATCCTTTAATTTCAAGACCACCTTCAGCAGTGCGGGCGTCAGTTCGCGGAGGTTCTCCTTAAAAATTTTGTCGTACCTGTTTGCTTCCTTCTTTTCGGGGTTTCCCTCTGGGCCTTTTTTGGTTGGTTTGTTTTCCATGATATAGGTGTAGTTTTTCTCAAAAGCGGGAGCAATATAACCATAAAATGTAATGTACCCCAGAGCAAGCCAAAATATCCGCTTTTTCGCTGGGTTTGAAACCTTTCCGTCAAATGTTATGCTGCTCTCAATATCTCTCGCAAAGGCACTAATGCAGTGATTCGTAATTAGTTGATTAGTGATTAGTTCGCCAAATCCTTGACAATGTGGTATTTACCAAAAAATAAATAGTCCGCTAATTACGAATCGAACCCCTAATCCAAAACCTGGAGGGAACATTTTGGCCACTCCCTTTTTTTCAGCGTTATTTGACCGTTGCTCAAAACTTATACCCCAGCCCGTTCAGCCAGGCATAAGTACTTGTCGGTGCGTCGAGGGGCAGCGACTGATCGGTGGTATAAGTGAAGTCCATAAAAAAACTGAGCTTCTTGGCGAGCGGTGCATCGAGCCGCCATTCGGAGGAGAGGCGGTAATTTCCAAAATCGGCAAGCGCAGGCTGGAAGTAGGTCGTTCCGACCAATTTCACGCCCTGCGGCGTGCGGAAAGTGAAAGAGACATAACTGCTCAAACGGCCCCGGTCGGCACTGCCTGCGCCCTGCAAAAACTCGTCGTGTTCGTATAGGTAGGCCAGGCCGGCATAAAGCCGCTGCCTGCCGTCCCTGCTTTTCAGAAAACGGTAACGGAGCCCTGCCCCCGCCAGTGCCCGTAGTTTTATCAGCAAAATCTTATTGTACTGAGCCTGCAAAAAAGCCTCGGCCACCAGTTTGTCCGAAAGCTTATAATTATAGCGCTGATGGGCAAACCACGATTGGTTGAAATCCTTGTTGCCGGCCCGCAAAAAGCGGCCGTTGAAAAGCAGCAAGGCCAAATTTTTCCCTTCCTTGTACTGCACCTGTCCCGTCGCATTGAACTGCAGGACTTGGTCTTTTACTTTTGATACGTTCGCCCCCAAGCGGACGTGGCCGTACCAGTTGACCGTATCGCTCGTGCCCGTGATGCGCCGCTCTTCGATATTGACGATCTGCGCCGAAACTGCCCTTGCGAAGCATAGCAACAAGGCAGGGAAAATCCATTTTTTGTAGCAAGGTTTCATTTGAAAAAGGTGTTAAGATGGGATTGAGGCATCAAAGGGGTATTGGGTACTAATGCAGTGATTCGTAATTAGTTGATTAGTGATTAGTTCACCAAATCCTTGATAATGTGGTATTTACAAAAAAAACAAATAGTCCGCTAATTACGAATCGAACCACTAATCCCCAATCCCCCTTTGATGCCATTTTTTCAAAAACAACAAACGCCCTGCAAACAAGTGTCTGCAAGGCGTCCGGCGAAAAGTGGGTTTTCCTTATTTCTTTTTGTCGGGGCGGATGTACCTCCTTTCCTTGATCTTTGCTTTTTGGCCGATGGCATCGCGCAAGTAATAAAGTCTTGCGCGGCGTACTTTGCCACGTTTCAGCACTTTGATCTCGGCAATGTTGGGGGAAACGAACGGGATGATGCGTTCTACTCCGACACCTCCTGAAATTTTGCGGACAGTAAAGGTCTTGGTAGAGCCTTTACCTTTTATCTGGATCACGTTGCCACGAAAAACCTGAATCCGTTCCTTGCTTCCTTCGATGATCCTATAACTTACAGCGATGTTGTCACCAGCACGGAACTTAGGGAATTCTGTCTTCTTGGTCAGTTGCTCGTGAACGTAGTTTATGGCGTCCATTTTTATTGATTTTTAAATCGTTTATTGAAAAGAGGCGCAAAGGTATGGTAAATATTGTTTTTATGGAAAATAAATTTGAAGGGAATAAATGGTTTGAATGGCTCAAATGGTTGATTTCCCTTCGAGTGGAAAAACCATTTGAGCCGTTCAAACCATTTAACCATTTTTTTCACCTTATCACCGTTGCATAGCCCTTGTATTCGTGGGGCGTTCCCCGTGGGCCGATAAAGTTTACCTTGACTATATAAACTCCTGCCTGTACTTGTTTCCCCGTGTTGTTCACTTGGCCGTTCCAGCCATTTTTGGGTTCGTTTGTTTCAAAAATCATAGAACCCCAGCGGTCCCAGATTTCCATTTTATAGGCAGTTATGCCGGGCAGGATGCCTGTTCCGAGGAAAAATTCATTTTCCGAATCTTCATTGGGCGTGAAGGCATTCGGGAGAAAGAAAGTAACCTCCGGCACCACATCAATGAAGCGGACCAGCGTGTCCCTGCACAGTTCTGGATGGGTAACGATGAGCTGGACTTCCTGCAGGCCAGTGTCCCGGAAGGTATAAACAAAGTCTTGTTGCCCCCAAGTAAACTGGCCGTTCACAAACCATTTCCAGTTGACGGCATTGCTGGAAGCATCGAAAAATGTCACTTCTGGGTTCAGGTTGCTGGGGCTTTGGGGTTCATAATCAAAACTGGCGACAGGCGGGTCGAGCAGGTTGATGAGCCTTGAAAAAACAGTGTCCACCACGCAGCCGATAGGGGAAACGATTTCCAGCCCGACATCGAAAGCTCCCGTTCCGGTGTAGATATGGGAAGGGCTCAGCTCCATGCTGGTGCCCCCATCCCCAAATTCCCAAAAAAATTGGTAGCTGTTGTCTATGGGCGACGAGAGGTTGTTGAACGTTATTTCAACGGGCGGGCAGCTCAAAGTATCGTCTGGCCTGACCAAAATAAGCGCCGGCACTGGCTGGTAAACCACATTGTTGACGACGGTGTCGCGGCAGCCGTTGGCGTCCCATACCTCTAGCTCCACGGGGTAGATCTGCGGCTCGGCATAAACGTGCAAGGGGTTGGCATGGACACTATCTACCGCCCCGTCCCCAAAAGACCAGATGGATGCGGTAAGCTCCCCCGTGCCGTCTATAAACGACTCATCCACAAAGGCAACAGGGCCTGCTTCGCAGGTGTCATAATTATAAGAAAAACCAGCGACCAGTTCAGGGAAAATATCAATGTGCAAAATGGCAGAATCACCGCATATCTCGTCATCTGGGTTGAGCCTCAAAACGCCGTCATAACTTCCCGCTCCCGGGAATAGAGCTTCGAGGTCCCAGGTGTCGAACGAAAAAGAGGTGTCCACAGAGGAGAATTCCCAGAGCAGTTCGTTGACCGTGCTCGGATCGGTACTCTTGTTCTCTATCTGGATTTCCAGCCCGTTGCAAATTTTCAAAAAATACTCATCGTTTTCCAGTTCAATATCCAGGGCATCCACTTCTGCGCTCACAATCGCTTCGCAACTTGCCACATTGAATTGGAAATCCCTCCTTATCACCGACATCAGCTCCCCGTTTCTATATTCGCTTACGCAAACGGCAAATACGAACTGGCCGGTCACATTGGGCCTGCCCGATAGCAGTCCGGTCGTAGCGTCAATGGTAACCACTGGATCGCCGCCCATCGGGAACAGCTCCGTATATGGCGGGTTGATAAACACAGCTTCGTCATATGGCGGTGGGCAGGCCGGGTTGGGGGCCACGGCCATGCAAGGGTCGGTCCCCCCTGCTCCTGGAGGGGCGCCGCCCAACAATGGCGAGCAGAGTTCATATACCAATTGGTCGCCCTCGCTGTCGAAGGCACTGTGGTCGTAACTGAGCGGTTCGTCAACACATATTATGATGGGGGGGAAGGTGTTGAAAACAGGGCTGTTGTTGCAAGCGGCCTGTGAAGCGGGCAGTATTTCGATGGTAAAAGTGGCCCCTACATCGTCGGGGTTCTGTATGTTGACAATGGTTACGTTCCGGCAGCAGCGTTGGTAGGAAATATGGTAGCTCTCGGTGGATGGCCAGTCGGCAAAAGTATATTCAAATTCGTAGATCCCCTCTTCTACACATAAATTTGCCGGGATCTCAAGGCAAGGGATCGGGGGCGGAGCGACCGGTTCTATGCTTTGCGGGGAGACAAAAACAACGGTGTCTTCGGTGCTTGCATTTCCTTTGAAAATAGTGAACGCTGCGTTCTGGTCGAAACCCGCACCTGTGGGGTCGTTGCAGTCCCGGTACATTTTCATGGTGAATTTGTAGGTCCCCCCGCCGAGGCATTCATAAGAAATGACCCCGCCGATTATGTGCTTGGACAAACCCGTGGACTGGATAAAAAAGAGCAATGTTAAAGTAACGAGGTATTTCATTGGACTGTATTTCGTTTTGGCACCAACAAATATCTGAAAAAAAGAAGGGCTTTTAAGTACTCCACTTATCAGTGTCGTGCTTTTTGCAAGAAATGTTTCATGGCTGCATTGTTTTATTGTTTCATTGAAAATGCGCAAGCCATAAATGATTGAAAGGGGTGGTGGTGGTCTTTTTTAACCACGGAAAACCCTTTAAACGAATGTTGGTAGTGGTACAAATCGTAATTAGCTAACCATTTAGCTTTTGGTTAAATGCCACATTATCAGGGATTTGGCGGACTAATCACTAGTCAACTAATTACTA
>DROJ01000552.1 GCA_011321935.1 Bacteroidota bacterium | reverse complement strand
GTTGCCTCACACCTACGAGACCGAGGCAACGCCTTTCCTCCCGCCGCCCCCGCCCAAAGAGCTTGTCCCGAACCCTCGGGGCATCACCTCACCTCAATGGCCCTGCAAACAATTACGTTTTTTTGTAAAAATAGAAAGGAGTTAATAGGGTTGGCCAATTGTGTTTAGCTTTGTCCGAAATTGCGGAACGAGATACAACTTTTGGGGTTTATCAAAGTACCTTCTTTTTTGAAAGAAAAAACTCATGCTTTGACTTAGCTGCACAAAAGGCCATCTACCGACACATTCCATTTTACACAAAAAATGATCAAGGCCGAGTAAGGTTTTTACCAGAAGACATCCATCAACTATTGAAGAACTCAATAATTTTATGAAATTCCTCAAATCTAAGAATCATCTTTTTTTAAGCCTGCTTTTCAGTTGCTTTTCTATCGCGGCCATTTCACAAAAAACGACTTCCGTAAAAGGGCAGGTCATTGACGCCGATACCGAAGAGCCGCTCCTCGTTGCCGACGTGCATTTTGCGGGCACAAACATCGGAACTTCCACCGACTTCGATGGCTATTTTGAACTGGAATCAAAGGAGGCTTCCGACTCCATCGAGGTGTCCTATGTCGGTTACGAAACGCAGACCATCGCCATCCAAAAAGGGGCAAAACAGGAACTCAACGTTGCCCTCCTCCCCGTTTCGGTCAATTTAGGAGGCCTCGGAATTGTCGTCGAAGCCAAGGGGAGGGTAAAATATAAAAACGACAACCCCGCAGTTCGCCTGATACAAAACGTCATCAAGCACAAGGCCGACAACCGCATCTCTGCCATGGACTATTACGAGTACGACAAATATGAAAAAGTAGAGTTCGACCTCAACAATTTCGACCCGGAAAAAATGAGGAAAAAAAGGGCTTTCAAAAAGTTCCAGTTCCTTTTTGATTATGTTGATACCTCCGAACTGAACGGCAAGCCCTACCTGCCATTTTATATCCAAGAAACCTCCTCAAAAGTTTATTACCGTAAAAAGCCAAAAGCGGAAAAAGAATTCAGGCAGGGGGTCAACATCCTCGGAATGGAGGACTATGTGAACGTCGAGGATTTTTCCACCATGATGGACGTGCTTTATCAAGACATTGATATTTATGACAACAATATCAAATTGTTGGACATACCTTTCCTCAGCCCGCTCAACCCCGCCTCAAAAAACCTGTACCGGTTTTACATTGCCGATACGGCGGCAGTGGTCAACGGAAACACCTGCATCAAGCTCACCATGTTCCCCAAAAACAACCAAGAACATATATTCAAAGGTGACCTCTATATTTTAAAAGACTCCTCTTACGCCGTCATAAAAGCCGACCTCGGCGTGGACAGGCACATCAACCTGAACTTCGTGCAAGACCTGAAACTGGTCCAGGAGTTTACGCAAAAAGACGGCGTTTGGGTATTGTCGAAAGACAAGCTCGTGCTCGATTTTGCGATCACAAAAAAAGGGACGGGGATTTTCGGGAAAAGGGAAGTTTCTTACAAAGATTTTGTTTTTGGCAAAAAAAGGGAGGACGATAAATATGCCGGCACAGAACAAGTCGTGGCCGTTGACGATGCCTATAAAAAAGGCGAGGACTTTTGGAAAAGCGCACGGCACGACACCCTCTCGAAGCAAGAGCAGGGGGTTTTTCAAATGATAGATACCCTGCAAAAAACACCCGCCTTCAAAACCATAAAAACAATCATTGAACTCGCCTTTACCGGCTACAAAGCATTCGGCCCAGTTGACATCGGGCCCATCGGCAACTTCTACAGCTACAACCCCGTGGAAGGGACGCGCCTTAAATTTGGCGGCGAAACCAATTTGAAATTCCACCCAAAATTGCTGTTCGCAGGTTATACGGCCTACGGCCTAAAAGACCAAGAATGGAAGTACGGGGCATCCGTGCTATATTCGTTCAAAGAAAATTTCAAAGAAAACCCAAAACATTTTTTCCGGCTGTCCTATCAGCACGAGCTCAAACTGATCGGGCAAGATTTGAAATTTTCCAGCGCCGACAATTTCCTGCTCTCCTTCCAGCGGGGCAGCCGCGACAAATACCTCTTTTACGACAAATACAAAGCAGAATATTTTTTGGAACTCGACAACAACCTTTCCTGGGACTTTTCATATACCAATACCGACCAGTTGGCTTATGGCGGAACGATCTTGAAATTTACCGACGAAACCGGAGAAACCGACTTCTTGCCCGGCATCCGCACCAGCGAACTTGGCCTGACCCTGCGCTTTGCCCCCAACGAACAATACCTGCAGGGCCGCTCCTACCGGGTGCCTATTTTCAATAAGTTCCCCGTTTTCAAGTTGATCCTCAACGCCGGTATCAAGGACATGCTCGGCGGCGATTACAACTATGGCAGCGCCTCCCTCAACATTTTCAAACGCTTTTACCTCTCCCTGCTCGGCAGCAGCCGTTTTGAAATAGAGGGGGGAAAATACTGGGGAAAAGGCGTCCCTTATTTCTTGCTCAACTTGCCCAAGGCAAACCAGAGCTTTGCCTACCGCACCGGCTCTTTCAATATGATGAACTATCAGGAATTTGTGAACGATGCCTATGTGTCGGTGAGTTACGAACACTATTTCAACGGCTTTTTCTTCAACCGGATACCTTTGTTCCGGAAATTAAAATTGCGGGAAGTAGCAACGTTCAAAGCCATTTACGGGCAGCTTTCCGATAAAAACAACCCCAACAAAAACCCTGCGCTCATCCAGTTTGTGGAAGAAAACGGCGTACCGATCACTTATACCCTGGAGGAAAAACCTTACATGGAGGCAAGCGTGGGCGTGATGAATATTTTTAAATTTGGCCGCATTGATTTTTTGCGGAGGCTGAACTACCTCGACAACCGGGACTTGCCCAATTTGTTTGGCGTGAAAGGACTGGGCATCCGGGGGAAATTGCAGTTCAGTTTTTGATCTTATCGGTGCAACTATTCGGCAGGGATAAATCCGCCACGGATTTCACGGATTTTCACAGATTATAAACGTACCATTTTAATAAGGCAGGGTAAGTGCACAAAAATTCCCTGCCTTATTAAAATGATACTAAACACCTATTTTTTTTCAAAAAAAATAAATCCGTGAAAATCCGTGAAATCCGTGGCGACTTGGCAGCAAGTTGAATAGTTATTGGTTTTTATTTTTTTTGAAAAATAAATGCTGGCAGCGCATATGGACGCTGGCAGCATTTGTTTTTTCAAGACAGCGTTTATTGCTTGCTTCTTTTCCTACCTTTACCTCCTTCCTATTTTCAATCAAAGTAACACAACGGACACATGAAAACATTTTTCCAAACCATTCCCCTCTTCGCCTGCTTTTTATTTTTCACAAACTGCCAAGAAGGCAGAACAAAAAAGCTGCCTCCCGAAACAAAAAAAGCTGCTGAATGGAAAGCCCTTTTTGATGGCAAAACACTGAACGGCTGGCGCAATTTCAAAAAACAGACCATCGGTTCGGATTGGGTGGTCGCCGACGGGGCCATCCACCTCAACGCTGAAAAAAAAACCGACGGGGACTGGCAAACAAAAGACGGCGGCGACATCATTACCGAGGACGAGTTTGAAAATTTTGAACTCCGCCTCGAATGGAAAATCGCCCCCTGCGGCAACAGCGGCATCATTTACAACGTGGTGGAAGGCGAGGGCTACGACTACGTATGGCAGACCGGCCCTGAAATGCAAGTGCTCGACAACGCCTGCCACCCCGATGCCAAAATACCCACCCACCGCGCAGGCGACCTGTACGACATGATCGCCTGTAAAACGGAAACCGTCAAGCCCGCCGGAGAATGGAACAAGGTGCGCATCATTATCAAGGACGGCCATGTGGAGCATTGGCTGAACGGCGTCAAAGTCGTGGAGTTCCAAATGTTCGACGACCACTGGTGGGAGATGATCGCCAATTCAAAATTCAAGGACATGCCGGGTTTTGGCAAGGCAAAAAAAGGGCACATCTCTTTGCAAGACCACGGCAACAAAGTCTGGTACCGGAACATCAAAATCAAGGAGTTATAACCCGTCCCGTAATACCTCAATACCTCAATACCTCAATTTCAATTATGCTGACAAAAGAACAAAAAAGGGCCTACCGATCCGACCTGTTCCGCCACTTGGACGGCATCGCAACTGCACCAACGGCCCATGCCTTAAAAGAGGCGGGCGTGCTCGATTTTTTATTGA
Source organism: Bacteroidota bacterium (assembly GCA_011321935.1). GTDB lineage: Bacteria > Bacteroidota > Bacteroidia > Chitinophagales > Saprospiraceae > UBA6168. The sequence goes on along the minus strand of DROJ01000552.1, from coordinate 26,430 downwards.
AAAACAAAGCAGCATCGCTTAGCAAATTGGCCGACCATTTCAAGGCAAACAAAGGTTACCTGAACGTGGCGCTGCGGATATTGTGCTCGCAAGGCTGGCTGGAATATCAAATCGACAACAAAAAAGGAGAGGTAAAATACAGCACCAACGGCAACAGCCAAACGGCATTCGGGCTTTGCAACCTTTATAAGGATGTGGTCGAGATGCTCAAATTTTCCGGGAAATTCCACCGCCGTAAATTCCAGCGCGAGCCATTCGAAATGCTGGAAAAAATATTCCGGAAATATAAGGGCAACTACGGTCTCGATATTTCCCCGAAAGGAGGCAAAGAAAATATGCAGCGCATACAGCGGCAGGTCTTAAAGCATATCGAGGGCATCATTGCAGGCCCGACCATCGTGGCATTGGGCATGGGCGGCATGTTCCACAAATATTTTATGGAAGCCTCTTTCAAGCCAGAAGAGTTTCACGAAGACGCCGAGAGCTTTGATAAAATACTCAGCTTTTTTGCTTTCATGGGCTGGTTCGAGCAGAAGAAAGGGACTTACCGGTTTACGGACAAAGGCCTGTTTTTTGCCCGGCGGGCGAGTGCCTATGGCGTCACTGTTTCGTACATCCCCACGTTCAGGAAGCTGGAGGAGCTGATTTTTGGCAACCCAAAAATTTTGTGGGACGTGCCCAAAGGCTCGCCCGAACTGCATGTGGACAGGGAGATGAACGTGTGGGGCAGCGGCGGGGCGCATTCTACTTATTTCAAAAAAATAGACGAAATAATCATTTCCATTTTCAACAAACCGCTCGGCGAGCAGCCCAAAGGCATCGTGGACATGGGCTGCGGAAACGGCGCATTTTTGCAGCATATTTTTGAGGTGATCGAGCAGCGCACTTACCGCGGCGAAGTGCTGGAAGAACACCCGTTGTTCCTCGTCGGTGCCGACTTCAACCAGGCCGCCCTGAAGGTGACAAGGGGCAACCTCATCAAGGCCGACATCTGGGCGAAAGTGATCTGGGGCGACATCGGCAGGCCCGACATTTTGGCCAATGACCTGAAAGAAGATTATGGCATCGCCCTCAACGACCTGCTCAATGTCCGCACCTTTCTCGACCACAACCGCATTTGGGAAGAACCAAAAACGAGGGACAAAAACAGGGTCAGCACCTCGACCGGGGCCTTTGCCTTCCGGGGCCAACACCTCTCCAACAATGAGGTGGAAGACAACCTGCTGATGCACCTGAAACGGTGGGCGCCATATGTCAGCAAGTTCGGGCTGCTCGTCATCGAACTGCATACCATCCCCCCCGAACTGACCGCCGCCAACCTCGGCAGGACTGCCGCCACTGCTTATGATGCGACGCATGGTTTTTCCGATCAATATATTTTGGAGGTGGATATTTTTAATAAAATAGCGAGCGAGGCGGGGCTGTTTCCCGATGAAAATTATTTCAGCAGGTTTCCGGATTCGGACTTGGCGACGGTGAGTATTAATTTGTTAAAAGGCGGATAAAAGCCATAATTCAGGAGGTGATTTCAAATCATCTTCCTCCTGAGTTGTTGCATAAAAAAAGCGGCGCAAAATGCACCGCTTTTAATTTTTGGTGGTCCCACAAGGGCTCGAACCTTGGACCCTCTGATTCACCTTCCAACACTTTCGTGATGGGGTAGGACTATCTCATCACCGTATCCCGATATACTTGCCTGCCGACAGGCAGGAAATCGAAACTTAGGCGGGGGGCGTTAGTGAAGGCTTATTGGCAAGTCTCCTCACCTTCTAGTCTCTGCACCTTCCCGGTTACTGTAATGACTATTCACCGGGCTTGGCTCAGGATTGCCAGTCCCGTCTCCAATAAAAGACGGGGTTAAGGTTTCCCTGAATTAACCCCCTGCTCATCCCGCCGTTTCCGACGGGAGGCACCATGGGCAATTTATCGAACATTTTCGAGGTGCTGCCCCTTGATGAGTCAGATGCTCTAACCAACTGAGCTATGGGACCTAAAATCTGGTTGATGAGATGTTTTCTACATAGGATTACAACTCATTGTGATATAGGAAGCGCAAAAGTAGGGAATCAACTTTAGACTTGCAATAAAAGTTCAATTTCCTTTCTGCAACTGGAAGCGCACGTATTTGATGGTCTTGCCCGCAGCGAGGTGTTGTTTTTCATAAAAGGTCTTGAGTGCCAGTTCGGGCACGGGGAGCGGTTTGGAGTAGATGTCGTCGTCGTGGTACAGCAGCTTGTATTTTTGTTGCTTGGCGAGGGTTTCGAGGGTGAAGCCGTAAAGCGTCGGGTCATCGGTTTTCAGGTGGACGAGGCCGCCGGGCTTTAATATTTTTTCATAAAGGTTTAAAAAAAAGGAAGAAGTCAGGCGGCGGTTTTCTTTGCCTTTTTTGAGGAAGGGATCGGCGAAGGTGATCCAGATTCCGTCCACTTCTGCTTCCGCAAAAAACAAGTTGACCTGCTCGATGCGGGTGCGGAGGAAAGCGGCGTTTTCCAGCCCTTGTTCGAGCGCCGTTTTTGCGCCCCGCCAGATGCGGGCGCCTTTTATATCAACGCCGATGAAGTTGCGGCCGGGGTTATCGGTGGCCAGTCCGAGGGTGTATTCTCCCTTGCCGCAGGCCAGTTCGAGGGTGATGGGATTGTTGTTTTTGAAATGCTCCGCCGCCCATTTTCCTTTTAGGTCAACGGGTGTTCCGCCCTGTCCGGCGAGGCCGGGTTTGCTGGCATCGAAGTTTTCATAAACATTAGGGAAGGAAAGTACTTCTGCGAATTTTTGCAGTTTGTTGCGTCTGCTCATTTTTATTTGGTCTGCTGTGTTTTTATGTGGGCCACAGAGGGCATACCCGTTCCCGTGGTTTTCATGAGCTGCAAAATTCGCAAAAGTTTTCACATTTTGTCCAATTGTTCGAGCAGCCATTTGCGCTCCATGATCGGGTCGGCATTTTCGATTTCAGTTTTCAGTTTTTGTATTTGCGCAGCATCGTTGGGCATTATTTTGAGCAGCTTGCGCGAATATTTCAGCAGGTTTTTGAAAACAGATTTATGGTAGCCCATTACCTTTTTCCGCTGGATGTAAGCGCGCATACTGTCGAGCAGAGAATCGAGGGCATTATATTCGTCGAGTTCGTAATACATTTTCAGGAGCATTGTTTTGGCAAGTAGGCTCATTAGAGTATCGTCGGTATCATATTGAGCAAACAACGGCATGGCCTTGTCGTATTGTCCCCTCTCAAAATGCAGCCTTGCCCGGTAAAACAGGACATAGCTCTCCCGGTGTTTTTCTTCTAAAAACTGGCTGTAACCTGCAATAAAATTTTCCACCCATTCAAATTCGTTTAAGTTCAGTGCATTGATTATTGCGTTGCTATAAGTAAACCTTGACATTACCCCATTCTCCAAAAATATATTTTTTTTGATGCCGAGGGCATACAGTTCAAAGGATTCATTATAATAGTTCAACTTACCTGCATTGATCTGACCAATACAATAGTTTATGGCCAATAAATAAATAACCCTGATTTCATCCGCTGGAAAAAGGTCACTATATTTTCTTATCTGTTCTTTTAATTTTTGGTAGTTATCTTCACTATTTTTTTCTTTGATAGCCTTAAACCCAAAATAATAAACGGCAATAGCAGGGATTTCCAATAAAGAGTTATTTGTTGCTATATAACCTAGTACCTCCTGCAGCATGCCCATATCATAATCTGCTTTGAATACGGCTTGATGGGCAATCATAAAACAGCTCAATTGAAGTTTATTGGCGAGATAGGCTTTATCACTGGCATCAGATACTTTTTGCAGGTTATTGGGAACGTTCCTGCCCAATCCGCTCAGGTAGGTATATTGCTCAAATTGCAAGGCAAACTCATGTTCATAATATTGGTGGTTTCGTAAAGGTTGTTTTTCTTGCATTTTTTGCCCAGCATCCATCGTTTTTTTGAAAAGCTTTGGCAATTGCCGCTGTCGGTAAACCTTTGCCAAGATAGTACGCGATCTTACCCTGTCTTTTAATAGCTCATCATAAACCAAAAAACTTTCCACTGCTTTGAACAAGAAGTACATGGTCTGCCGCATTTCTGCGTCATCGTATTCCCGTGAACCGAACAATGCGGAAAAGATGCGTTTCTTGTCCAAAAACTTATCGGAGGACAAATGCCTGCCCGTGACCAAGTATTGAAACAAATCAATGACATCTTGGCGTTGGTTGTGTGCCGGGGATTTGAGCCATTTCTTGAACTCCCGCACCTCTTTTTTGTCAAAAGTTTTTAAAATGGAAACCAAGTTGCTTTTTTTCATAAAGGCCAGCGCATTAAATGTTATTTTTTTTCAACAAAAATACGAGTAGATGATTTCATCAAAGACATGTAAAATAAGGGCTTTAATAATAACAAAACACCTTTTAAGTCAAAAAATTACGCATTTTTTATTCAACAAATGGCAATTTATGTCTTTGTTTTTGGCAACAGATGTTTTCACATTTGTACCGTCAAAGAAAAATCATTTGCATTTCCCCATGGATAGATTAAATACATACTTGAAATATTCCTCCAAACGGCAATTTTTGCCGAAGGCGCTGTTGTTGGCGGCAAGTATGTTTTTATGCTCCGTGCTTTCTTTTGGACAAGGCTGGGAAATCTATTTTGGTGGAAATGCGGAAGACTTTGGCAACTCGGTGATCCAAGCAAAAAACCACGACTACCTCCTTGCAGGTTTTAGCGAAAGCTTTGGAGACGGAGACATGGATGTTTACGTGATACGCACCGATGTAGATGGGCGGAAAATATGGGAAAAAACATACGATGAAGGACATATAGAACATGGCTATTCCATTATAGAAACCGATGACAACGCCTTTCTGGTAGTTGGGGACATTATCAATACCCCACTAGATTTTCAGTTCAACGCTTACCTTTTAAAAATCAGCAACCAGGGCGAACTCCTTTGGAGCACCCAATACGGCGGCCCCGAAAACGACACGGGCTACCGGGTCATACCTTCTGCCAACGATGGCGGCTATCTCATAGTCGGCAAAACTTCCAGCTTTGGAAACGGCGGCAGCGATGTTTATCTGGTCAAGGTAGATGCCGATGGCAATACCGAGTGGAGCAATACCTATGGCGGCACGGGCAGTGACATAGGGAGGAGTGTGGTCGAAGTTGCCGATGGGTATTTGATAACGGGAAGTGCCTTCAACGAAAACAACAATTCGGCCGACCTTTATTTGTTGAAAATTGATTTTGCAGGAAACGAACAATGGAGCAAATTCTTTGGCACTCCAGTTTTTGACGAGGGACAAGACCTAGTAACTATGGACGACGGCAACTTTGCCATTGTCGGCAATACCGGCAACGATGCGTATCTGCTAAAAGTAAGCCCCGACGGCAATGAAATCTGGTCAACTACTTTCGGCGGGCCACTCGGGACAATAGCTACGGACTTGCTGAAAGCACCGAACGGCGACCTTGTTTTTACCGGAGTAGTAGAAGTGGATGCAGAAAATTCAGATGCTTTCCTTGCCCGCTTTGATTCAGATGGCAATGAGGTCTGGAACGAAACGGTAGGCCGTTCGAGCTATATTGACTGGGCACAAAGCCTTGCCCCTACCAACGACAAAGGCTTTGTGGTGGCAGGTTATAATGCTGAGGTCGGTATATTTGTAAACGATGTCACTTTGATCAAAGCCGGTGCCAACGGCTCTGTTTACACCAATCACATCACCGGCAAAATTTTTATTGACGAAGACGGGGAATGCGACCTCGACACAGGGGAGGAAGGACTGAACGAATGGATTGTCGAAGCCCGCTCAGCGGCCAACACGTTTTACGGCACTTCCGATTCGCTCGGCAATTATGAAATCACCGTTGACCTGGGAGCTTATAATGTTTCTGTTTTTAATAAAAACAATTATTGGTTGCCGTGTGTAGCGGCCTACAATGTCAGCTTCAATGCACCATACGATACGCTCATCCGCAATTTCCCTATTTTGAAAGACACGCTCTGTCCCCTGTTGGAAGTGGATGTGTCCACTCCTTCTGTGCAGAATTGTTCCAACATCGGCTACACGGTCAATTATTGCAACAATGGTACAGTCGGAGTGGGCAACCCAAGTATCGAGATCATTTTGGACAATGAGCTGCAAATGACGGGTTCGCCCATCCCTTTCACTTTCACGCCCGACAGCTTGTATGTTTTTGAACTGGACTCCATTGGCATTGACGAGTGCGGCAGTTTTTATTTTTCTGTTGCTTCAACCTGCAACGGACAGCCTGCCCAAGCATATACCGTCAGCGCACATATTTTGCCCGATTCAATTTGCACAACCCCTTCCCCTACTTGGGACCGGTCAAATGTCAAGGTGAACGGATATTGCGAAACCGATTCTGTTTATTTTGAAATAAAAAACGACGGGGACGGGGACATGGAAGAGCCATTAGAATTCATTATTATAGAAGATCAGATACTCGGCCGTCAAGGGGAATTTAAGCTGGCAATGGGCAGCAAGAAAAAAATAGGCCTGCCCGTCAACGGCGCCACCTACCGCATCATTGCCGAGCAATCGCCCGGCCACCCCGGCAACAGCTACCCAACAAAAGCCGTGGAAGGCTGCAGCACAGGAAACAGTTTTTCGACCGGTTACACTACACAGTTACAGGAAGATGAAAACGACCCGTTCGTTTCCATTGACGTACAGGAAGCTATCAGTTCTGCTACCGATTACATTTTTATGCGAGGCTATCCCAGTGGCTATTTAGAAAACGGAAACCACCTCATTCCGGCAAACACCCCCCTTCAGTACCATATTTATTTTCAAAATGCAGGAACTGATACCGTCCAACGACTGGTGATCAGGGACACCTTGCCTGCAAGTCTCGACCTCGGCACCGTGGTGCCGGGGGCTAGCAGCCACCCATACCGCTTCGAGGCTTACAGCAATGGCGTGCTCAAGTTCACCTTTGAAGACCTAAACCTAAGTTCGGATGGCGACACTGCCTCTACCGGGTTCTTACAGTTCAAAGTATCTCAGAAACCGAACAACCCAAGAGGAACGATTATCCCAAACAGTGCCGCCGTCTTTTTAGGCTACGATGCACCTGCGCAAACGGCCACCACTGTCCATGTGGTTGATAGCGCCGACGTCCAGACTTTCATCATCACTGATGTGAGCGGACCCTTACTGCCCGGAGTTGAAGTGAATGCTTATCCCAATCCGTTTACTTCCACGATTGTGTTTGAAATCCCAAACAGCCGGTTTAATCATTTGACATTGACAGTGTTCGACAGGAGCGGCCTGCCCGTGCGCCGGGAGAAAGCTTCCGGCAACCTGCTGCAACTGAAAAGGGGCAACCTGCTTGCGGGGCTGTACGCCTATCAGTTGGAGGCCAACGGCCGGCTGCTCCATACGGGAAAAATAATAGTGCGATAGAAACCCGAATGAGAGAATGAGAGAATGAGAGTTTGAGAGTTTGAGAGTTTGAGAGTTTGAGAGTTTGAGAACAGTATTGCAGTTCATTGTCTTTAAGCTCTCATCCTTTCACCTCTATAATATGGTAAGGTGAATAGGGACAGACATCTCTAAAAGCCTTTCCCCAGTAAACGGCTGTAAAAGCCAACGGACAACAATACTGCTCTCAAACTCTCAAACTCTCAAACTCTCATTCTTTCGTTCTCTCGTTCTGCTTCAAATCTATCTCTGTTTTTTTATTACCGATTACTTGCCTGCCGAGAGGCATGGCTACATTTTCCAAGCCGATTACTTGTACCGACTTTTAACCAAAAACCGATTGCCCACGACCGATTGATGATTATCGCACAACAAGTTTCGTATATTCCCACGAACCTGTTCCATCGTTCCCCCGAGTTGCTCGGGGGAATTTTTAGCCCTTCCCCGACCAAAAGATTTTTATTTTCATGAGATTATAATTTGTGCCGTGCCTTTATTTTAGGCACGGCTTTTTTATGCGCCCAAAAGGCCAACCCGTTGGCGTTCAATGGCTTATTGGCCACCTCTGTTCCATGGCCTGTGGAAAACTTTTTGTAGTATCATTGTTGAATTGTGAAACTTTTTCCTTTCCTTACGTCGCAAAGACGAAACGTTTTATTAATTCATTTAAACAAGTTTGTTATGCTACAAGAATTCAAAGATTTTGCTGCGAAAGGAAGCCTGATTGACATTGCCGTAGGTTTTGTCATGGGCGCAGCTTTCGGAAAAGTGGTTACCTCTTTTACCGATGGCATTGTTTCCCCGCTCATCGGGATGATCTTCAATGCCGATTTCAACAGCCTGAAGTGGATACTAAAGCCTGCCGAGATGGCAGCCGACGGTACCGAAGCTGCCGCTGAAGTGGCCGTGATGTACGGAAGTTTCCTTACCAGTGTCATTGATTTTATCATCGTGGCCTGGGTAATGTTCATGGTTGTGAAAGGCGCCAACAAAATGAAAAAGAAACAGGAAGAAGCTGCCCCGGCCGCACCTCCTGCACAGGAAGTGTTATTGGGCGAGATCCGTGACCTGTTGAAAAAGAAGTGACCTGTCCTTGTTTGATGGTCCAAAGGTAAAAGCCTTGCCGGCATGTCCGGCAGGGCTTTTTTCATGCCATGCTTCTATACTCGACGTTTTGTGCATTTGCCCTGCCGGCCCCAAGTCTGCCCAAAGCAGGAGAGCACCTGCCCCCAAACCTATCATGGTCGAGTACAAAAAAGCAATTGAAAATGGCGTTTGCTAGACATAGAAAGCCAAGGTATTTCAGCAGCTAGTGAAGTGATTAGTAATTAGTTGATTAGTGATTAGTCTGCCAAATCCCTGATAATGTGGCATTTAACCAAAAGCTAAATGGTTAGCTAATTACGATTTGTACCACTAGTTCCAAGCCCTAACCCGCATTATCATGCCGTTCCACTTTGATGCTTCGCAAAAAAAAATGCCCGCTCAAATTGAGCGGGCATTTTTTTGAATTTTCAAAAACCTTTACTCTGGCTCAAAACCAAGTACAATATTGAAAGTTGCCAGGTCTGAAAGTTTTTCCCCGCCTTTATCGAAGCCGATACCATAATCAAAACCAAGCACACCGAACATCGGCAAGAAAACCCGCAGGCCACCACCGACGGAGCGCTTCATATCGAATGGGTTGAAATCCCTGCTCCTTCTCCAGGCGTTGCCTCCCTGTGCAAAGGCATGGACATATATGGTTGAGCTTGGGTTCAAGGAAAGAGGATACCGAAGTTCGAGTGTCAATTTTTCATACAATGGCGTAGCCGCTACCCCATCGGGAGTGTTATTGTTTTCAATATCATTTGGGTCATATCCCCGCATAGATATAATTTCTGTTCCGGTAAAAGCCCCGAACTGTTGGTTGTTCAAGCCATCACCCCCCAGTTGAAACCTTTCAAAAGGGGTGATCCCGATGGCCTTGTTATAAGAGCCGATAAACCCAAACCTTGCCGATGCTTTTATGACCAATTTGCCGACCAATGTTTGGTACCAATCTGCAGCCACTTTCCATTTATGGTACTCCAAGAAATTAAAACGGTCCTCGGGGCTTAATTTACGGTAGTCTTTATTGGTGAACAGTGAGTAAGGAGGCGTCAGTTGCACGGAAAGGGAAACCCTTGACCCATCTTGTGGGAAAATGGGGTTGTTGATAGAACTACGTGCAAGGGTCTGTGTGATGCTGAAATTCCGGAAATTCCCGTCAGACACCCGCTCGCCCCTGTCCGTCCTGAACAAAGTGGCGTTGCTAGTGCTCAAATAGTTGTCGAGGTTAATGGTCTGCAAATTCAGCGCAGCAGAATAGATAAAGTTGTCGTCAGGAAACTTGAGCCTTGTGCCCAAACTGATGGTGACACCTGCGTTAACTAATTTTCCGAACAGTTCGCTGTTTTTATCAAAGCCGTTTGTCAATCTCGACACATACCCGGCAACGGTCAAAGAATTAGGTTTTTTGCCCCCCAGCCACGGCTCGGTAAAGGAGATATTATAGGACTGAAAGAAACGCCCGTTCGTCTGCGCCCGGAGCGAGAGCCTTTGCCCATCCCCCTGGGGAAGTGGGTTCCAGGTTTCTTTGTTGAAGATATTCCGTGCGGAGAAATTATTGAACGCTACCCCAAGAGTACCGATCACCCCTCGTCCGCGGCCGCCCCAACCCGCAGAAAGCTCCAACTGATCGGACGGCTTTTCTTCCACCGTGTATTCAATATCAACCGTTCCGCGCTGTGCGTTTACGGGAGTATTGATGCCCAAGGCTTCAGGGTTGAAATAGCCCAGGTTGATGATCTCCCGCTGCGAGCGGATAATGTCCGAACGGCTGAATTTTGCACCCGGTATTGTCCTCAGTTCCCTTCTGATCACATGTTCGTGGGTGCGGTCGTTGCCTTTGATGGTCACCTTGTCAATGGTCGCCTGCGGCCCCTCGAATATTCGCAATTGAAGGTCAATGGAATCATCTGTAACCGCAATTTCTACGGGATCGACACTGAAAAACAAGTAGCCGTTGTCCATATAAAGTGAACTGACATCCCTCCCGTCCTGGCTAAATTGAAGGCGGGTTTCAAGCAGTTCGCTGTTGTAAATATCGCCCGTTTTTATGCCGAGCACATTGTCCAGTGTTTTGGTATCGTAAATGGAATTGCCTTTCCACGTGATATTCCGAAAGTAATATTGGTTGCCCTCGTTCAAGTTGATATGAATGCGCAGGTCCCCGTCTTCCTCCCTCCAGGTGCTGTCCGAAACAATGAGGGCGTCCCGGTAGCCTCCTTTGTTATAATAGGCGATCAATGCTTTTTTATCTTCTTCGTATTCTTTTCGGATCAACTTTGAGCCAGCAAGGATGCGCCTTTTCCGGCGGGTGTTTTTCATCAGGTTGCGCAGCTTGCGGTCTTTGATATTGGTGTTGCCCGAAAAGGTGATGTCCTGGATTTTGACCTTGTTCCCTTTGTTTATGTCAAACACCAAGCGCACTGCATTGATGCGCGAAGAATCCACCAGTTCTTTCACCTTAACGTCCACGTCAAAAAAGCCTTTTTCAATATAGTACTGTTTGATAGCATGGGCAGCATTGGACTTGATGCTCTCGGTGACGATGCCTCCTTTTATTAAAAATTTATTGACTTCTTCATTGAGGTCATCGTGGTTGGTTTTTTTTACGCCTTTAAAAGAGTGGGTAGTGAGCCGTGGGCGCTCCCGCACCACTATTTCAAGGAACACTACATCGCCGATTGTCTTTTCTTTGTAAATCTGCACATCGGTAAAAAGGCTGAGTTTCCACAACGACTTCATGGCCCTCGGAATGTCGCCGCCAGGAATGCGCACCCGGTCGCCGACCCTGAAACCGGCAATGGAAATAATGGCATTCGCATCGCTGAACTTTGCCCCTGTCACTGTCACACCACCGATCTCATAATCCTTCGGCGTAGTGTAATCGAGCACAGGCACGGTGTCCTGTCCCATTTGGGCAAGCAAGGGCGACTGGCCGAAAAGGAGCAACACCGCCATTATTGCCAGCGGCGTAAAAATGTTTTTCTGGAAATTCGTAGCTATCACGTTTGTATCTTTTATTGGTAATTTATTTGGCAGTGCATCAAATGTAATGCTGCCATTTATTTTTCATATCAAACTAACATTGGACAAGCCCCTCGACGAGGTTGACCAAAAAAGCAGGTTGCAAAGAAACGGAGGTTTGTCGAGACAAATGCCTTGGCCAATTAAAAACCGCCAATTTGTCCGAGACAATGCCCGCCTTGTAAAGTGAAAGGAAGAGGAGGCATGGTTGTACGCACCTGTTCGGTTCATCGTTTTGTCTGTTGTTGCTGCTAAAGAAGCACGGTAGCGAAAGCCTCCTATCCAGCTATCTGCTCGCTCGTTTTCCCAAACCTTCTTTCCCTTTTTTGGAAATCCAGAATGGCTTCGTAAAGGTGGCCCTTCCTGAAATCAGGCCACAATATTTTTGTGAAATACAACTCCGAATAAGCAATTTGCCAGAGCAAAAAATTGCTGATCCTTGCTTCCCCGCTCGTTCTTATCAATAGTTCGGGATCGGGCATCCCCTGGGTAGCGAGCGCATTTGAAAAAGCGGCCTCGTCAATTTCAGCCGGATCCATTTCCCCTTTTTTGACTTTGTTTGCCAGTTTTTTGCTTGCTTCCAAAATTTCCCATTTTGCGCTGTAATTCAATGCCAGCACCAAGGTCATACGGGAGTTGTTCCGGGTTTCGGCTATGGCCTCCTGCAATGCTTTTTGGCTTTTTTCTGGCAATTTTGAAATGTCTCCGATGGTCTTCAAACGGATATTGTTTTCGTTCAAAGTCTTCACTTCCTTTTTGATCGTATCTACCAAAAGCCCCATCAGGGCAGTAACTTCCATGACGGGGCGGTTCCAGTTCTCCGTGGAAAAAGCATAAAGGGTCAAGTATTCTACGCCAAGTTCAGCGGCAGCTTCGGTCGCTTCGCGTACCGACTTCACGCCCTTGCGGTGGCCAAAGACACGCGGCATGCCCTTGCCCTTGGCCCACCGCCCGTTGCCGTCCATAATGATGGCAATATGGCGGGGCAGTCTCGCTAGGTCTATTTGTGATTTTAAATCCATTTTCCCTGTCCTTCTATTAGTTTGACAGCCAAAGGACTTTAAACGTTTGCTTCGACTTTTCATCAAAAAGTTTGCAAAGGTAGCCAATCGGGACGTGATGTTTGACAAATGTTGGGGCAGGTCACTGGGCCACCTCAACATTTGTCAAACATCACGTCCCGATTGGCTACCTTTGCATCAATCAAAACACCCAGCCCATGCTAGATTACGACGTCATAATCAGTTTCATCACCGCTTTTACGCTCACTTATTTTGTCATCCCCCCCATCATCCGGGTTGCATTGAAAAAAGAACTGTACGATGTACCCGTAAAGCGCAGCTCGCACACTGTGGTCACACCGCGACTAGGAGGGATCGCCATTTTTGCGGGCACTATTTTTTCTATCATGCTCTGGACCCCTTTCGCCCGTTATGGCGGCGACCTTCAGTACGTGCTTTGTGCTTTCATCCTTATATTTTTGGTGGGTGTAAAAGACGATATTGATGGTATTTCCCCTTCTAAAAAATTGATTGTTGAAATACTTGCTGCCGTCATTCTGATCTTCAAGGCAGACGTAAGGATATCCAGCTTGCATGGCATGATGGGCATTGAGGCAATCAACCCAGTTTGGAGCATTGTATTGACCGTTTTCACTATCATTGTTATCATCAACGCCATCAACCTAATTGATGGCATCAACGGCCTTTCCGGCAGCCTCATTATCGTAATTACTGGCACTTTGGGCATTTGGTTCATGCTTGTCCAACGGTACGATTTGGCGATCATGGCCGTATCTGCGGCAGGTGCCACAACTGCCTTTTTGAAATACAACTACTCGCCCGCAAAGATTTTTATGGGAGATACGGGGGCGCTGTTACTAGGCTTGGTCTGCTCCATCCTGACTATTGATTTCATAGAGTTTAACGGCGAACTGCCAAACGCCCACCCCTTTAAAATGAATGCTGCCCCGGCCGTTGCCATTGGGATTTTAATTCTCCCCCTGTTCGACACTTTGCGGGTTTTTGCTACCCGGATAATGAGGGGGCGGCATCCGCTCTACCCCGACCGTACCCACATCCACCACCTCATGCTCGATTCGGGCTTGGACCACATGCAGGCAACCGGCATATTGGTCGGTGTAAATATATTTTTTATCGTCCTGGTATTCCTTTTACAGCACTATACCAACAATGGAGGGCTGATCCTCCTTTTATTGGCCGGTATTTCATCCATCATGGTCGGCGGGCTGTATTATCAGGTGCAGCGGAGAAAAAGGATGAGAGCATGAGAGTTTGAGAGAATGAGAGTTTGAGAGAATGAGAGTTTGAGAGCAGTATAGAGAAGGTACTCTTTGGTATTCGAACAGTAACCAAAGAGTACCTTCTCTATACTGCTCTCAAACTCTCATTCTCTCAAACTCTCATTCTCTCAAACTCTCGTTTTCTCATGCTCTCGTTTTCTGGTCAAAAAAAAGACCGCAACTCTGCCGTTCGCAGAGAGCGGTCGCACCCAGAACATACATGAGAAAACTACTATGATTCTTGGCTTCATGGAGTTGGTTCCTCACTTCTTTTAATTCTCCTTTTTTATAAAATATGGCTTTTGGGGCGGCTAAGGTTAAACAATCGGGTGATAGCCCTTATCTCCAGAAATTCAAATGAGTCCATAGTTTTAAAGAGACCAGACGATGTAAGGGAAAAGAATTAAATAACCGGCACCGTTATGCTTGTTGTTTATACTGAACCATAATAGGTTTTGTGCATCGAGCGCAGGTTCTCCCCTTCTGGGGCTGGGGGCTGGCGAGACCAAATGCACAAAACCTATTATGGTTCAGTATAATTCTTTTCACGAAGCCCTTATTTGTCCAACTCGTCCAAGTGGTATTTTTCAATAATGTCTATCAAAGTCTGTTCGTAGTGCTTAGCAGTGGCATAGCCCCTTTTTTTGAGGCCGCGCGCCCATTTTCTGTAATCGTCCCCGTATTTAAGAAGCGGCTTATAGCGTCCGCTCACGATCATTTTGCTGTGTGCCCGCCAGCTTTCCCAAGCGCTGTTGTATTTGCGGAAAAAATCTTTGTGGCTGTCGTCGCCGAAGTTGGAGCAATGGCCCTTTTTACAGGTTTTGGAAAAACATTTGATGCCGAAGTGGTTGTTGTTTTTGGTGGCCAAAGCACTTTTGCCCGAATTACTCTCCACGATGGCCTGCGCCATTTTTATGCTTGCCGGAATGCCGAAACGTTCTTTTTCAGCTATGGCCACATCTTTGAAGCGGCGCACATATGCTTTTATTTTCCGGTCTTTCGCATTGTCGCCGGGCGCATCGGCAAAGACATCTTTTTTCTTTTCTGAAAAAAGGGAAAACAGGCTGGCCTCCGTGCCTTTTTCTTTCAATGCCACCCCTTCTGCAACGGCTGCACTTCTGTATTTTGGGGTTTGGGCCACCTCGCCCATTCCCACCGAAAAAGAGACATCCCGTTTGAAAGCCATAAAGGCCATCAGGCCGACAATGGACAATTTGCCCCACGGCAGCCGGACAGTACTTGGCGCCACTGCGGTATGTTTATAAAACTGGTATTTCACCAGTACGATCATTTTGTCGATAAGCAAGGCCGACTTGCGCAGCAGCCAAAGGAGGGCAGCACCGGGCAGCGATACCTCCCTGTTGACATGTGCCACCCCGCCGTTTTTGTAGCTATGGCCTCCCTGTTGTTGTGCATAGCCTGTGTTGAAGAAGAAACTTTTTTGTTGATTCGGTGTCATGATTTCACGGTTTAGAAAACTATTTGTATCTTCGGGGCGGTTTTTACAAACCCTTGTTGCAATTCAAATATTATGGTGCAAATTTAAAAACATTTTGTTTTTAAATCCAAACATTTTCTAAAACTTTTTTATTTTAAAATGGGAAACTTTTCGGATAATACTGTCAATCAGCGCTTTAGAGAAATATATTCGATGCTCGAAGAAAGGCGTCTGATCAAAGGCAAATCAGACATTGCCAAACAACTGGGCACTTACAACCACGTCATCAACAGCATTTTGAAAGGAGACCGGAACATCACCGTCGATCAGCTCCACAAATTGTTTGAAATTTATGACGTTGATGCCAATTACATGTTCGGCTTCGAGGGCAGCGCATTCAAGAGCAGCGCCAATTTTGAAGAGGGCATCCCCACCCGTTCCAAAAACGAGTGGTTTTTTGGCGGCAAACCCAACATCTCCCTCGTGCCCAACCGGGCAATGGCCGGCTATGCGCTCGCCCATCAGGACGAAACCTACCTCTCCGACCTGCCCAAGTTTTC
The DNA here is from genome assembly GCA_011321935.1 of Bacteroidota bacterium. Lineage (GTDB taxonomy): Bacteria > Bacteroidota > Bacteroidia > Chitinophagales > Saprospiraceae > UBA6168. Next base: position 10,577 of record DROJ01000552.1, on the reverse strand, counting down.
CATCCCTAACCTGGAGGGCGACCTCCTCGCTTTCGAGATCAGCGGCGACAGCATGTACCCCACCATCACCAACGGCGACATCGTGGTATGCGAACCGCTCGAACGGGGCGACCCCATGCGCGACAACAATGTGTATGTGGTAGTGACAGATGTGGTGGTCGCCAAGCGCATCCAACAGATCAGGGGCGAGGGCGACAGCACTGCGCAACTCCGCCTTATCTCCGACAACAGCGCCGTTTACAAACCATACGAAGTGGACCTCGCCGACATCCGGCAGATATTGAAAGTAAAATGCCGGCTCACCTCTTACGCTATCAGCTAAAAACGGTGGACGGTGGACGGTTGACGGGAGGCAACGTCCTGCACACCGTCAACCGTGTGCCGTCTGCCGTCTGCCGTCAACCGTCTGCCGTCAACCGACCCTCATGTTCCATTCTTCTTTTTATAAAAAACTGGGCTATGCCGTTTGGGCAATTATGCTGCTGATGGCTTTGGTATATTACCAAGAACGGGCTTTTTTTATGGATGCGGGGTTCCAGCTTTTCAATATGATAAACGAGGGTTGCATCCAAATATATCATTACCGCTTTGTTACTGCCCTTCCGCAAATTTTGCCCTATATATTGATGAAAATGGGAGCGCCGCTTTGGGCATTGGGAATGGCTTTTTCGGCATCTTATATTTTGTTTTTTTTATTGATATACCATTTATTGGTTTCCTGTTTAAAAAATGATTTTCTCGGCTGGGTACTTATATTCCTTTTTACGCTCATTACATTCGATGCGTTTTACCATATGCAGAGCGAGTTTTATTTAGGCTTGGCTTTATTGCTTTTATCTTTTGGCGTGATATTGCGCTTTCCCGAAATGAAAAACAAATGGGTATTCCCGGTATTGTTTCCTTTATTGGTTACGGTCGGTTTTTCACATAAATTATCGCTGGTGTTTTTTCTTTTTTTATGGATATTCTTTTGGCTGCACAAACAAGAATTGAGGCACCGCAGGTATATTTTAATGCTTATTGTTTTTTTATTTATTGCGGCCATTAAATCCATTTATTTTACCAATTGGTACGAGGCTGCCAAGCAGGTCGAATTTCAGAACAATTTAAAACAATATTTCCCAGGTTTACATACCCTCCCTTCCAATTTGGTATTTTTAAAAAGATGTGTTTACTATTATTATATGCTGCCTGTTTTATTGTTTGCGGTCAGCGCATTTTATATTTTAAAAAAACAATGGTGGAAGCTGTTTTTTGTCTGGTCTTTTTTCATGGGATTTATATTGTTATATAATATCTCAGACCCACAGGCACAATACCGGTTTTATTCAGAAGTAACCTACCTGCCATTGACTATTTTTGTGTCCGTCCCTTTTTTATTTGACATGGTGCCTTATTTTGAAAAAAGAATAAAATGGATGCCCGCTTTGTTTATTGGGCTGATGGTGCTGCGGCTCTCCACTATTGCCTATAACCACAAAACTTTTGCCCGGAACTTTGATTGGATAAAAAACCAACTGCAACAATCAAAAACATTGCAGACCAACCGTTTTTTAATAAAAAAAGAAAATGCGCCAATGGACATTATCATGATGGAATGGGGGGTTCCGTTTACCGCCATGCACCTCTCTGCACTGGACAATCCGAAGGAGGCAAAAACGCTGCTTATAATGCCGGATTTCAATTGGTACAAAAACAAAATGGAGGACAGGGATTTGTTTTTTTCGCCATTTCACAAAACATTAAAAAAAGCGGAAATAAACAGCAGGTATTACGATATGGAAAGCGGAAAATATAAGGAAATAAAATAGCCGCACCAACCGGGTGTATTTAAAAATTTCGGCGCGGGACGGCCACCCTACGGGAGACCAAGTAACGTTGAAACACACCCCGTCAACCTTCTTTTTCCATATTGTTTTCCTTTTTTTCAGGAAGGTAAACCGCCCTCACAACTTCTGGGCTGGCCTGAAACATTTTGACTATTTCCACCTCATAACCATCCACCCTCAACTTATCGCCTTCGGCGGGTATATCTTCAGATATTTTTAAAATAAGGCCGGAAAGGGTATGGTATTCCTCTCCTTCTGAAAAGGGAAAAGGCAGGTACTCGTTGATATCGTCGATGGGGTTTTGCGCCTGTATTTTAAAAATATGATCTCCTTTCTTTTCTACTATCGGCGTTTCCGTATCATATTCATCTTGTATTTCGCCCACCAACTCTTCGATGATGTCTTCTAAAGTAATAAGGCCGACCGTTCCGCCAAATTCATTGACCACAATGGCCAAGTGCTCGTGTTCTTTTTGGAATTGCCGGAGCAGGTGCATTACCTTTTTATTGGAAGAAACATATTGCACGGGGCGGAGTATGTTTTCGATTTTTTTATTGCTGTTATTTTCGCGCGACAATTTCAAAAGGTCTTTGGCATGAATAAAGCCCAAGATATTGTCAATGCTTTCTTCATAGACCGGAAAACGGGAGTAGCCTTCGTCCAATGAAAACTGGATGGCATCGTTGAGCGGGGTGTTGATTTCGATAGCCGCTATTTGCGCGCGGGGCTGCAATATCTGCCAAACAAAGCGGTCGTCAAAATCAAAAACGTTCTGGATCAGCTCCCGTTCAGACGCTTCTATCGCCCCCCCCTCGGCACTTTCTGCGATGATCATTTTCAGCTCCTCTTCCGAATGAACCCCCTCCTCCTCATTAGAGTTGATGCCAAAAACACGGAGGAAAAAATCGGCAATACCACCTAATAACCAAACAAACGGGCGTAGGAAAAAATAAATAAACCGCAGCGGCCAAGCTATGCCAAGTGTCGTGTTGATCGGATGCCGGACAGCAAGCCCTTGCGGTATCAATTCACCAAAAACAAAATGCAAAACGACAATGAACGCAAAGGCAATGATATAGGCAATAACGTGCAGGGCATTTTCAGCTAAAGTGAGGTCAAAAGAGGCCAGCAATTTTTCAAGGCCGCCTGCCATGACCCGCTCACTGGCCCACCCCAACCCCAGGCTCGAAATAGTGATGCCCAGTTGGATGGCGGTGAGGTATTCTTTTTGTTTTTCAATAATACGCACGGCAATGCGTGCCGCAATGCCTTGCTCCTCTTGCAACTGGGGCAGGCGTGCCTTTATGATAGCGAATTCTGCTGCCACAAAAAAGCCGTTCAACAATATTAATGAAACAATAAGTATAGTTTCGGAAACCATTAGGTGGTTGGCTGTCTGCTGTTTGGTGCCCCCTTTTTTACGGCACAAGCCCTAAATTGTTGGGGATTTTCAGCAAATGTAATGGATTTTTGGAAATGTGGGCGGGGGCGGGAAGACCGCCTTTGTTTTAGGCCCACGGGCACCGTTGCAGGGCGGAGACAAAAAAATTGCCAAGAAATAAAAAAGCCCTTCACAAACAGTTGTTGCGAAGGGCTTCGTGCATTTTTTTCACAGGGCTCAGTGCATTGTATTCAGTGCAGTTTGCTCGCTGTGGCGGAGGATGGTCTGGAGGGTAGATGCCCGGGGGCTGAACTTGGCCCTTGGAAAGTGCCGGTAACCCTCGAAGAGTTCTTCGTGTTCTTCTGCAAGCAAAGGGTCTTTTCCCAGCGCCTCCGATATGTACATCGTTTCAGAAGTAGAAGTCTCTTTGTAAATAAAACGGATCAAATCCAGTTGTGTAAGGTATTTTTCCATGTAGAATGATTGTGGTTAGTTAATATGTTTTTGAATAATTACCTTCTAAACTTGTGCCCTTCGTAAATTATTGTTTTTGACAGAAAAAAGGGAGATTATTTTTTAATACAAGGATGTACCTTTTCATTTTCAGGGCGTTAATTTCATACACAAACCTTACAAAGCGACAAATTGAAACATTGCACTTGGACCTATGTAGCCGGAGAAGGCAGGAACATCCCGGTCGGCCTGTACCACAGCAGACGCAAGGGGCACCTTATCATATATGTCGGCAAAAAAATAACCACCATTGATTTTAATGTATTGGACACCAAGGAATACACCTTTTTCATCGATAACGAACTCTGCCATATCAGGCTGGAAAGGCGGGGCGACGAAATGTTTTATTTTTTTGAAATAGACAAGACCGCCGATACCCCCATGAACCGCGCCCGTTGGGCCATGGAGCGGAAGTTCCTGCGGCAGCTTGTGGCGGCGCTTGCCGTTTTCGCCGTCTTGATAGCAGGTTTTTCTTTTTTTATTAATTACCAAAAAGAAACCGACCTCGCCAGGATTGACGAACTGCTCGCCGAGCAAAGCATTGAGACCGTTGCAACGGTCACCATCGAACCGGGCCGAGAAAAACCAAACATTTCTTACCACTTCGTTGCACAAAACCAAGCCTATTCCTCTAAATCCACCTACCATACCGAACCCCTCGTACTTTTGATGAGCGGGATGCCACTGGAATCCGGCGACGAGTTCATCGTGCAATATTCGCCCACCAACCCCGAGGTGAACCGCATTGATTTCAAGCGCCCCTCCAAACGCCAATTAGCGACCTACCTAAAAAGGGCTGCCCAAAAGCACCTCCAACTCCATCCCGACGAAGCTCCCCAATTAGTAAATTGTATGCTCGAAACTGCTTTCAAAATAGACGGCATCGGCGGCCTTGCAGATTTTTATTTTCAGGACACGCCCGCCGAAAAAAACCCCGACCACAACGAACTCAGTTATGCCCGCCTCGTGAGGGGCTTGCCTTTTCAGAAAAAATTGGAAAAAGAATGCTGGCAGTAGGAGAGAATGAGAGTTTGAGAGTTTGAGAAGACCAGAGTTTGAGAGAATGAGAGTTTGAGAGTTTGAGAGCAGTATCGAGAAGGGACTCTTTGGTTTCTCTGCTCCGAGAATCAAGAGTCCCTTCTCGATACTGCTCTCAAACTCTCATTCTCTCAAACTCTCAAACTCTGGTCTTCTCAAACTCTCCTACCGAATAATTACCTTTGCCGTCTTTTTATAAAACTGGATGCCTGAATGGCCTGATAACCATTTAACCATTTAACCATTTAACCATTTAACCATTTAACCATTCAGCCATTCAGCCCTGCCTATCGGCAGGCAGGCATCCAACCATTTAATTATATTTTGGAAAAATTATCACAACATATAGAAGCGCTGATTTTTGCGGCCGACTCGCCCATTACTTTCAGCGACATCGGCGACTGCCTGGAAGAATCTTTTGAAACGGCCTTTCCACAGGAAGACGTGCAGGCAGCCATTGACGAGGTGAGCGGGCGCTACGCAAAAGAGGAATCGGCCATTGAACTCGTGAAAATCGGCGGCGGCTACCAGTTTATGACCAAGGGCGCCTACCACGGCCTCATCGCAACTTGGCTCAAACAGACCACCAAAAAGCGGCTCTCAAAAGCAGCCATCGAAACGCTTTCGATCATCGCCTACAAACAGCCCGTGACCAAAAGCGAGGCCGAGGCCATCCGTGGCGTGAGCTGCGATTATTCCATGCAAAAACTTCTGGAGAAAGAACTTGTTTCCATAGTCGGCAGGGGCGACGGGCCGGGCAGGCCGCTGCTTTATGGCACCAGCCCCAAGTTCATGGACTACTTTGGACTGAAAGACATGAAAGACCTGCCGCAGCCAAAAGATTTCCGCGACCCCGACAACGAAATAGGCGAGCGCGCACCGATCGAGGAAGATGCCGAAATGTCCACTTCTGCCTCCGACCGCTCTTCTGCCGTCCAGAAAAAACCGGCCGACGTGAGGATCATGGAAGCCATTTCGGAAGCATTGACTTCGATGGAAATGGGCGCGGCAGTAAACGGGATTGGAACAGATGAAGAAGAGTAAAATTAAATGGTTGTATTGCTAAATGGTTAAATGGTTTTTGGGCAGCGGCAACCATTATGCATCCAAGAGATAATAATTCAAACAATATTTTATGCAAACAATAGACAAGCCATTGGTAAACCGGGTCGCCGCAAGCGGGCTGATTACTTTGAACCTCGAAGATTTCTTTCCGGAAGGGGAATTGGCTACATTTGACCTGAAAGATTACCTTTATATGGAGCTTATCCTGAAAGAAAAGGATTTCCGGGCGGCATTAAAGGAGCATGATTGGGAGCAATATAAAGGTAAAAATTTGGTGGTCTTTTGTTCGGCAGATGCTATTATTCCGGTGTGGGCCTATATGTTGGTGGCCGTATATGCAGCACCATTTGCAGGCAATATTTTTCAGGGCACTACGGATGAATTTTATAAAACGGCATTTCAAAAAAACCTGTCAACTGTTGACGGAAAAGAGTACGATGGCAAGCGAATTGTCATCAAAGGATGTGGCGACAAACCGGTGCCGCCCTCGGCATATGTGGAATTGACACGAAAATTGCAACCATACGCCAAGAGTATTATGTATGGGGAGCCATGTTCTACTGTTCCTATTTTTAAGAGGAGGAGAGAGGCAAAATAAAACAGAATAACTATGCGGATAACAATCGAAACAACAAGCTGGGATGAAATAAGCCGATTGATTGCTGTATTAAAATCATTGAAGATACAGAATTTTAATATTGTTGACAGTGCACCAAAAAAAACTATCCCTATTACCAAAGGTGACAAAAGCATTGACCCTAAAGCATTGTTTGGAATATGGAAAGACAAGCCTCGGAACATATTGGAAATAAGAAACCGTTATTAAACAATTCGATATTCAGCTTTCCGAAAATTGTAATTTTCGGAAAGTTTGGCTTAAAAAAAACACGCCCGTTATTTCCCCCTTTAAAAACAAAACGAATATTTTTTAAAACACCTACTATCATGAGAAATACGATCAAATATTATTTGGCAATAATGGCCGCTTTCGCAACGGTCGCCATTTTTGCTTCTTACGAAACACCCACCAACGACCCCGACGGGACTGCCTATAACCGCTCCATATATATCCCCTCCGTTGATGCGACCGACGAATATTGGTTTGCGGGCGAGCGCATCCCCACCGAAAATTTTGATGTGCGCGAACGCTTGGAAAGGGAACTCATCGTCAACACTTATTACCATACTTCCACTATTTTGAATTTAAAAAAGATGACCCGTTTTTTCCCGGTCATCGAGCCTATATTAAAAGAATATGGCGTGCCGGAAGATTTTAAATATCTGGCAGTGGCAGAAAGCAATTTGAGCAATGCCAAGTCGCCCGTCGGCGCAAAAGGTTTTTGGCAGTTTATGCGCGGCACTGCCAGTGATTATGGGCTGCAAGTAAATACAGAAGTGGACGAACGCTACCACTTGGAAAAGGCCACCCGCGCCGCCTGTAAATATTTAAAAAAATACCACGAAAAATTCGGCAGTTGGATCAATACGGCAGCGGCCTATAATATGGGACCTTCCGGTTTTGCAAAAGAAATGGAGCGGCAGAAATCCGATAATTATTTTGACCTGAATATAAATGAAGAAACAAGCCGATATGTTTTTAGGATATTGGCCATCCGCGAAGTTTTGGAAAAACCCACCAAATTCGGTTTCGATATTCCAGAAGAAGAAAAATATATGCCGCTGAACAATTATTCCGTCGTGCAAGTTGACGGCGCCATTCCCAACCTCGGTGACTTTGCAAAAAAATACGGCACGACCTACCGCATGTTGAAATTATACAACCCGTGGTTGTTGAGTTATAAACTGACCAACAGCAAAAAGAAAACCTACGATATTAAAATACCGAAACAGGATTAGTTTTTTTTGAAAAAAAATAACATCGGAAAAAGAAAAAAGGGCGGGGAATTATTCCCGCCCTTTTTATATATTTGAGGTGATGCCCCGAAGATTCGGGACAAGCTCTTTGCGCGTGGGCAGTGGGCGGAAAGGCGTTGCCTCAAATATAGGCTCCGGCGTCCCCTTTTTGCGCCGATATGGTCAGTCGGTTTTTTGCGAAGCTGATAAAAAAGTTTGACGAAGGGAAAAGGGTTTTTTGAAAAAATGACTATCTTTGAAAAAAAATAATTCATTATGGTAGCAACGGCATTAAAAAAGGAATTACTAACGGTAGAAGAATACTTCGAAATAGAGAAGGATGGAGATGCGCGCCATGAATTTTATCACGGAGAAATTTTTGTTATGGGCAATACTACCAAAAACCACAACGAAATAATAGATAACATAAAAACCCCACTGAGAAAAGCTTTTGTTCCAAAAGGCTGCAAAGTTTATTCAGAAAGCATCCGGCTGCAAGTTGCAAAAGGCAAGTTTTACACCTATCCAGATATTATGCTGACCTGCGACAAAAGGGATCAGGAGGGGAACGAATATATGGTCGCATATCCGGTTCTGATAGTTGAAGTGCTTTCAAAAACGACCTCCGGCCGCGACCATGATTTCAAGTGGAAGCATTATAAAAAACTGCCTTCCCTGCAATACTATATGATGGTCTCCCAATATTCCATTTCTGTCGAATTATTTACTCGTATAGAAGGCAAAAAATTTTGGCATTATCAATATTTCGAATCAATGGACGATGTTATTGAATTAAAAAAACTGGGCTTTTCTATACCCGTCAAATCTATTTATGAAAATATAAAAATATTGCCCGAAAACGAAAACGGAGAAATTGCCGGTTAGTCTTCACACAACAGCGCCGCCCCAAATACCCCCGCACTGTCCCCCAATTTAGGTTTCAAAAAAAGCGCTTCCAGTTTATCATTGAATATATGCTGCTTTACCGATTCAAAACCATCCGAATATAAGAGGTCAATATTTCCAAGCCCGCCGCCCAATACGACCACGTCCGGGTCGAGTATATTAATGACATTGGCCGCCGCTTTTCCAAAAAAATAAATCAACCGTTCCATCGTTTCCGTCGCTTTGTTGTCCATGCCGTCATAAAACCGTTCGACGATTTCGGGGAGCGATATATCCGTGCCCAATAAATTATTATAATAAGCAGTAAGTGCCGGCCCGGAAATTATTTTTTCCACGCAGCCCGTTTTCCCGCAATAACACTCGCCGCCGCTTTCATCAATGAACATATGCCCCCACTCTCCGGCGATGCCGTGCTTTCCATTTAATATGTTGCCATTGATTACCACGCCCGAACCAACGCCCGTGCCCATGATAATGCCCCACACTGTTTTGGCCTCCGGCGCCATATCGCGCACCACCCCCAATTTCGTTTCCGCCAATGCAAAACAATTGGCATCGTTGGCCATTTCCAAAGATATGCCGAGCAGGTTTTCGAGGTCGTTTTTCAGCGGCTTGCCGTTCAGGCAAACGGTATTTGCATTTTTTAATTTTTGCGTGGAAGGGTCGAGTATGCCGGGCGTGCCGATGCCGATTTTTTCTGGGCGCATACCTATTTCGGCGGTCAGCGTTTCCACCAGTTTATATATTTGCCGGAGGACGTGGACATAGCCATTCTCCGCCCCGGTGGGCAGGCGCATGCGCTTTAATACGTTCATGCTTTTAGTGTCTTCGATGACGACGCCTTCTATTTTTGTGCCGCCGAGGTCAATGCCCCATATTGGTCCCATGATTTGTTGTTTGTAGCCGCCCAAATTTTTGGGCAGGCTTATATTGCATGCAATTTTTGTAACTACTTACCCCCCCCTCAAAACTGTTGATTTCACTAACCCCCGACTTCAGTCGGGGGAAAGCACAAAACTTTATCGGGTTTCCCGCCTACCGGCAGGCAGGTAACCCAAAAATATGCACGTTTGTTTTGGGTTACCTGCCTGCCGGTAGGCGGGAAACCCAGATTTGTGCGTTGCCCACCCCGAGTACTCGGGGTTAGTGAATTAAATAATACTGAAGGGGTGGTAAGTAGTTACCAATTTTTTTTGAGAGCCTGCCCAAAAATTTGGGCGGCTACGACCACTGAATATTTCCGCTTTTTTAAAATAAATACAAAAGTAATGTTAAGGCAAATGATGCGCCATAAGTTTTTGGAAATAAATATTGAATATGGTTTAGAAAATATGGTGTACCATAAATTCAAAAATAGTTCACTTGCGCAAATTACTATTTTATAGGTAATGGGCAAGTTGGCGCGACCAGAAGTGCAACCATTATAAAATAAAACACCCCTGTTTCATCTGAACCCGACAACCCACAAAAAAACCACTTCCCGGTATTTTAAAATAAAATGAGAACTATAAACAAGGTAACACTAAGTTCGTGGTTTTTATACAAAGACCCTTTTTAAACAAAAAATCATTATTTTTGTAAAAAATAAAAAGATCATGGTAGCTGCTCCGGTTCAGCAAAAAAGGTACAGCTTGGTAGAATACTTTACCCTTGAAGAAAAGGCAACGGATAAGAAAATGATTGGTTCATCTGTATAGGGAGCTTTTCAATGGAATATACTGAACCACTTTAGGTTTTGTGCATTTGCCCTCGCCAGCCCCCAGCCCCAGAAGGGGAGTACCTGCCCTCGATGCACAAAACCTAAAGTGGTTCAGTATAATATTGGATGCAACTTTTCGTCAAACCCAGCAGTTTTTTCGCTCATGTTCCGTTCGTGCTGATAGCCGCGAATTGCGCTAATTTAACCGAATTAAATTCGTCTGAAATTGGCGCTATTTGCGGCAACCAGCCTTTGCTGAGCAAAGCCTATTTGGCATCTTTTTAATCAGCCG
>DROJ01000551.1 GCA_011321935.1 Bacteroidota bacterium | reverse complement strand
TTTACGTTAGAAGTGCAGCCATGCAGCCTCCCTAACGTGAGCAGATCCGCCTAAAGGCGGATGACAAAGCAGCGGAGACGGGGGCTTGAGTGCTTGGAAATCAGATAAACATGTTTCTGCCTATCACGTCAAAATTAACACTACCGTATTTTAAATAAAAGGATAGCTGTTGTTTAACCATTTTGTCATTTAAATCATACTTATGACGGTCACCTATCAACGAGAAGAATTGCACCGCCTCATTGACCAGCTCGATGAAAAATGGCTCGGCAAGGCAATGGGCTTGCTGGCGCGTTTTACGGGCGAGAAAAAACCACCGAAAAAAGACCACTGGAACGCCCTCCGGACAAAGCTTGTTTCCTTTTCCCATCTCCCCAACAATTGGGACAGCTACGGTGCAATTCCCGTCAGCCCGGAAGTGGTGGCTACCTGCCTCCGGCTGTTGAAAAAACTTCCAGCCCCTTTGTTGGAAGAACTCGAATCCGATGGCCTGACGCCAACTCCCTACAGTACCATCACAGCCGATTGGGAAAATGAAAGCGGGCATTTTGTCAGTATAGAAATCGGTAAGGACGAAGCCAATTTTTTTGCAGAACTGCCGGACGATAAAAAGATGGAAAGTAAAAATATCCCGATAAACGAGGAGGACGGCCTGAACGGTTTATCAAAAGCATCGCAACTGTAAAACACATCACCATGCCAAAGCCCAAGCTAAGAGATTTCAAAAAATACCTCGCCAGCCTCGACGAGGCCGCACTGCGTGACGAACTGCTCAGGCTCTTCCGCAAACTCCCCCAAGTGCAGGAGTTTTATATGCAGGAACTCCTGTCCGATAGCGAACGCAAGGCCATGCTCGACAGCTACAAAAAAAAGATCTACAACCAGTACTGGACACGGGGCGGCAACCCCCGCAGGTTCAGCAATGCCGAAATACGCAAGCTGCAGACTGCTTTTGAAAAGGTTTCGGTATTTCCAGTGGAGGTAATTGACCTTTTGCTTTACCGGACGGAAGTGGCCACCGAGTGGGCGCATACCTTTGGCGGCATGTAGGAGGGGGATTATAACGCCTCTTACAATGCCTTTGAAAAAGCGGTCAAGCTGATGGACGAACACCGCTTGGGCGAACATTTCAGGGCGCGCTGCGAAGAATTGTTTGAATTTGACAACCTCGACCCCTGGTACATGGAATGGCTGGAGGAATGTTTTGAGGAGCGTTTTGGGAAATAGCTTTGCTTTCCTTTTACCTGAAAAAAGTAGCTGCCTTGATGCAGGTTTCGCCAGATATAATTTTTGCAAAACAAAATCCAAACTTTAGAGAAAACCTTCCCGTCATGAAAAAATACCTCCACCAACTCCTCGGCGACATTGCTTTCGCAAAGGCCAATGTCAGCAGCCCATACCCCGAAAAAACGTCCTATGAAATATGGGAGTGGGTATCCGAAGAGGAGGAAGAAAAAACGGCTCCCCGCATCCCGCTCGAAGCATGGACGGGCATCAAAAAAGAGCAGCTCCCGCCGGCCGATATGCTCACCGATGAAGAAATCCACCTCATCTTCCCGCCGCTCAAAGAAATGCTGGAAGCCTATAACTGGCTGATCGTTTTTGTGATCGAAGTCCCGGAACGCCTCCAATACAAGGCCTTGCGGGAAAATTTCGATCAAGAGGCCGTCCAAAAACGCTGGCACATGGGCTTGTTCGAAACCTGCAAAAAAGGAACGCCCCACGGACAGTGCGCACTCGGAGAGGAGTATTGCCAATGTGCCTATTTTGCCGAACTGCACAAAGACATGGTGGACGAAGACCTGACGCCGGAAGAAGAAAGGGCAAGGGAACTGGACTGCGAGATCACCTACCTGAAAATCAGGCATGGCAGCGATTGGATGCGCTATTACCCCTACCACCTCGACCCCGACTACGACGACAAAGACGGCAATCCCCACGATTACGGTTTTGGCGACTTGGACGAGGAGGAGGACGAAGATGATTGGTGGAAAAAATAATAGCACCGCACACGACAGGCCAAATAAAAAAAGGCAGTGGACTGCTCCACCGCCTTTTTTATTTCCAAAAAATAAATTCCGCAATTGTTCAGCGTGGCATTTGCAGCCATCCAATTTATTGGGTAGGCCCTCAAAAAAACACTGCCGGAAAAAGATGTTTTGACGGCAACCTTTTTGGGAAACTTGCCCAATAAACCGGGTGGCTACGACGGAACAATCACCAAATGGCTCAATAAAAATTCGCCCTGATTTCCATGCCCAGCGTCCTCGGTGGGTTCACCGATGCGTGGTTGCCGACATTGGTGATCCAGCCATGCTGGATATAAAGTGCGTCCGTCAGGTTTTTGGCCCAAAGTGCGAGGCTGTATTTTTCTTTTGCAAAAGAGAATGCGAGGCGGGCATTCAGGATACCGGTGCCCTCCCTTGCGATGGACTCGGTGTTGTATATATCGTTGTAGGTTTTGCCGGTGTAGTTGTAATCAGCCCGGAGCTTTACTTTCAGGTCGGCGCCGAGCGGGTAGTTGAACTCGGGCGAAAACTTGAAAGTCACATCGGGTGCTTTGTAGAGTTTGTTGCCGCTGAGGTTGATCGGGTTGCCCGCCTGGTCAACAAAAGCGAAATCATGGTACTCAAGGCTGAGGGCGCCCAAGGCCACGTCCGTCCTGAAATACTCTGACCACAGGCCTGTAAATTCGGCCTCGAAGCCCACTCCGTTGGCACTTTTGGCATTGGTCACGCGGAGGGCTGCGCCGACGGGGGCGGCTTCCTGTTTGTCTTTGTAATCAGTGACAAAAGCGGCGGCATTGAAGCGGTATCGGCTGTTGTGCTTGACCTTGACGCCAAATTCATAACTGTTCAGGAATTCGGGTTTGTAGGCAATATTGGAGGCGGTGGGGTCGGGGTTGAGGGCAATGTTGAAGCCTGAGCCTTTGAAGCCCCTCGATACATTTATATAGACCAAGGTTTTTTGCGAGGTCTTGAAATCGAGGCCGATATTGCCCGACCATGCTTTGTCGGATACAGATTGGCGCAGCGGGTCGTCGGTGCTGGCTATCTGGGTCAGGTAGGTGTCAATGCCCGAAAATTTCGGGAAATGATTGACCATCTGCCAAAACCTGCCGGCCTTTTCTTCCATGGTAATCCTCATGCCCGTATTGAGGCGGATGCGCTCGCCGACCTCGATAGAAGTAGAGGCATAGGCCGCATAGCTCTTGGCGTCAATGATGCCGTGGGTGCAGCCACCCTCGAAATAGTCCGGGTAGTTGATAGAGGGGTCGTTGTACTGCTGCCGATAGACTTCCTGCATGGCACTGAACAGGCGCAGGGTGTCGTGGGTCTGGATCTGTTCGTTGAGGTAGTACAGCCCCCCGACAAAGAAAAATTTCCGCCCTTCCCTCGGCGTTGATACCCGCATTTCTTGGCTAAAAGAATTGTACCACCGGGAGGCCTTGTAAGTCATGGCATCTTCTGGGGTAACGTCAAAATCGCGGTAAAATTCGGTGTAGGCGTCATTGTAGGCCGTAATGGAATTGAAGGTGAGCAGGTCGTTGATCTTGTATTTCACTTTGCCTACGTAGCCCTTGTTGTCCCTGAAAAAATCAGCGTTCTCTTCGCTTTGGTTGACCACCCGGTCGGTATGCGTTGCGTTTTCTACCTTGAACAGGTTTTTGTTGTCGTCGCTGTCGGCCATCAGGTCAATGGTGAACTCGGCGGCATTGTCGCGGGAGTAATTTCCCTTCAGGCTGATTTCGAGCTTCTCCGTCGGCTTTATCAGTGCGGCGCCGCGGAAGCCCCAGAACTTGGTCTGGTTGGCATCGGCCACGTCTTGGTTTTCTTCCCTGAGCCAGCCCTGCCGGCTTTTGTAGGCCCCGGTGAAGCGCAGCGCCAATTTGTCCTTGATGGGCATGATGTTGGCCTTGCCCCTCACTTGGGTGAACTGGTAATTGCCGGAGGTCAGTTCCACGGCTCCCGAAGTGCCCATTTTGGGCTGCTCGGAAATGATGTGCAAGACCCCGCCGACCGTATTTTTGCCAAATAAAGAACCCTGCGGCCCGCGCAGCACTTCTACCCGTTCGATGTCCATCAGGGTCGTGTTGAAACTATAGGCCCGCGAGTAGTACACATCGTCAATGTAAAGGCCGACCTCGTTTTCTGCCCCATTGTCCGCGAAGTTGGTTGACAGCCCCCTGATAGAAAATGTAGGCTGGCTTGGGAGGTAGGAGTCGGTCAAGAGGTTGGGCACGGAAGCCAGGGCGTCTTCGGTTGTGGAAACAGTTCGGTCGCGCATGTTCCTGGTGCCGATGACCGTTGCTGCCACGGGTACGTCCTGCAGTTCTTCCTCCACTTTGTTGGCTGTCACTGTCACCTTGCCCAGTTCCAGTGCGGAGGGCATCAGGTCAAAATTTTTGGTGTAACTGTTGATCACGTCCCCCGGCTCTATTTTTATAGTTGTCCGGTCGTCCCGGTAGCCGACATAGCTGATGGTAATGGTCTGGGTCGTTCTGCCTTTGGGTATGGAAAAAGTCAGTTTGTAAAACCCGTTGATGTCCGTTTCTGTGGCTTTGTCGGTGCCCCTGGCATACACATAAGCACCGATGAGCGCCTCGTTGTTCGTTGCATCTTTAACCTGGCCTTTGACCGTAATGGTCTCCTGGGCGAATAGAAATGCGGGCGCAGCTATCATCAACAGCAAAACCAATTGCGTTGTAAAATATTTCATAAAGTGTTTGTTGTTATTTGAGTGGGTCCTTTTTTGCGGTCCAAACATCCGGCTTTGTTTTTTTAAAGCTGGAAGTTCAGGCCTCAATGATGAGAACCAGCATGGAGTGTTTGGCTGCCAAAAGCAGGCAAACAATCGTTTGAAAGTGAAAAGTTGACCGAGAACGGAAACCAGATTGAAAATACCGGGCGGGGAGGCCCTTGCTCAAAATCGTTTCCGTTCCGGGGTTCAAATTATTTGCTTTTGGCAGGTGCTGCCATTTCCGTTTCATTTTCGGCAAACTTGAATGCTACCCGCCGGTTGATAGGGTGCTGCCCCGGCACGAGGGCGCCGCGTTCGCCTTTCCATTGCAAGACGAGCTGTTCCCTGTTTACCCGGAGTGTGTTTTCCAAGTACCCGACAACGGCCTTTGCACGCCGGTAAGAAAGCTGGTCGTTATAGCCTTCGTCTCCCGATTCATCGGCAAAACCTGTGACCACCAGTTTCAGCTCAGGGTTGGAAAGCAGGGTAGTGGCCAAATTGGCCAAGTTGCTGTAATCTGAAGTTTGGATTTTGTCGCTGCTGGAGGCGAAATAGACCGAGGGCAGAAACTGTTGTATTGGAGCAGGGTCGGGGGCGGCTGTATTCGGTGCGGCCATTTCTTCGCGCAGCGCTTTCATTTTTTCTTCCACTAACTTGTTGATCTCTTCCGAAATGTCGGGGATCTGTGCCACTCCGTTTTTGTCTATCTGGTATCCAGAAGGAGAAAAAGGCTCTTTGTCTTCATGGTCGGCTATCCCGTCCTGGTCGCTGTCCAGTTCGACCCCTTTTACATCTACCGGGGCGCCTTTCGGTGTATTGTTGTCGGTGTCGAGGGCATCTACCACGCCATCGCCGTCTATGTCGGACAGCGATATCTGATTGTATTTCAGGGTAGCGATATCGTATTGCACTGCGTCCATTGGGTTGAGCCAGTAAAGCGGTTCGATCTTCCTGTTGGCGGTGCCCAAATTGTAATTGAGCCGGACGCTGGTATAGTTGAGCAGGTCTTTGAAGGCAGCCCTTCCGTCAGGGTTTTGGGCCAATGTAGAAACACCGTCCAGCATATCTGCGCGGCTTCCCATCAGCACCATGGTTTTATGCTCAATGCCTATGTTCACTTTTTCGTTGATACGGAAGGCAATACCAGCTCCCACTTCTGTGTGCAGGGCAGCTTTGTTGCCGATCTTGCTCATGGCCTCGCCGTTTTCCGTCAGCTCGGTGGAGAAGCTGTTCATGCCCACACCGAACAAAGCATAAATGTTGGTCTTGCGTTCTTCGGCGCTCCATTTAAGGTTGTTCAGGCTGGCAATGCCCTGCACGCTGCCGGACATCCATTTGCTGGAAAAGCTGCGGACATTGCCGTCGGCTTCCCCTCGGGCACTCCCGTACATCAGGTCGAGGCGTAGCGAAAAAACATAATCAAGTGCTTTTCGCATATGTACGCCCGTGGCGAAGCCCGGAATAAAGTCAACATTGCCCGACACGAAAAAATGGCCGGCATGAAGGCCGCCTTCCCATATTTTTTGGTTGGACAAGGTGTGGTCGGATTGTTTTGTCGGAGGGGTGATCTGTGCAGGCAGGATGCCGAGGCAGACACAACAAAGTGCGACCAGAGTCAAGTAAATTTTCATAATGTTTGTTTTTATTAATAAAGTAAGTTTTTACAATTTAGTGAAGTGAATAGTAATTAGTTAATTAGTGATTAGTCCGCCAAGTCACTGATAATATGGTATTTAACCAAAAACTAAATGGTTGGCTAATTACGATTTGTACCCTTAGGGCAAAAACATATTGCCCTTATATACGCCCATATTGAAGGTGTTTTGTTTTTAAATATAATGGCAGCATGAACAGCATGGGCCATTTTATTTTCAAAACAGAATATAGTTACAGCAATGTATAGGAATTAAGAAAGAATCATTCTTCAATTAAAAACATGGGAATATACGGAGGTGTACAGGTATATGAGAAAAGGAGAAGAAAAGGAACAATTTGAGGAGTGATCGAGAACTATAAATTGCCGTTAAATATAAACCCGGCGATCAATCACGGCGCAAAGATATTCCCTTTTTATTAAATTGTCCAGTGGCTTATGAAAAAAAAACTGTTTTCTTTGTCGCAGAGGCAATGTGCGTATATGTCAAAAAAAAACAATGGTTTTCAAAGCCCCTCCATGCGATATGGTATGGACGGCATAAAATCGTTTCCGCCAGCAAACACCTTGCTAAAAATTGAAATAGTCAGATGGTTATGTGACATTTTTTCGTGCGGCAATATGTTTTATTTATTTGTTTTATGATAAAAATAATAAATGTATATTGTATAATTTGGTATTATTATTTTATTGAATTTTTTAAAAATAAATTTATAATTAATTGAAAACAAGGAGTGCAGGTTGGAATAATGACGGTGATGCTATTGCGGATAACTGCTTGCC
>DROJ01000550.1 GCA_011321935.1 Bacteroidota bacterium | reverse complement strand
CAAGCACTCAAGCCCCCGTCTCCGCTGCTTTGTCATCCGCCTTTAGGCGGATCTGCTCACGTTAGGGAGGCTGCATGGCTGCACTTCTAACGTAAACAGATCCGCCTAAAGGCGGATGACAAAGCAGCGGAGACGGGGGCTTGGCTTAAGTGCTTAAAATCACGTCAAAATTAACACTACCAGGGTTCTTCCAACAGCGCAATATTATGGTTGCAAAAAGGGGCGGCACGAAATTACAAAGATGAAGAAGAAGCGGCATCACCTGCTTCCGTTTTACGCTTTTTTATAAACCAATCAAATATCCGCTCCAACAAAAAATAGGCGACCACCCCTATCGGCACGGCCGCAGTCAACCACCCCCACACCGCACAAAGGTTGGCGTCCCATAATTCGGTAATTGCCCCAAAAAAACTCGCCTCGAAGGCGGCCTGTATTTTTTCCAGCGACAAGGGAAAAGGCGGCACTTCCCACAGCCATTCGCCGAAGCGCAAAAAAGGGATAATCAGCGCCACCTGCACCGGCCACATCAAATAACTGAGGCTCATCATCAGCACCAAATTCAACCTAAAACGCAGCGCAATGATGGTGATCGCCCAAGTGGTGATACCCAAAACGGGGAACACCCCGAGCACCAATCCAATGGTAGCGCTCAAAGCCAAGGCCCTCGGCGAAGTGCCCTGCTGGATGACCGTTTTTATTTTTTTAAAAAGGGATTTCATAAAGCCAGAGTATGAGAGTATGAGAGTTTGAGAGTTTGAGAGTTTGAGAAAATGAGAGTTTGAGAGGATGAGAGTTTGAGAGCAGTATCGAGAAGGGACTTTTTGGTATTCGTTCGAGAGGCAAAAGAGTCCCTTCTCGATACTGCTCTCATACTCTCATTTTCTCAAACTCTCAAACTCTCATTTTCTCAAACTCTCATCCTCTCAAACTCTGGTTTTCTCAAACCTCCAAAAATAGATGTACCAACATTTAACCGCTTTTTTTCATAACATTTCGATAGCTCAACTGTTGTCTTAGCTTTGCGGAAAAAAATTCCACAATTAATTCATCATCACTTCTAAACTTTTATTGAAAATGAAAAAGCAATTTTTATTTTTTGCAATGATAGCCGGCCTGTTTATGGCCTGCCAGAGCAATACTCAGGGCGATGCCGCCAAAACAGGGGACGCCAAAGAAACGACCAAACCAACCGCCGCGGCCACAAAGTATGCCGTTGACCCAGCGGCCTCGGTGATAGAATGGGAAGGTTACAAACCTGGCAAATATGGCCACAAAGGTACTATCAAGCTGATTGGTGGTCAGATCACTGCCAAAGACGGAAAACCAGAAAGCGGCAATTTTGTCCTCGACATGGTTTCGCTTGCCAACACAGACCTGGAAGACCCAGCCAAAAAAGCCAAATTGGAAGGCCACCTAAAATCTGGTGATTTTTTCGAGGTAGAAAAATTCCCGACCGCCAAGTTCGAAATGACGGGCATCGCCCCGCCAAAAGAAGGGGTCAAAGGCAACCACATCATCACCGGCAACCTGACCATGAAGGACATTACCAAGAGCATCGAAATCCCGGTTTCTTTCAAGACCGGAGAGGGGATGATTATGTTCAGGACTCCAGAATTTACCATCAACAGGACCGAATGGGGCGTTAATTTCAACTCCGGCATTCTCGGCACGGTCAAAGACAACTTGATCGCCGACGATGTGAAACTGAAAATCCAATTGGTGGCAAAGGAGATTTAGAAATTACCTCGCCTGCCGGGAGGCAGGAAATTAAAATGAAAATTAAAATGAAAAATCCCATCCATTGCAAGGCTTGGGAGTGGATATTTTAAGAAGAAAGATCAACTCCAAGCCTTGCAACGGATGGGATTTTTCATTTTAATTTTAATTTTAATTTTAATTTCAATTAAACTGATATTCATAGCAGCCCAGGTCAGGCATCTCCACATCCCTTTCATTTCCTTCCAGATCAAATAAAATACCGTCGAGCGGCACCGCTTTTTGCTCCGCGACCGACAAGGTGTCGAGGTGGTAATCATCTTCGTTTACGCTCGCAAAAATGGCGTCGGAGGGGTCGGCATTGAGGCAGTCGTTGCAGTAATCATAAAAGGTGGGGATGCCGTTGTCCGGGTCGGCAATGTCTTTTGTTCGGACGATGCAATGATCGAATGTATAATTGAGCATGGGTCGGTCATCGCCCCGCATCCCTGTAAAATCCGAGAGGACAATTTCATCCCTGGTAGAGCCAAAAACGATGCTGTTGCGGAACAGCGCATTCAAGCGGAAAACCCTTGCCGTAGCGGCAGTGCAGTTGTCGGGGTCGTCGCAAACGCCGTTGCCCATACTGACCGCGGCGCCGTCGGTGCCATAATTGGCGAAGGTGCAATAGTCGAAATTATAGTCGCCGCCATAAGTAAGTTGGATGGCATTGGTGCCGTTGCTGTGGAAAAGGCAGTTCTCCGCACTGACCTTGCTGTGGTACGAAAACAGCCCCGGCCCAGAGGTATTGTAAAGCTGCACATTTTTCAGCGACACCTCCGCCGTGGAGTCAACGAACATCCCAAAAAGGGAATTTTTGATGACCGCATTTTCGATGACATTGCCCGTGCTGCCCGCCGAAAAGATGATGCCCGTCCATTGCCCGTCGGCATCTTCAAAGCCCTCTTCCAAGCGGTCGCCCTCAAATACAACGGGGTCTTCGATCGTGCCCTGCACATTCAGTTTTGCCCCCTGACCAATGACCAAACGGCCGGAATTATAGATCAAAGATTCGCCGCTTGCCGGGTCAATGCCCCTCGACAGGCCGCCGTGGACATGGATTCTTGCCCCTGCCGGTATGTTCACCTGGCAGTCCACATAGGCCACGATGCCGAAGATGACGTAAGGTTTTGGGTCGTCGAAAGTCACCTCGCCGTTGCAAGTATAAACGGCCACGCTGTCCTTGTGCCAACGGGTGGGGAGGTAGTTGGCGTTCTGCCCCCATGCTTCCAGATAGACCGATTGCGTGTTGCCGTTGGTTTCAAAAACCACCTCGTCGAGGACAAAATACGGGCTGACCGACAGCGGCGCATCGGGGTCAATGGTCACTTCCGCAAACACGTAAATACTGTCTTTTGGGTAAACCACCACATCCTCGTGGCTGTCGCCCGGAACGCCATCTACGTTCAGGTTAAATTTAGATTGGGCGTTGCCTTTCAGCGAAATACTGGAAATGCGGATGCTCTCGCTGTGCCGGTTATAGACCCTGAAAAAACGGGTGGCCGAACCGAGTTCAGTGAACACGGTGTCGAAGTGCAGGGTGTCCACCGAAAACTCCAGTTGGTCGCTGCCGGAAGTGGTGAATTTTTCTTCCTTGTCGCAAGAAAAAACAACGAGGAGGAAAGGTATAGCGAGGAGAAGGTATTTCATTTATGAATTATGAATTGTGAATGATGGATGACAGGCTGGGATGAAACGAAAAAAACGGCTGCAGGTTTTTGCGCAGCAAAAGTAGGAGAAATGAAAGGATAGGTTTTGTCTTTGGAAAGTTATTTTGGTGCGCTTCGCGCAATGGGGGTTCACCGTTTTGGGGCAGACCTGTTTTCCAGTTCTTTGATGCGCGCCTGCTGTTTTTTCACTTTGTTTTGCAGGCGTTTTATTTTTTTGTTTAAAACTTCAATAGTTTCGGTCTGGGCGCACCACTCATCAATGATGGCGTCAATAAAGGGGTCGGGACTAGGTGCATTCTTTGGTTTAAGGGTATGTTCCCTAACCAATCTGTCTATTGATTGAGCTGGGGTTTCACCTTTTTTACGGCCTTCTTCGATGGCATTGAGGACACCCGTTCCGTTGAGCATTTTCCTTGCCCGTTCAAGTTTTCTTTTTGAACCGCTTTTGGCAGTTTTTGTCGGCTGCGCCAATTCTTGTATTTGCATGGTGGCTATTTTTTCTTGATGATAAGGTAATCGTAGTTTTTATCTTTTGAAAGTTTTTCGGGAACAGAATTTTTTATTCCCCCATAAATTGCAATGGTTTCTTTAAAGCCATCAAAATAGTTATTGGCTATCCTGATATACAGCCGGGTTCTTATACTATCACTTCCCTCGACGTATAGAGCTTGGTTCGGGTATTTTTCAAAAAACAGAAAAATTGTTGAAATAACTGTTGCCAATACTTTTTTCATATCTCCATTATTGGTATTTGCAAAGTCATCAAAATCCAAACTGTTTTCTAATTGATCTCCAAACCCAAGGTTGTAAAGACCCGGTCCGATCAGGTCAAACCGGACGATCTTCCTGATCCTCCCCCGTGGCCCTTCGCTCACAAAAGAAAAAACCAGTTCGTCTTCCGTTTTGATGGGATAAGGTGCAGCGCTCATAAGTTTCTCAAAGTTAAATGTCTTGCCAAAGATAGCATTATTTCATCTCCAGTTCTTTGATGCGGGCCTGCTGCTTTTTCACTTTGTTTTGCAGGCGTTTTATTTTTTTGTTTAAAACTTCGATGGTTTCGGCCTGGGCGCACCACTCGTCAATGATGGCGTTGAACACCGGGTCTTGTTCGGCTTTTTTGGGGGGCTTGCCGTTCTTTTTGTTGTTGCACAAGGCATGTTCGCGCAGGACATCAACTGGCGTTTTCCCATTTTTATAAGCCTCTTTGAGAAAGGCGCCGGTAAGTCCGGCATTATCCAATATTTTCTTTGCGTCCTCGATTTTTTTATCGAATCCCAGGTTTGCCCGGACAGTCCTGTTTTCTACAATTTGTGCTTTCATATCAATGGAAATTTAGCAACCCAAAAGAATTGGTATTCCTTTTCAGGAAAGAAAGTTTGAATCAATATTTCTTCCGTCCCTCCGTAAATATACAATGCTTCCCCGAAAAGATGCCTATAATTTTTGATGATGCGGTGGTAGAGCAAAGTCCTTCCAGGGGTACTTCCTTTAAAAAGGACAGCACATTCCGGCCTTTTTTCAAAAAACAATTCCAAGGTGGAAATGACTGTTGCCAAGACCTTCTTCATGTCCCCATTATCAGAACTGGCCTTGTCGTCAATAGCTGTGGAACCTCCGTTTTGCACTTGGTCGCCAAAGGCAAGGTTAAAATAGCCGGGACTGAATTCCTGGTATTTAACGACTTTTTTGATCCTCCCCCGTGGCCCTTCGCTCACAAAAGAAAAAACCAGTTCGTCCTCCGTTTTGATGGGATAAGGTGCAGCGCTCATAAGGGGCGAGGATAAAATAAATTGACTATTTTGGGTGAATTATTTTTTCTTCTAATGAGGCGAAAAACGCAGGCATAGCAGGGCTATGGCGAGTATTTTTCAACAAAGTTAGAAGGAAAAAGAATCAGCGAAAATGGTTGATTTATTTTATCCTCGCCCCTGAGTTTCTCAAAGTTAAATGTCTTGCCAAAGATAGCATTAAATACCTTTTGCAGAAAACCATTACTGTCTTCCACATTTTTCTGAACTTCGCCGCTCACCATTAATCATTCAACATTAATCATTCACCATTAAACATCGCCGTCGTCATTCCCGCCTATAACGAGGAGCAATCCATCGGGCTGGTACTCGACGACATCCCGGAGGGCTTCGTGCGGGAGGTCATCGTGTGCAACAACAACAGCAAGGACAGCACAAAAGAAGTAGCCCTTGCCCACGGCGCCACTGTCGTTGACCAGCCCCTGCCCGGCTATGGTAACGCCTGCCTCAAAGGACTGGAATACCTGCAAAACAAACCCGCCGGGGAGCAGCCCGACATCGTCGTTTTCCTCGACGGCGACTACTCCGACCACCCCGAACAGATGCCCGAAGTAGTACGCCCTATCACCGAGGAGGGCTACGACATGGTGATCGGCTCGCGCGCCCTCGGCGACCTCGAAAAGGGCGCCATGCAGCCCCAGCAGATATTCGGCAATTGGCTGGCCACTAACTTGATACGCCTGTTTTTTAAATACAGCTATACCGACCTCGGCCCATTCCGCGCCATCCGTTGGGACAAGTTGCAGGCATTGAAAATGGCCGATAAAAATTTCGGCTGGACGGTGGAAATGCAGGTGAAGGCAGCCAAACAAAAACTCCGCTGCACCGAAGTCCCCGTGAACTACCGCCAAAGGGTCGGCATATCAAAAGTGTCGGGCACATTGAAAGGGAGCATATTGGCGGGGCACAAAATTTTGTGGACGATTTTTAAGAGTATCTGAGTTTTCAGTCTTCGGTCTGTCAGTCCGTCAGTCCGCAGTCTTTGTGGAGCGGCTCTTGGTAGTTTGCTAAAAAGGCAGCATCGCAGGAGAATCCTTTGCTTCAGTCTTCAGTCTGTCAGTCCGCAGTCCGCAGTCTTTGTGGAGCGGCTCTTGGTAGTTTGCTAAAAAGGCAGCATCGCAGGAGATGTAAATCCTTTGAAAAACGGGCAAGGCTTAGAATTTTGTGGCCAGTTTTTAATCTCAAAGTCCCGCAGGGACGGCATTTCATAGCGGGGGATGTAAATCCCTCGAAAACTCGAAAAACGGGCAGGGCATAAAATTTTGTGGCCGATTTTTAAGAGTATATAAAATGTAGAATGATAAATGCAGAATGCAGAATAGAAAAAGACATTACCTTTGGGCTAAATAACTGAAACAGAAATGCTTAAAGATTTACATATTCAGAACTACCGCTTGTTCGAGGATTTTAAAATGGACGGGCTGGCGCGGGTGAACTTGATCGCGGGCAGGAACAATACGGGGAAGACGGCGCTTTTGGAGGCATTGAGGATTTTGAAGAGTTATGGTGATGATGGAGTTTTAATGAATATAGTTTTAGAAAGAGAAGAAATAGCGACTACTCCAAATGTTTCAATGGATTCCATATTTAACCGAACTAAATTTTATGGAAAAGAAAAGCCTGAGCGAATTTCGGCAAGTATAAATAATATCTCTATCGAAAGAAGAAAAGAGAGCAGATGGAATTGGCCAGAATTTTATCGTATTATCAAAGGCGACAATGGCCAATCTGAAGAATTTAAAATTAATGTTGTAAATCAAAGCTATAAATTTCCAAATGATTCTGCTGTTTTTGTTCCCTTTAACGCCGAATTATTTTCAATGCAATTTTTTTGGGAAAAAATTTCTCTTACTCCCCTTTATGATGATGTAATCAACATAATGGGTATCCTTGATCCAAGAATAGAAAAATTAGATATTTTTTCAAGAGGTGCAAAGGTTAAATTAACTGGTGAAGTAGAACCAATTTCATTAAAAAACCTTGGAGAGGGAGCTAATAGATTATTAATCATCGCCCTCGCCCTCGTCTCCGCCAAAAACAAACTCCTACTCATAGACGAATTTGAGTCCGGCCTCCATTATTCCGTCCAAGAGCAACTTTGGGAAATCATTTTTGAATACTCAAAGAAATGGGACATCCAAGTATTTGCAACCACTCATAGCATGGATGCCGTGAGGGCATTTTATTATGTTTCAAGCAGGGAAGAGCACAAAAATACGGGCAAGTATTTCCGGCTGCAAAAAAGCCGCAAAGGCTCTATTGAAGCCATTTCTTTTCCAAAAGAAGATTTGGATGTGGTAATGGAAGTGGGCATGGAAATCAGGTAACAAAACATGAAACAACGACTCATAGTAGAAGGCAAAGACGCAATCGTCCTGTCGGTCATCTGTTCTAAACACATGCCGCCACCGAAAGGATATGCCAATCCCAAGGTTTATGAAAAGTCATTTGTCGAAGAAGCAGGGAGTTATGAGAGAGCTTTGACCTTGTTCAAAAACTCACTGTCCGATACAAGCATCGAAAACCTCGGTATTATTGTGGATGCCAATCAGGTAGGGGCCGCTGCAAGGTGGCAGTCACTGAAAAAAATTCTTGACGGTTTTTTCCCAGAAAAAATATTGAACGCCGCCTCCCTTTCTCCCAACGGCATTCTCCTTAATGGCGAAAACCTTCCAACAGTTGGAGTTTGGATAATGCCCGACAACCAATCAAAAGGTTACCTCGAACACTTCCTCGCTGCCCTGATTCATGAAGATGACACCTTATGGAATCATGCACAAACAACGGTGGACGAACTTATGGAGAAAGATTTTTGCAAGTTCAAAGAAGTCCAAAAACAAAAAGCACTCGTTCATACTTGGCTGGCATGGCAAAAAAAGCCCGGACTGCCTTTTGGAACAGCAGCCGACGCAGGCTATTTCAATGTAAACTCAGCTGCCGTCGAACCCTTTCTGAACTGGTTCAAAAAAACATTTGAGCTATCCTGATATAAATTAAAAACTGCAACCTCCACCATCCTGTTCATGTCCTTCCCTTTCACCTTTTTAATCCGACTTTTTAATAGACTTTATTCTAAAATTTTTTGTATGAAGCCTTTTCAAAAACAATGAATTTG
>DROJ01000549.1 GCA_011321935.1 Bacteroidota bacterium | reverse complement strand
TCCCGAAAATCGGGAACAAAAAACAGCGGAGCCGGATGCCTGCCCGGGAGGCAGGAATTTTTGTGTACTTACCCTGCCTTATTAAAATGATACCTGTTTAGCACCTCTCGAATCCCTTCGGGATTCGAGAGGTGCTAAACAGTTACTTTTAATTTTCATTAAAAAAAAGCCACTTCACCGCTTTCGGAAACTCCTCCCCCCACCTCGTCTCGTCATGCCCGCCTTCCGGGTCAATCGACATTTTGAATTCCACTTTCGAGCCGTCCAGTCCTTTTCGTTGCAGGGCATCTTTGAGGCGCTGCACATTGGGTATCATGGTCTTGCTTTCTTTGCCGCCCGCGTACAGGTATATTTTTGTATAAAAAGGGTTGAAAAAATCAATGGCCTGGAAAAATATTTTTGGCGTCAGCCAGAGCGAGGGGGAGAAGATCATCATCTTGCCATAAACTTCTGGATATATCAGGCCGCTGTAAATACTTATCAGCCCGCCCATGCTGCTGCCGCCGATGCAGGTATGCTGCCGGTCGGGGCGGGTGCGGAAATTCTGGTCAACATACGGCTTCAGTTCTTCGGCCATGAAGCGGGCATACTGCCGGCCGTAGCTCATCCCAAACTTGGTCACTTCGGGCGGCGAAAATTCTCGGATGCGCTCCTCCTCCGCATGGTCAATGGCCACCACGATGATGTCGCCCATGCCCTGTTGTGACAGCTCGGCCAAGCGCTTGTCCACATGCCAATTTCCGAAAGGGGAGCGGTGCTGGAAAAGGTTCTGCCCATCCTGCAGATAGATCACGGGGTAGCGCTTGCGGGTCTTGTCGTAGCCATGCGGCAATAGCACGGCAATGCGCCGCTCCCTGCCCAGGGGCGGTGGCTCTACCTCATGGCTGATGATTTTTATTTTTGGCAAAAACATTTTTCAGTCTCCAGTCTATCAGTCCACAGTCCAGTCCATCTCTGTGCTTCCCTGTGTCCCCTCCCGCGTACAGCGGGACAAGTTGTGGTTGAAAAAATAGAGCGCCAAAAATAGTTAAACTAAATCTCAAATAACGAAGGAGTAGGGTTTTATTGAAAGGTTTTCTTTGCATAAGGAGGCAGGGGAATTAATCCGCTCTCTTTCGGAAGGGCGCAGAGCCGAAAAGACAGGTTCGCCGCCACGCTTGCCAGTATTTTGCGGAGCAAAAAAGCAATCGAAGTCAACATCGCAATCGTCCGGGCCTTCATCGCCCTGCGTCAGTTTGCCCTGAATTACAAGGACTTAGCTGATAAAATTACAGAACTCGAGGTAAAATACGACCACCACTTCGAGGATGTTTATGAAGCCCTGCAATTGCTTTTGTCCGAGCGGGAGGTCAAGATCGAACAGGCAGAAAGGAAGCGGATCGGCTACCGGAAAAAAGTTTGAGGCCGCAGATTGTGACCTCAAACTCCCCCTTCTTTTGCTATCTTTCCGTTTGGAAATATAAAGAATCGGATTATCCGTTGACCATTGAACGATTAAATAAAATGACAGCTTATAAAAAAATAATCACCATCCAGCCAGGAAAAAGAGGTGGCAAACCTTGCATCCGGGGCATGCGCATCACCGTTTACGACATATTAAAATGGTTGGCCTCTGATATGACCACCAAGGATATTATTGCTGATTTTCCGGAACTGACAAAAGAAGATATTTTGGCTGCCCTGCAATACGCTGCTGACCGCGAATACCAACATTTAGTAAAGGCAGCATGAAGTTATTATTTGACCAAAACCTATCTTTTAAACTGGTCGGGAAACTTGCAACATTGTATCCCGGCTCTTTTCACGTAAAATTGGAAGGACTTGATAAAAAAGATGATTTGACCATTTGGGACTTTGCCTCAAAAAATAGTTTTACGGTCATTACCCAAGATGCTGATTTCTCGGAAATCGGCATACTAAAGGGTTTCCTCCAAAAATCATCTGGCTCAGATGCGGAAATACATCAACTGCAAATATTGAATCCATCTTAACCACAAATTTTTCATTGATAAAAGACTTCATTTTGAATTTGCCGCAAGGCTGCTTGGAGTTGTATTGATTATAATATTGCCCTTCCTTTTCCCTATCTTTCCGCTTTAAAAATCAAACAATATCACCCTGCTATGTCAGAAGACAAAAGACTTTTCCTGCTCGACGGCCATGCCCTTGTTTACCGCGCCCATTACGCCTTCATCAGCCGTCCGCTCATCAATTCAAAAGGTTGGAACACCAGCGCCATCACGGGTTTCGTGCGTACTTTGGTGGACTTGATAAACAACCAAAAGCCAAGCCATTTGGCCGTTTCCTTCGACCTGCCGGGCGGCACTTTCCGCACCGAGATGTACCCCGAGTACAAGGCCAACCGCGAGGCGCAGCCGGAGGACATCACCTTCGCCATCCCCTGGATCCAAAAAATATTGGACGCATGGAACATCCCCATCCTCACCCTGCAAAATTACGAGGCCGACGACGTGATCGGCACCATCGCCAAAAAGGCCGAAAAGGTGGGCTACCAGACTTACATGGTGACCCCCGACAAGGACTACGGGCAGTTGGTGAGCGATAATATTTTTATGTACAAACCCGGCCGCAAGGGGGGGGGCGCAGAGATATTGGGCGTCAAAGAAATCTGCGAAATATGGGGGGTGCAGCGGGTGGAACAGGTCATTGACATGCTCGGCCTGCAGGGCGACTCGGTGGACAACATCCCCGGTGTGCCGGGCATCGGGCCAAAAACGGCAGCCAAACTTTTGGCGGAGTTCGGCTCGCTCGAAAACCTGCTCGAAAACACCGATAAAATAAAAGGCAAAAACCAAGAACGCCTCCGCGAATTTAAAGACCAGGCCATCCTCTCCAAACAGCTCGCCACCATTGACATCAACGCGCCCATAGAATTTAAGGAAAGCCAATACGACCTCGGCCCCATCAATAAAGAGCAGCTTGCCGAACTGTTCAAGGAACTGGAATTCCGGGCCTTGGCCAAAACTGTTTTGGGGGACTCCGCCCAGCCTTCTCCAAAGGGAGGGCGGAACGCCGCAGGCACGCAGGGCTCGCTTTTTGGCGATGTGCCGGCAGTGGCCCCAAAACGCTCGGCAGCCCCGCCGGTCCCCTCCCACTCGGTGGCTGAAAACTCCATCGAAAACACCCCGCACGAATACCATTTGGCGGACACGCCGGAAAAAAGGGCTGAGCTGATAGCCCTGCTTTCCAAACAAAAAGAAATCTCCTTCGATACCGAAACCACGGGCATTGATGCCAACCAGGCCGAACTCGTCGGCTTCTCTTTTTCCGTCAAAGCGCACGAGGGCTGGTATGTGCCGATACCCGCCGACCAAGAGGAAGCACAGAAAATTGTTGACCAGTTCAGGCCTGTTTTTGAAAATAAAAAAATAGAAAAAATAGCGCAAAACGCGAAGTACGACGCACTGATGCTGAAGTGGTACGGCACGGAACTCGAAGGCTATTGGTACGACACCATGATCGCCCATTACCTGCTCGAACCGGAGCTGAGGCACGGCATGGACTACCTCGCAGAGACTTACCTGAAATACAAACCCGTCTCCATCGAAACGCTGATCGGCAAAGGCGCCAAACAACTGAGCATGAGGGACGTGCCCGTGGAACGGGTGGCCAAATATGCCGCCGAAGACGCCGACGTGACCCTGCAACTGAAAGAATATTTTTTCCCAAAATTAAAGGAAGAAGGGCTGCAAGAACTGTACGATACGCTGGAGGCCCCGCTGATCCGAGTACTGGTGGACATGGAACATGAGGGCATCAACCTCGACGCTGCTTTTTTGGAAAAATACTCCGCCGAACTGGCGCAGCAGATCCGTGATTTTGAAAAAACAATACACCAGGAGGCGGGCGTGAAATTCAACATTTCCTCCCCCAGCCAAGTCGGCGAAGTGCTTTTTGTCAAAATGGGGATCCCCTACCGCTGGCGCAAAACCAAGACCGGAAAGTACTCCACCAACGAGGCAAAACTGGCCGAACTGGCCGGCAAATACCCTTTCGTCGCCAACATCCTGAAACACCGGGGGCTGTCCAAGCTCAAGTCAACCTACGTGGACGCCCTGCCCCTGCAGGTCAATCCAAAAACGGGCCGCGTGCACAGTTCTTTCAACCAGGCCCTCGCCGCCACGGGCCGCCTTTCGTCCAACAACCCCAACCTGCAGAACATCCCCATCAGGACGCCGGAAGGCCGACGGGTGCGCAAGGCATTCATCCCCCGCGACAAAAACCACCTCCTCCTCGCTGCCGATTATTCGCAGATCGAACTCCGGCTGATCGCCGAAATGAGCGGCGACGGGGCCATGCTCGATGCCTTCCAAAAAGGCCAGGACATCCACCGCGCCACCGCGGCCAAAGTCTATGGCGTAGCATACGAAGAGGTGACTGCCGACCAGCGCCGCAATGCCAAAACGGTCAATTTTTCCATCATTTATGGTGCTGGCGCAACCAATGTTTCGCAGCAATTGGGCATCAAGCGCTCGGAGGCCAAAGTGCTGATTGACACCTATTTCCAACAATATCAAGGGCTCAAAAAATACATGGAGGACACCGTGAACTTTGCCCGCGAAAACGGCTTCGTGAAAACCCTCCTCGGACGACGCCGCTACCTCCGCGACATTGACAGCCGCAACGGCCTCTCCCGCAGCAACGCCGAGCGCATCGCCATCAACACGCCGGTACAGGGCACTGCCGCCGACCTTATCAAAGTGGCGATGATCAACATTCACAAGGCGCTGAAAGAAAAAGACCTGAAAACAAAAATGATCCTCCAAGTGCATGACGAGCTGGTCTTCGATGTGCCGAAAACCGAAATGGAAACGGTAAAGCCAATCATCGAGGACTTGATGAAAAACGCGATGCCGGGACTGAAAGTGCCGATATTGGTGGAGATGGGAACGGGGGAGAACTGGCTGGAAGCGCATTGATGAAAAAGACAAAAAACAGGTGGACGCCCCCTCCGGCAGATTTTAAATTGGCCCCTTCCGAGGCCCACCTTTGGCGGGTCGGCCTCGATATTCCCCCTTCCCGGCAGTCTTCTTTTTGGGACATATTGTCGGATGACGAAAAGCAGCGGGCAAACCGTTTCCGTTTTGAAAAAGACAAGCGGCGCTATATTGCGGGGAGGGCTGTTTTGCGGAATCTGCTTGCGCAATATTTAAATAAAAAACCTGCCGAAATCCATTTTCGGTATGGCCCGCAAGGAAAACCTTTTTCCGAAAATGGCCTTTCTTTAAAATTCAACCTCTCCAATTCGGCCCACCTTGCATTGATCGGCTTTGTGCTGAACGACGAACTCGGCGTTGACCTGGAAGATGCCGGGCGAGAGGTGGAAACGACATTGGTGGCGAAGCATTTTTTTTCAAAAAAAGAAACAGAAAGGCTTTTGGCTTTGCCGGCACACCAACAGCAAACGGCCTTTTATAATTGCTGGACAAGGAAGGAGGCCTTCATCAAAGCCAAAGGCGATGGCCTCTCTTTTCCGCTCGACCAATTTGAAGTTTCGCTGCGCCCTAATGAAAAAGCGGAATTGCTGGCCACTTATTGGGATGAAAAAGAAAAAGAAAAATGGTCGCTCTTTTCAGTAGCCCCCATGGACGGGTTTGTGGGGGCTTTGGCGGTGGAAGGAAAAATAAAAAAAGTAAAATATTGGGACTGGGAAAAAAACATAGGACCGGTGAAATAAAGCAAAATATACCTGTTGGGAGGCATTTTTAAAATGCCTCCCAACTTAGTTCTACTTTGACACTTTATATTTTGGTAGTGGTAAAAAGTAGAATTAGGCATGAGGGAACAATAAAGCGCGGCGACTAATTTTTTTCAAAAACAACGGGAATAATAATGGCCTTGCTCACCGCTTTTCCGTTTTCTATTACCGGAGCTACTTTTGGCATTGACTTTAATTGTTTTTCCACTTGCTTCCCGAATGTTTTGTTGCCATGATCTTGGATTGTTATATTCTCCAATTCCCCGTTTTCAGTAATGATAAAAGAAGCGGTCACGGTGACATCCGAATTGTAAAACTCGGCAAGCGCAATTGGGTATTCGATATTTTTATCCAAATAATTGCTGACCTCCATTATTACATCGTTGACATTCGTTACAAATATTGGCGCATTAAATACAGCGCTCTTTTCTTGTGCATAAACATTAGCGGAAGCCAAGTCGCCATCCCCTGGATATTGCGCTGCCGCAATATTGGTGATTGTAAAAATGGCCAACAATAGGGAAATACTTTTAATGAAATTTTTCATGAATTTTGATTTTGATTAAAAGATCGGATGATTTGTCCAAAAAGGTTTTTGCTTTCTTTGAAAATGCGAATGACGGGTTAAATTTTGCGAGTATTGATTTTCAATGGTTTAGGCTCCACGTTTACTAAACTTTAAAAGTTTAGTAAACGTAACTGCCTGAAAATCAGTAATTTTTTTAACCCGTCATTCACATTGATAGTTCAAAAGTATTCCCTTTACGAACTGAAGAAAATAGAAAAACAGATGAGTTGTAGAAAAGACGGGATGAACTGTTATGTCAGGAGGCGGCCTTAAACCTTTGAGGTGATGCCCCGAGAAATCGGGACATCACCTCTTGATTTGACCCAAAAGAAGGTCGTATTCTTTTATCATTTCTGGCCAGTCATATTTTGCGACATAATTACTTCCAGAAAAACGGCGGGCATTTTCAAAACCAATAACCGCGCGTTTCAATATTTCATAAAAACCTTTTTTATTTTCATAAAAATGTTGGCCGTGCATTTCAGCGGGCAGGTGTTCGGGATAGGCGAGGCGTTTTGGCAATATGGGAAAACAATTGCAATAAACAGCTTCGACAATACTGCCGCCAAAAAAATCCTGGTTGCTGGTGACGGGCAATATATCTGCTTTCCAGAGCCATTTTGCATATTCCGGAAAATTATCGGCGTAGCCAAAGTGCAATATATTTTCGGCCAATATATTTTTTGCTTCCGCAAATATGGGCGGCGTTTTTTTATATGCCTTTCCCAGCACTATTAACCCGAATGCTATATTTTCTTTTTTTAATTGAAATAATATTTCAAAAAACAATTCCGGGTTTTTGTCATATTCCCAGCGGTGGTTCCATAATATAATAGGCGCCTTGTTTTTTGCTGTTGTTTTATATTTATCGAATTTATTTAAATCCATCCCCAGATATAGCACTTTGCTTTTGGCGGCTATATGTCCAATATTTTCCAAACCCCGGTGATCGGGAAATTGGCGCAGGAATTTTGGCAAGGATTCCAAAAATATATTTTTATGAAATAAAGAATTAAAAAAAACTGCGCCGGCAGTGAGCGCCGTGGTGTAATTGATAAAACCATATTGGTTGTCCCTTCCCAATTGCACATCTTTATCATCGGGCGACCACGGATAGGTAATTTGATTTTCATGAAAATATACGGCGGCAGGAATGTCTTTGCTTTTTTTCCGGGCAAGGGAAAGAAAGGTGGCAAGGTCGAGCATGTCGCTCGCCAATATAAGGTCGGGCAAAAAATCCGATTTATTGAATTTATCGGCCAATGCGACCGCACCTCCATACATGCGCCATTTCCAGTGGCGGCCTTGCAGCGTCAGCAACTCTATCTCGTGGCCGCTGTGCCTTTGCAGGCCTTCTGCCCATTGCCGGTGGCTGCCCGTGAAGAAGGGTTCGAGGAGGGTGATTTTTCTCCGAAGGAGTCCTTTGGACAGTCCGCAGTCTGTCAGTCCACAGTCTGTCAGTCCGCAGTCTGTCAGTCCACAGTCCGGCAGTCCGCAGTCTTCAGTCTGGCTGGAATCCTGTTTTGATATTGGATTTGTATTTGGCACATCATGGATTGAATTCTATCCAGTCTTCAGTCCGCAGTCTGTCAGTCTGGCTGGAATCCTATGCTTAGAGTAGGACTCCAACAAGACTGAAAGTCCCGAAGTGAATTCGGGATTTCCGCTGCGCTCCAAACTGTGGACTGCCCGACTGTGGACTGATGGACTGCGGACTGACTACATTTTCCCGCCGACGGCCACGTCCTGCCATTCTTTCAGCTCTTCCCATTTGCCTTGTGCGGCCATTGAAGCCTGCATGGGCCAAGAAGTGGGATCGTGCATTTTGAAGCGGTCGCCTGCTGCGATGAGAATGTCTTTGATAGCGTCGGCAGAAGTAGCGGCGAGGGCAGAAAATGACCAGATGCCGGCATTGTTGAGCAGTTGCTCGATCTTTGGGCCGATGCCTTCTACTTTTTTCAGGTTGTCAACTTGCTCGTAGCGGAACTTTACTTTCCAGTGCTTGAGCACGCCGTTGTCGGCAGCGTGGAAGTTATCTACTTTGAGGGTCCAGGTGCCAGCGGTTTCGCTGCCTTTGAAGGCGTCCATTTGGCTGCCCTCGAAGTGGCGTTTCACATGGTTTTGCGAGCCGCCTTCGCGGTTGAGCAGGACTACCTCCGTACCGGATGGAGAAGTGAGGGAAACGACGAGGTCGCCGATCAGGGGATGCTCGATTTCGACATCGGCCTCGGCGGCGATCACCCGTCCGCTGAACCGGCATTCCTGCGTGCTGAGGAGTGCATCGGCGTCGTTGTTGGGGATAAAAATTTCTCTTTTGTAGGCTTCCTCCATTTCGTCGCACACGAAATCAATGCCCCAAGTGTTGAGCGTACCGCTGTCGCGGGTAGCGTGGTCTTCGCAAGTCAGCGTCCAAAGGCCCTTTGCTTTTTCGCCGATAAATTCCTGCAGCACGTCGCCTTCAATGGTGACCTGAAGGTTGTCGGAAGAGCCGCCTTCGCGGTTGTGCAGCACAACTTCTTTTCCCGAAGGGGAAGCGAGTTTGACGATCAGGTCGCCCACAAAAGGGTGGGTGATGTCCAGGTGTACTTTGATGTCCTGTACTTTTCCTTTGCGCCATACATTGATGGAATTGGTGATGCCGCTGTGGTCAGGTATTTCGGCGTTGACGTGGTTTTCTTTAAATAATGTAAACATGGTTTTGCGCTTTTTTTAGAAAATGATATTGATGAATGAAGGTATTAAAAGGTATTGGGGTATTGGATATTGATACCTAATACCCCAATACTGATAATACCCAGTTTTAGATTCTTCCGCCGTCGAGGCTGTCCTGCCATTGACGGAGTTCGTCCCATTTGCCATCGGCGGCGAGTTCGGCCTGCAGGCCCCAGGTGCCGGGATCATGGATGCGGTAACGTGGGCCGGCAGCATCAAGGATGGCCCTGATGTCGCCCGCGGGCCTGATTGCGAGTTCCCTGAAAGTGAAGATGCCTGCCCGGTTGAGCAGCATTTCTATTTTTGGGCCGATGCCTTCGACTACTTTCAGGTCGTCTTTTTCGGTGCCGATTTTTGCTTTGAGGAGATGTTCTTTTGAGCTTCCTTTTCTCGCCGTTTTTTCTTCTTTGATGATCTCGATTTCTTTGACCGTCGCCACGGGCACTTCTTTGATGACTTCCACTACCTTCTCTACTTCGACGATCTTTTCTACTTCCTTGATGACCTCGACGGGCACTTCTTTGACAACCTCGACGATGCGCTCAACCTGCACCGGCACTTCTTTTATCACCTCGACCACTTTCTCGACTTTGACCTCCACTTCTTTGATGACCTCCACCACCTTCTCGACTTCGACCTCCACGGGGATGCGCACTTCTTCTATGGCTTCTATTTCCCTGACCGTGGCAACGGGTACTTCTTTTACTAGCTCCACTATCTTTTCCACTTCTTTTACCACCTCGACGGGCACTTCTTTTATCACCTCTACTTCGACCTCTTTGATGACCTCGACAGGTATTTCTTTCACCACTTCCACTATCTTCTCTACCTCTACGGGCACTTCCTTCACTACCTCGACGATCTTCTCCACCTCTTTTTCTACCTCAAACGGCACCCGAACTTCGGCTACCGCCTCGATTTCTTTCACTGTCGCAACGGGCACTTCTTTTACCACCTCCACTATCTTTTCCACTTCCACTATCTTCTCCACGGGCACTTCTTTTATCACCTCCACTTCCTTGACGACCTCGACGGGCACTTCCACTTCTTTTACCACTTCCACTATTTTCTCAACTTCTTTTTCTACCTCAAACGGCACCCGAACTTCGGCTACCGCCTCGATTTCTTTCACTGTACCGTATTCCGTTACTGCGGGAACAGCGGCAAGCGCATTTTTAGACTCGGTTTTATAATTATCAAAATCGAGCTGGAGGCTGGAGTAGCGGGCATTCAGGTCACCAAATTCGGCCAAGCGCAGTTCGGTGTCCCCTTTGTAAGCATTGTATTCTGCTTCCAGAGTTGAATACTTGGAGGTCAATTCTTCGTACTTGCCTTGAACACTGTTAAGCCCTTCCAATTCTTTTTGCAGTGCAAGGTAACGGGCATTCAGGTCATCGTAATCGGCCAAGCGCAGCTCGGTGTCCGTTCTATAATCTTTGCACTCCGCCTCCAAGGCCAAGTACCGCGCATTCAATTCTTCGTACTTGTTCTCATGCGCCGCGAAATCGCTTTCTATTTTTCCATATTTTTTTTGCAAAGCCAAATAGCTAACATTCAGGCCGTCGTACTTTGCCTGGTGCCCGGCCATGCTTGTTTTGTAACTATCGTATTCGCCTTGCAGGTTTGCATAGCTGGCGTTTACCTTATTATAATTGGCTGAATAATTATCGCATTGAAGCGTCAGGTCGTTGAGCCGGTCTTTGAGTTTGGTCCACATAAACCAGCCACCTAAAAACGCAGATAGAAGCCCAACGATCCAGGGAAGGAGTGCACATATTGTCATGGTTGTTTCCGTTTTATATTTTTATAAAAAAAGAAAAACAGGCGGCAAAAGAATATTATTTATTGCTTGCCTCCCGGTATTCTCAGTTATTATTGGTTCGATTCTAAATTAGCTGGCAATTTATTTTTGGTAATACCAAAGTGCTTGGAGAACTAATCTCTAATCAACTAATTACGAATCACTGCATTGGTTATTTTATTTTTATTTCGACCCGCCTGTTCTTTTCGCGCCCCTCTTTGGTATCGTTCGTTCCGAGGGGCTTGTCCGGGCCGAAGCCGCGGGCGACTATGTTTTTCTTCGGTATCCCATTTTCGACCATATAGTCGCGGACGAATTCAGCGCGCTTGCGGCTGAGCCGTTTGTTGTACTTATAGTCCCCCCTGTCATCGGTATGGCCAGAGACTGAAATTTTGGCATCAGGTTTTTGGGCGATAAAATATTTCAAATCGTCAAAATATTTTTGCTGCTCTGCCGTCAGGGAAAGGTTGCGTTTATTGGTGTCAAAATATAAGGTAATATTGCCTGCCCGCAAGCGCTCTTCCACATCTCCGATATCACTGCTGATAAATTCATATTCAACGCCGCCCAATACACTGTTGTCGTCGTAAAGGGTCACGTCATTGGCTAGCGACTGCGTCCTGATTTGGGCCGCAGGTGCGCCCATTCCAACGAGCATGCTTTTCACTTTTTCGGCACGTCCATAACCGAGGTCTTGGCTATTGCCGCACTCGTTTGTTTCGTTGCCCCGGTATAGGCCGGTGAGCACGAGCATCCGGTTGGCATTACTATTAAGGTGTGTTACGGCATCTTGGAACACTTTGGTCAGAGGCTCGGAAAGGGGCTGGATATACTCGCAGGAATTGAGCGGGAACAAGAGGTTGTCGTCGGTGCCTGCCTTGAAATCCATTTCTGTGTCTGCAATGGATATCGTCTTTTCAGGACGGTCTTTTATTGGTGCAACGACCGCCGGAACAGCGGCTGCGGCGGCCCCTGTGCAATTGCAGTTTTTGCTGGAAAAAAAACTGGCGAACAGCATCAGCAAAAAGAACAGCGCTCCAATGAGCCAAAGTAATGGGTTTTTCATGTTGTTCAAAGTTAATAGACCTTATTCGGATTTGTGCGCGCCAGCACACAAACCGTCCAAATTCATTGCTTTTGAAAAGGCTTCATGCAAAAAATTTTAGAATAAAGTCTAATTTACAATAAGAGTTTGTTCAATTTTTTAAACATATGCGAACACCATTGCCGATAGGCAATTGGTGTATTCTATGTCAGTGTGTTTTATTTGTTTTTTTGGTACCGAAACGATCAGAAATGAATTGGCTGAAATTAGAATAGCAGGTCAAGGTGGTTAGGATATAGACCTTACTATATGGTGTGCCAACGTTGTCTCAAAATTAATAAACTGCCTACTTGTTTTGAAAAAAATTAAAAATGTAGATGCTGATTCTTTGAGCGGAGTGGACTTGGGGCATTGCAGATTATATATAATTGATATGCAGATTTGTGACGCCAAAGGTAATAACGGGTCACCGGATTTTCAAAATTAAATGCGTGAATTTTCATTTATAAAAAGTGAAGGTTTATGGCTGCTCAATATTTGTGCTTATTTGATGCTCCGGGCACTTTTAACAATTTGGAAATACTGCCGGGAAAACAACCGAATAAAAACAAGCGTTATCCCCGCCCAAAGAAACCTTTCTCCTCAGCAAATAATTTTAAAAAAAATCCACCAATGAAAAACACTTTTGGGTTCTTCTTTTTCCTCCTTTTCGCAACAAGCGTTTCCTTTTCACAAAAAGATTATAACGACAAGCTCGACGAGTCGGTTGAGGTACTGACCGATCTAAAAAACATCGGCGAAAATAGCGTCCCCCCTTCTTTGCTCGGCAAGGCAGAAGCCATCGTCATTATCCCAAAACTGAAAAAAGGCGGCTTTGTGGTCGGCGGAAAATATGGGAAAGGCATTGCCATGGTGCGCACCGAAAGCGGTAATTGGAGCGACCCCGTTTTTGTGCAGATCACGGGCGGCAGTATTGGTTTCCAGATCGGCTACAGCTCGCTCGACCTGTTCCTCGTTTTCAAAAATGCGAGTACTTTGCGCCGATTGACAAAGGGCAAAGGGACTTTCACTTTGGGCGGCGACGCAACGGTGGCCGCCGGCCCGGTAGGCCGCCAAGCCTCTGCCAATACCGACCTTGATTTTGAAGCCGAAATTTTGTCCTACTCCAAAAGTCGGGGCATTTTCGCGGGCATCAGCATCGAAGGTTCTGACCTGCGCATGGCCGAAAACTTGAACGAAGAATGTTACGGCAGCAACCGGGCCGCAAGGATTGTTTTGGAAAACGGGAAAAGCGGAATAAAAAAGAAAAAATCTGTTGAGCGGCTGAAAAGGAAATTGTGGGAACTGGAAAATGGGCGGGAATATGGGAGCAGGTAATTTAAAAAATGCAGAATGCAGAATGCAGAATGCAGAATGAAAAATGAAAAATGCAGAATGAAAAATGCAGAATGCAGAATGCAGAATGACGTCCTACCTGAAATTTTGACTTTCAAATTTTTGAGCAGGACGTAATTCTGCATTCTGCATTCTGCATTTTTCATTCTGCATTCTGCATTCTGCATTCTGCATTCTGCATTCTACATTTCCACCCCCTCCGCATACGCCTCCATCGGCGGGCAAGTACACACCAAATGCCTCATTATATGCTGTCTGAATTTTACACTTTTGATTTTTCAAAAAATAAAATTTAGTTTTGTAAAAATTTAATTTATGCCATCACTTCAAGTCAGCTCGAATGTAAAAATAGACTTTCAAGAAGTATTGAAAGGGTTTGCCAAATCAGAGGTGTCTGATTTAGAGCGGTTTATGAAGCAATTAAGCATTTTGATTGCCCGCAAAAAAGTACCCAGCCTTTCCAAAAAAGAAACCGAACTGATCAAAAAAATAAACCGGGGGCTACCTGAAAAAATCCAATCAAGATATTCTAAACTACTTCCCAAATCAGTCAACCACTCCCTTACCGAAACAGAGTATCAAGAGCTGTCCGATATATTGCCAATGATGGAAAACCTCGGCGTTGAACGCTTAAAATATATGATCGAACTGGCCACTCTTTGGGAGACTTCCGTTGATGAAGTAATGAAACGTTTGGGCATCAAACCTCCTCCTGCCATTTATGCCGAATAGAGAATACATCCCAATCGAAAAACGCCGAGAAATAAAAGCACGGGCCAATGGACGCTGTGAGTATTGTAAATGCTTCCAAAAATACAGCCCCGGTGCTTTTGTGATTGAACACATTATTCCATTGATATAGGGTGGTACTTATTTGCTCGACAATTTAGCTTACACTTGTTGGGGCTGCAATCATCATAAATATACTGCAATCACTGCTCTCGACCCGATTACCAATTTAGTTGTTCCGCTTTTTAATCCCCGACTGGACTCATGGGCGAACCACTTTTCATGGAGTGATGATTTTTTGGAAATGATTGGAAAAACGCCTACCGGAAGAGCTACGATTATTCGACTGAAAACCAACCGTCTGGAATTGATGAACATCAGACGCCTTACTCTATTGACAAAAGAACATCCGCCAATAGAATGAATTGACAGTGCCCCTAAACCGCCCCCTCCGCATACGCCTCCATCGGCGGGCAAGTACACACCAAATGCCGGTCTCCATACGCATTATCAATCCGCCCAGTGGCCGACCAAAACTTGAAGCCCTGCCTCAGATAAGGAAGCGGGTAGGCCGCTTTTTCGCGGCTGTATTTATGCTGCCAATCATTGGCAGTGACCAACTCGACAGTATGCGGCGCATGGTGCAGGGCGCTCTCCTCGGCGCTATAAATTCCAGAGGCCACCTCGTCAATTTCTTTTCTGATTTCGAGCATTGCATCGCAGAAGCGATCGAGTTCGTCCTTGCTTTCGCTTTCAGTTGGTTCGATCATCAAAGTACCGGCCACGGGGAAACTCATGGTCGGCGAATGGAAGCCATAATCAATGAGCCGCTTGG
Source organism: Bacteroidota bacterium (assembly GCA_011321935.1). Classification (GTDB taxonomy): domain Bacteria; phylum Bacteroidota; class Bacteroidia; order Chitinophagales; family Saprospiraceae; genus UBA6168. The sequence goes on along the minus strand of DROJ01000549.1, from coordinate 4,821 downwards.
CAACATCCTCCACGCCGCAAAAAGCTTTGAAGGGACGCAGGTCAACGATCATTTCGTGCGCAGCACGGCCTTTCTCCCCTGAGTACAAAATAGGAAAAACATTCTCCAATCTCGCCTTCATATAGTTGGCATTCAAGATGGCATAGCGGGTCGCTTCTTTCAGCCCCTTCCTCCCCAGCAGGCGGATATAGGCATAAGAAATCAGCAAAATGCTCGCACTGCCCCAGGGCGCCGAAGACACCGCATGGATGCCGAGGTTACCGCCCGTATTGGCCATCACATGGCCGGGCAAGTAAGAAGCCAGCTTGTCGTTCACGCAGATCGGGCCGACTCCTGGGCCGCCACCACCGTGCGGTATCGCAAATGTTTTGTGCAAATTGAGGTGGCACACGTCCGCACCGATGAGGCCGGGACTCGTCAGCCCGACCTGTGCGTTCATGTTGGCGCCGTCCATATAAACGAGACCTCCGTGCTCGTGGGTAATGTCGCAGATTTCCTTGATCGCCGTTTCAAAAACGCCGTGCGTAGAGGGGTAGGTGACTATCAGCGCAGCGAGTTTGTCTTGGTGCTCGGCTGCTTTTTTGCGCATATCCTCCACGTCCACGTTCCCTTTTTCGTCGCAGGCCACCACCACTATTTTCATGCCTGCCATCGCTGCGCTCGCGGGGTTTGTGCCGTGGGCAGAAGAAGGGATGAGGGCAACGTTCCGGTGTCCTTCCCCCCTGTTGCTGTGATAGGCGCGGATGGTCATCAGGCCAGTGTACTCGCCCTGCGCCCCAGAATTGGGCTGCAGCGAGCAAGCCGTGAAACCCGTGATTTCAGCGAGGTATTTTTCCAGTTCTTTAAAAATTTCTTGGTAGCCCGCCGTTTGCTCTTCCGGCGCAAAGGGGTGCATGTTCGAGAACTCCGGCCAACTGACGGGCATGAGTTCCGTCGCCGCGTTCAGTTTCATGGTACAACTGCCGAGCGAGATCATCGAATGCGTCAGCGAGAGGTCTTTGTTTTCGAGGCGCTTGATGTAGCGCATCATTTTCGTTTCGGTGTAATAACTGTTAAAAACTTCGTGGGTCAAATAAGGCGTCTCCCGCAGCAGCTCCGCAGGGATATTATAGCCCTCCACCTGCGCAAAGCCCACGCTGTGCTCCGCATCGTTTATTTGATTGAAAATACTGATAATGAGGTCAACATCTTCCTCCGTCGTAGTTTCATCCAAAGCGATTTCGACGCAGCCATCGGCATAATAAAAATTCAACTGCAGGCTGTTCGCCAAATGGTGAACGTTGTCAATTCCATATTCATCGAGCTTGATGCAGAGCGTATCAAAGTAGTTTTGATGCACCACTTCGAAGCCAAGTGCCTCCAAATTTTTATGTAAAACCTGCGCAAAGCCATGCACCCGGTCAGCAATCGCCTTGATGCCTTTTGGGCCATGCCACACTGCGTACATGCCGGCCATGATGGCCAACAGCGCCTGCGCCGTGCAGATATTGCTCGTCGCCTTTTCGCGGCGGATATGCTGCTCCCTCGTCTGCAATGCCATGCGCAGGGCAGGCTTGCCCTGCGTGTCAACCGACACCCCGATTATCCTTCCGGGAATGACCCGTTTGTATTTTTCGCTGGTCGCAAAATAGGCGGCATGTGGGCCACCAAAACCCATCGGCACACCAAAGCGCTGCGTGTTGCCGACCGCGCAATCGGCGCCCCATTCGGCAGGTGGCTTCAACAGCGCAAGCGCTAAAATATCGGCGGCCACGGTCACATAAGCACCGCTCGCTTTTGCCTTTTCGGCAAATGCCCGGTAGTCGTTGACACTGCCATCTTTGGCGGGGTATTGCAGCAGTACGCCAAATGTTTTTTCGGTAAATTCATACGCCTGCCAATCACCGACCACTACCTCTACCCCTATTGGCTGCGCCCGCGTCCGCAAAATGTCAATGGTATGCTCGAACACTTTTTCGTCCACAAAAAAGACATTGGCCGGGTCGCCTTTTGCCCGCTTGTTTTTTACGCCGTAAAACAGGGCCATCGCCTCCGCCGCAGCAGTGCCTTCGTCGAGCAAAGAAGCATTGGCAATGGGGAAGCCCGTGAGGTCGCTCACCATCGTCTGGAAATTGAGCAGCGCTTCCAAGCGGCCTTGCGAAATCTCCGCCTGGTAAGGCGTGTATTGCGTGTACCATCCAGGGTTGTGGAATATATTTCGGAGAATGACCGACGGCGTGATGGTGCCATAATAACCGAGGCCGATGTACGATTTATAGACCTTGTTCATCGAGGCTATTTCTTTTAGCTCCCGCAAATATTCAAACTCGGTCTGCGCTTCGGGCAGCTTCAGTTCGCCCTCCATCCGGATGGAGTCGGGCACTGTTTCGTCAATGAGCTGGTCGAGGGAAGAGACGCCGATGGTTTTCAGCATCTGCTGGGTTTCTTCGTGGCTGGGGCCGATATGCCGGTCGGTGAACTGGTCGTAAAAGGAAGTCTTGCTCATGTTTTTTTCTTTGCTTTTTTTAAGTAAAATTTTTGTTTTTTATAGCTCTAAAATCCGGTGCGCTAAGGTACGCCAACGCCCCTCAATTATTCAAAGCAATGAACGCTTAGTTTGCGTTTTGGTCAAATACATTTTGCAGGCAAGACTTCCACCGAGGTAACATCTTTGTGGGTGGCCTCAAAATGCCATTTATACTTGCAGTCACTTCGAAACCATACCTTTGCCCAATACTTCAAACATGAAAATAGTAGCCATCTCCGATACCCATAGCAAACACCTCCAGCTCCATTTACCGATAGGTGACCTGCTCATCCATGCGGGCGATGTATCGGGCAGGGGCACCGAGGCCGAAGTCCTTTCCTTCCTCGACTGGTTTGCCAGCCTCGATTTTAAATATAAAATTTTCATCGCCGGCAACCACGATTATTTTTTTGAAAGGATGACCGACGCCTATGTCCGCAACCTCATCCCCGACAACATTATTTACCTAAATGATGAAGGCACCGAAATAGAAGGGATAAAAATATGGGGCTCGCCAGTGCAGCCCTGGTTTTACGATTGGGCATTCAACAGGAGGCGAGGTAGGGAGATTGACAAGCACTGGAAACTCATCCCCGACGACACCGACATCCTCATTACGCACGGCCCTGCGCACGGCATCCTCGACCGCACCAGAAACGGTAGCCTGGCCGGTTGCGAAGACCTGCTCCGAAGGATAAAAAAGGTTAAACCCAAGTACCACATTGCGGGTCACATCCACGAGGCATACGGCATGGTGGAGAAGGACGGCACTACTTTTATCAATGCCTCGGTACTCAATTTAAGGTATGAACTGGTGAACGAGCCAATCGTTTTTGAAATATAACGGGGCGGGTATTCAAAGTTTCGGGCGTTTATTAATCCCCCCCTTTGGCTTTCCCTGTTTTTCCTATTTGTAATAACGCAGACAGAGCCTTGATAAAAAAAAACCAATACTCCCGCAGCTTTATAATTTTGAAAAAAACAGCAATTTATTTTATTGGACACACTGGTTATTTTTGGGCTTGTTGTAAAGCTTTCTAAATCACCACTCACAAAATTTATTTTTATGAAATTCAAAAACATCTACAAATTCATTGGCCTCATGGTCCTTTTTATTACCCTGCAAAGCCGCTCCGGCGGCCCGGGTATCAGCCCTCAAGCCTTACAAGTAACTGGCGCCCCCGGCAGCACTGGTTCAGTAGGTACTTGCGGCAACAATGGTTGCCATACCGCTGGTGCTTTCAGCCCCTCTCTTTCCATTCAATTACTCGACGGAACGGATGCCGTGACCGCTTACCAACCGGGAAAAACCTACACCGTCAAGATTGTTAACACCCCCGGCAACGGCACCCCGGCGAGGTACGGTTTTCAGGCCGTCACCCTCGACGGCAACGATGCGCAGGCCGGTGCTTGGGAGCCTCTCAGCGGCGCCCTGCACACCGTAGAACTCAGCAACCGCAGCTATGCAGAACACAGCGCCCCGTCCCCCAACGGCACCTTCGAACTAGAGTGGACTGCACCCGCCGCCGGCACCGGAAACGTGACCGTATATGCCGCCAGCCTGGCCTCCAACAATAACGGCAACACTGCCGGTGATGGCGTTGCCAGTTCGACCCTGGCATTAACAGAGTCGCAGACCAGCAGCACCTCTGCCGCCGACGAAAAAATTGCCAGCCTGAAAGTACTTCCCAACCCTGTCGGCGACCGGCTCAACCTCGAAATCAGCAGCCTCCTTTCAGGAAATTTCCGCATCAGGATCATGGACGTAAAAGGCCAAGAGGTCAGCTATACCCCCGTTGATGTGCAGGCCGGGCAGCAGCTCAAGAGCGTTGACGTGGCGGCACTTCCACCGGGCATGTACGTGGTGCAGCTTTGTGGAAACGAGCATTTGGCCGCAGTGCAGATGATGAAGAAATAAAAGGTTGTTTGCTTGCACCCCGCCTTGGTAGCATAGCCTTCAGGCTGTCCCGGCCAACGACGTTTACGTCGTTATCATTCCCCGTGTTCATGTGCAGGCCTGAAGGCCTGCGGCCGGGACAGCCTAAAGGCTGTGCTACCAAAGCACCAACCCTGCCGACTCAAGTTGGCAGGGCTTTTTTATTTCACAAAACACCAATCTAATGGTACAAATCGTAATTAGCCAACCACATACTACTATACATCAGTTTATTGTTAGAAAGACAGATGGGTGTGACCGCCGCGTGATGTAGTCAATTTAGAGAAAATCCAAAATTGTCAATGAAGGTCCAAAATTGCTCCCACCTGCCATCGGTATGATATAAAGCCCTCATAACCAGTGTCTTTTGCGCACCGTC
>DROJ01000548.1 GCA_011321935.1 Bacteroidota bacterium | reverse complement strand
AGGTTGTTAGCTTTCGCAAAACCAATCAATTCCTCTGTTTCTTGTGCTTTGTTTTGGTGTTTTTCTTCAGCCATTGGACTTGTTCTCTTGCCGCTTCTAAGGTGACTGGCGACTGCTTGGATAAGTGCATCATAGCTTGCGCCGCTCTTTCCCGAAATGAGATTTTGTAATTCATGTTTTAATTGTTTTATATCCATTTTAATTTAGTGATACCCATTTAGTGAAATTTAAAATTTAAAATGATAAATTTAAAAGTGCTGAAAACCAGCAAGTTGAATTTTAATGTGGAGTAAGTTGTTTTTTAGCTTTCACTAAGCATCTTTATTTATCCGTCGAAACAGAAAGCCGACTTTTTATTTTTCAGCACATTATTTCAGGTTCCCGTTTTCTTTTTTTCTTTTTTTGGTGAAAGGGAACAATAGCATTTGCCCGGCATCCCGTCATGCCTTCGCGGTATAAGCGCAAACACATAAGCAAAAATAAGAATTTAAACACATATAAAATTATCGCCCACACCTGCAAACATTTTGTTTTTAGGTGATAAAAACAAAAACGTCGGCAGGGTTCAAAGCCCTGCCGACGTTGCGTGCGGCACACAGTCCGGATTTGGAAATCCGGGCTACCACCTTGCCACCGCAAACCGCATCGGCATCCCCCGGCAGTTTTCTCCCGGCATGTTCAGGTAATAAGTCCCGCTTTCCAAACGCGACACATCGAGCGGCACTTCGTTCCGCCCATCTTCCAGATTTATTTTTTGTAAAAAAGCCAGCCTCCCGAAGAGGTCGTAGCATTCGAGTTCATAGCTGCCTGCCTCCCTGCTGTCAATGACCACGCTGATTGTTCCATGGTAAACAGGGTTCGGGTTCACCGCCACCAGTTGGACGGGGCGGCCAATCAACTCTCTCGCCTGCAAAGCAACACCTCCGCCTGCGGCAAATGCGTTCAGCGTGAGGGCGGCTTCGTCGTCCTCGTTGGGAGTGGGCGGAGTGCCGTTGCCAGGGGTCGAGTCGCTGTCCGTTTCATTGGCCGACAGCACTTGGGCATATGCCGTCAGCGCATTTCCCGAAAGGAGGAAATAGCTCACTGTGATGCTCGCCGAGCCACCTGCCGGGATGTTGCCGACCGTCCATTGCTCATTTCCGAAAGGGTTGAAACTGCCCTGTGTGGCCGACCATTCATTGCCGCCGGTATAGACCGTTCCGGCTGGCCGGGGGAAATCCACGACGATGCCCGTGGCCGGGTCAGTCCCCGTATTGTTCACCGTCAAGGTGACTTCCACGAAGCTGTAAATGGCTGGGGATGAGTTACTTGCCGTCATCGAGAGTTCGAGGTCAACCCCATCGCCGGGAGGTGGCACGTTTTCGAGACAGGTGGCATTGAGCAGGCTGAGAGTGCCGTTGTCGGACTGGATAAAAACCAGTTCGCCGCCTATTTCTTCAATGGCCACCACCTTTGAGGCATCCGGCACGTAGATGTCTTTTTGCCAAAAGAAAGTGCCTCCCTGTAATTTGATGACGGTGATATGGTTGTTGACTGGGTTGGCCGGAATGGGCAAATCCTGTGAAAGGGAGGCAGTATAGGAAATGCCAGAAACATTGCCGGTAAACCAAGATTTGCTCCGCTGCCCTTGCCCCATAGTTGACACTTCAGATGCCGTGAAATCGTTGGAAACAAGGAAGGCATCGTTCACAAAATCACCTCGGCTGACAGAGGCCACGGAGCAAGAACCGTGGATGCAGAAATACAATCCATAATTCGAGTTCAATTCAAAGCCACCACAGGGGGATGGTTTGATGGTGGCCCCGCCACTAAAGGCCGAACTAATAATGAGCGATTCGGACTTTACCTCAAGTAGGTCATCAATGACATACATCGTCACCTGAATGGAAGGGGCGCTCCCCGTCCTGACCATTACTGCCATCCGGTTGTTGTCTATTTGAAGTGCTGAATTTGCCCCGGAGCTTGAAATTTCTGCGCCCGGTGCGATGTACTTGGCAAACATCGGGTTCAGGTTGGCATCCGTGCGGATGGCAAAGAGGGAATCCACAGTTCCGCCAATCTGGTTTTTATAGGCAAAAAGGACGAAGCCGCCGTTAAATTCACCTGCCGTCGAAACAAAGGCATATCCGTTCAAAACAGAGGCCGGAATGGGCTTTGTCCACACCACGTTATTGCCGACCTTTTTCACCAATTCATTATTGATGTTGGTATAAAATAAAACATCCGGCGGCACAGGGCCAAGTGCCTGATTGGAGAGCACCAGCCCGTCGGCATCAACATCTGTTTGGAAAAGGTTGCCGTTTTCGATATGGACTACCGACAGTTCGCCGGGCGTGTTTTCGCTGGCGCAAATCAAGTTGCCGGAGGCAAAATCAGCTTTGCAATCGCCCGGCGGCGTGGTGCCATTGGTCACCGTGAAAGTGGCCGACACGATGTTGTTTCCCTCGCTGCTCTCGGAAACCTGTTCGTCTGCGTCGGCTTTCAAAATGAGGTAATAAGTTCCCGCCGCAAGGTTGCCCGGAATGGTCGAAGCGCCCGGCACGGCCTGCACGGAGAAGCCCGCCGCAAAGTTGCCCGTCGGTACGATGCCATCTTGGATGTCGTCATTGCTCAATGCGTTATCCGTTGAAATCCAAGCCTTTACGTTGAAATTCCCATTTGCGGCAGCGTTGCCGATATTGTTCAGGTCAAAATTATAATTCAGTATTTGCCCGGCCTCCACGGTGGGGGCGGGTATCTCAAGGTTGGAAATGGTGAGGTCGGGGAGCGTTGTGCCGCCATTGTCGAGGATAAATGAATTGAAACCGGTGTTGTTGTTCTCATCCGATTCGGCCAGTTCATCAGTTGGGTCAACCACGGCGAGGAAATAGATTTGCCCGGAGGGCAGACCCGTCGGCATGGTGAAGTTGACCTGAAAAGGAGTCGCTGTTCCAGAAGGGAAACTTGTCACTTGATACAACTGATTGTTGATGAAATGGTCATCTGGAGACAGCACCGGGTCGTCCGAAAGATAGGTGGCGTATTTGAAATTGACGGTGGCAAAGGGGCCGGCATAAAACAGACTAAACTGGCCAGTCAGGTTGTCCCCCGGCATGACCGTTCCCGTGATGGGAAGGACATTGAGTACCTGCAAATCCGGGAGCATCGGCCCACCACCAAAAGTACTCGCCTCATCGTCCTCGTTTACCGAAGGTGGAGTACCATTGCCGGGCGTGGAGTCGCTGTCCGTTTCATTGGCGGCACTCACTTGGGCATAGGCATCGGGGGCAGTATTTGCCAAAAGGAAATAGCTCACCGTCATGGTCGCCGAGCCTCCGGCGGGGATGCTCCCCACTGTCCATATTTCGTCACCGTTCGGGTTGAAAGTACCCTGTGAAGCGGTAAACTCATTTCCCCCGGTATAGACCACGCCCGCTGGTTTTGCGAAGCTGACCTCCACGCCCGTGGCCGTTTGCCCGCCTGTGTTTTGGAGGGTGGCCGTTACCTCATAATTTGTCCATTGGGCAGGGCTGCCATTTGGCTGCGCCAAACTGAGTTCGAGGTCAATGCCATTGCCCGTTTGGCCTTCTTTCGTAAAATTAAAAGCAGCGCTGTTGTTGGCGGCATCCGGGTCATTTTGCAGGTGGCCGCTGCCGATGCCTGCGCTGAGCGGATAGGCATTGGGCAGGGTGCTGAACTGGCCTGTCCCGAGCAAATCATAAGTCACCAAAATATCGGTGCTGGAGTTGGCCGGGATGAGCGGGATGTCCCATTGCAGGTCGGTCGTGGTGACATTGAAACTGGCGCCGGAGGTGACGATGCCCGTCGGGTCGGCATTTGGCAAAACGATTCCGTCGAAGGAATGGACGGTCACGTTGTAGGCATCCGCCGCCCCATTGTTTTTTGCCCGGAAAATAAAACTGACCAAGCCGTCCGCTCCATAAGTCGGGCCATCGGGGATGATTTGGAGCTCCAAATCGGTCGTATATTTTTTACAATAAAATTCAAAACTGCCCGCCGGTGCCGGGAACTGGTTTTGTTCAAAAGAAACAAAATAGTCGAAGTAGGAAACGCAGGTGACGCTCGTTGGCCCACCGGGGCTGCAGTAAGTGCCGGGGAGTGCGAGGTCGTTTGGCAGGTTGACACTTGCGCTGAAAGTATTGCCCCCGCCCGCCGGGATGGACGGGATGGTGAAAACACCCACCTGGTTGAAGGACGGGCATTGGGCGCAGGACTTCTGGCGGTTGATGTACAAATCGGTCGGAGGGGAGGCGGCCGTTCCATTGTTCTGTACGCTTATGTCGAAGCTGAGCGGCTGCCCGGGCTGCGGGAACCCTGTCGGGCAGGCGATGTTGATGATGCTGAGGCCGGGCAGGGCAGGTGCAGCTTCGCAAATTTCAAAGTCGTCCACCAGCACACAGCCGTTGTTTTCTTTGTAAACAATCAGGTGGACATAGGCTGCGCCGGCAGGGGCGGTGGCGCTGTAAGATTGGTTGACGTACCCGGTGTTGGAGTTAAATCCAAAGCCAGTCGGCGCACCGGGAAGCGGCACGAAGCTGCTGTTGAGGAAGCGCAGTTGAGAGGTGAAAAAATCTGGGCTGCCGGTGTATTTCCCCCAAACCGAAGCAGTATAAGTTTTGCCCGGCGTGGCCAGGGCAACCTGCCCGACGCTGCCGGGAGGGCCACAGATTTCGGCGGCTTGGCTGCCTGTGTTGGCATCGGTGGTAATGCTCACGTCCCCCGTGGTACTCCATCCGTTCAGTCCGGTTTCAAAACCGGGGTTGGCGAGGAGGTTGGTGCAGGGCGTTTGGCCGTAGGCCGAAATACTGAAAGCCACAAAGGCCCCATAAAGGAAGTGCTGCAATGCTGCATGGAAAAGCTGAGAGAATTGCTTGTTCATAGTTTAATTTTTTTTTAAAAAGTAAAATGCAAAAACGGTAGCACGGATGCCGTTTTCAGCGAAAAATATATTTCAGTATTCCTTTTTGTGAGGAGGGTCTATGCGGAAAATGTAGATTGGATAAAAACAGTGAGAAACTTTGGACGTGAGGGGGCAAAGGTAACAAGAAAGTGATCTAATCCAAAAATTTGAGGAGAAAAACGGATGGCCTATAATCTGTTCGGTTTTGCTAATTTTGCCGAAGGCAGGACAAAAAACAATGCCGCAGCCAGCGGCTGCAAAAAATACTTTTTTTTTCTCATCCTGCTTGCAGGGTGAGTTTTTTTAGGGCATGGTTATTTTTCCATGCCCTTCCTTTTTTGGTATGCCACAAATGGGTGGGATTGATTTGTTTCGCCGCGAATGCGCGAATTTTAATGGAATTTTTGCTTGTTTTCATTCGCGTATTCGCGGCGAAACACGTTGGTTCCATCAATTCGTTGCATCCCCTTCTTTTTCGGAAAAATGGAATCTGTGACAGCCAAATTCACCAAAAAGGAATAGTCTTTGCATCGCTGCAAATATTCAAAACGCAATGTTCCGAGGAAAGTAATATCCCCCCTTTCTATTTTCCCAGGCTATTTATGTTCAATTGACCATCTGAATTAAGTTGGCAAAGCCAGCTATTTGTTGCTTTCGGCCTCCTGCCGAAAAATACGGACAGCCATGTTTTGCCTGCATTAATCTAGATGTTTTTTTCAATTTTTTCCAATGGGCAGGCACTGCTTTTGGGCAATTTTGGATAAACACTAAAGGAACGTGGGCGAAATAAGCATGCAATTTCTGCGGCCTCTTTTTGCTTCTGACTTTGTTGGAAAAACAGTTGCGTAGCACCACTATGCGCCTTTTTTCCGCCTCGTCAGAAACAAAAATAGCCTCGTATAAATTACATGCTTATTTCGCCCACGTTCCTAAATATTAGGTAAGGACATGAAAAACCTGATCGAGATTTCAAAGATCGTAACCAAAAAAAAGGTACGGAAAATCGAACTGTTCGACAATGCCGCATTGGAAAGCACTGCCAGCAAGTTCAATGAATTTTACGAAGCCCTGAGCGGCGGCAAGTTCAAGAACGACCGCGACGCGGCCACCTTGTTGTACGGCTGCAGCCCCACCCACGACAAGTACCGCCAACTCAAATCCCGCTTCCGCAAACGCTTGATGAACACCCTGTTTTTCATTGACGTGAACCTGCCGAGCGCTTCTGGCTATGAGCGCGCCTATTTTTCGGTGAACAAGGACTGGACGCTGGTGAAAATCCTCATCTCCAACGATGCCCACCTGACGGCACAGGACATGGCCAAGTCCATTTTGACGACGGCCCTGAAGTTCCGCTTTGCCGATGTCATTGTGAACTGCTGCCGTATCTTGCGGCAATATGCAGCGGAGGAGGGAAAGGAAAAAGAGTACGCCGTTTACAACGATTTCCTGCAGGAATACACCAAAGTACTGGATGCCGAAATGCACTCGGAAGAGCTGTTCCAAAAGGTGCTGATCGAGTACCGCAAACCTGCTTCCGAACTGGAGGGCATGATAGAGCGAATGTCTGGTTATTGCGATGAACTGGTCAGCCTTTCGGAGACCAACGAGTCGCCCGTGGTCAATTACAACATGTACCTCGTTTGGGTCTATCGCTATGAAATGCAGCGGGACTACGAGGCCATGCTCACCGTTTGCCAGCAGGCCGAAAAATATATCGAAGACCACCCCAACTATTACCAAGAGGACAAGCTGGCCACTTTCCACCTCAAAAAGATGACGGCCTACCTGCACCTCCGCGATTTCAGGAACGGGCGTACCAATGTGGAGCGCAGCTTGCAGACTTTTCCGGCAGGCAGCAAGCTGTGGTTCGGGTTTTTGGAATACTACCTTTTGCTGGCCTTGCATACCGATAATTATATCAATGCGATGGCCATTTTCAACCGGGCCATTTCGAATTCCAAATTCAAAAAACTGAATTACCAGACGAGGGAAAAGTGGAAGATTTATGAGACCTACCTCCATTATTTCATGGAAACCCAAACGGACAAAATCGCCGTGCTGCGGGCGCAGGCCAGCCGTACTTTCCGGCCAAAACGCTTCCTGAACGACCCGGTCATCTACCCCAAACATTTGCGGGTCTATACCATCCACCTGGTCATTGCGCAGTTCTTGTTTTTATTGGAAAAAGGGAATTACCAAATGGCCACCGAGCGGGTGGACCGCCTGAAAAAATACGCCACCAAACAACTGAAAAAAGAAGACCAATCGAGGATGATAAACTTCATCCGCCTGCTGCAACAGCTTGCCAAAGCGAACTATAAAATCAGGAACATGTCGGGCACGGACAAGTATTACGAGCGCATGGTGGGCAAGCCTTTATTTTACCGGGGAAGGATCGAGGAACTGGAAATTGTCCCGTTTGAAAAGTTGTGGGACTATATTTTGAAGCAGTTGGGGTGAGCAGTGATTAGTGATTAGTGATTAGTGAGCAGTGATTAGTGATTAGTGATTAGTCAACCAAAGGAATCCTGTGGACAATGCTTTAGCTTACTAATCACTAATCACTGCTCACTAATCAACTAATCACTGCGATAGTTTTAAACTGCATCGGGGTCAATGCCCAGGCCTTTCAATTTATTGGCAAGTATTTCCAATCGTTTTTCGGCGGCCTCTGCTTTTAGTAGAGGGGGAATAAATTCCCCCTCTTTCGGAAGGGCATGTAGCGTGGCCTGTTTTTTTGAGAATATGTTTAAACTGAACTGGGGTCAATGCCCAGGCCTTTCAATTTATTGGCAAGTATTTCCAATCGTTTTTCGGCGGCCTCTGCTTTTTGCTTTTCGCTTTTGGCCTTTTGTTCGGCGGCCTCTGCTTTTAGTTTTTCGCTTTTGGCCTTTTGTTCAGCGGCCTCCGCTTTTTGCCGTTCCTCTTCCAGTTCTTTTTTCACAAGGCCGGCCCTTTTCTCTACTTCGACCAAGTGCTTGTGTTCTTGCAGGCGGAGTTCCTTCAGTTCTTCGTATTCCATGGCGAGGTACTTGTTCTTTCTTTCCAGTTCCTCAAAATTGATGAAGGGGCGGCCGTCGGGATGGTATATCCGCAGTATTTTTTCGCTGAACTCAAACTGGATTTTGAGCAGCGGGCTGACCCATTTTTGCAGGCCTTCCAGCGGGGTCAACCTGTTGCCCTGCCGCTGGTGAACCGTAAATTCATCCTTGACGGGGTCATAGGAATAGAACTCTTCCACGCCGTATTTTTCGTAAAATTCCAGCAGGTTTTCTTTGTTCATGCGCCGCCGGTTGCTCTTTGAATAAATCTCAAAGACCACTTGCGGCGCCACGTTGCCCTCGTGCCATTGGAGGTAGGAAAGGCGGTTGCCCTTGGGCCGCCCGATGGCCACCATCACGTCAGGTGCCTTGCAGGTCTTTACGCTGCCCCGGACGGGGTACCACAGGAGGTCTCCCGCCACAAAAATATTTTTTCCTTTGGTGAGTGACTCAAGGTTGTTCTTGATATTCACTATCCACTTGAAATGCAAAGTGCTGAGAGCCATTGGCTCTCCGTCTGATGAGGGGTATTTGTGATAATCGGGATGGAAGGGCATTTTTTGCGACTGCATCATATTCGATAGTTTTTCCAAAGCTACTCATTTTTGGAAAATGAAAAAAGGGGCAGTGAGGTACTCGGTAGCACAGCGTTTACGCTGTCCCGGTCGCAGACGTTTACGTCTGTGCATAAGATTTGGCACATGGCAGCGACGTAAACGTCGTTTTCCGGGACAGCGTGAACGCTGTGCTACCAAAGGTCAAAATCACCGCTTCACCACTTGCTTGCCCCATGTCCCGCGCTCATTTTTTATCATAAAAAAATAAACGCCCGGAGGGAGGTCTTGCAGTCCGTATTTTTTTTCAAAAACACCGTTTACGGTATCTTTTTCCGATAAATATACTTTGCCGCCGAGGTCGTAAAGCAGCACTTCAAAATCCATTTTTTGCAGGGTTTTCAGATTTAACGAAACAAAGCTGCCGAAGGGGTTGGGGCTTATTTGCGCTTGCGCAAAACCGATGCTCGAAAAGGTGGAAGTGACCACGAAATTGATGCTTGCCGAAGCCGATTCGCAGCCCGCCGCATTGCCGACCACCAAAGAATAGTCGCCCGTTTCGGTCGGTACATAGCTCGCTGTGATTGCCCCTTCGATGGCCGCTCCGTTCAGGTACCATTGGTACGAAACGGCATTTGCGGAGCTGACCAGAACGCTGTCGTTTTCGATGGCAATGGTCGGTTGGTCGGGGAGCGGCTCGCCTTCCATTATTTCTACCGCTTCGCTAAATGTGCAGCCGTTGCTGGTGCTGACCTCTACGGAATAATTGCCCGGCGGGAGGTTCGTCCTTTGCAGTTCGGTGCTGCCGTCGCTCCAAGTTGCTGCCGTCAGTTGGTCGGTCGGAATGGCGAAAGAAATAGCCCCGTCGTTTTGGGTTTCGCAGCTTTCGTCGGTTTTTCCGAGCATGGGCGAGGGGGAGGTGATTTTGTAAATGATGCCGTTGCCGTGGCCTGCGGCAAATAGCTCCCCCGCCGCATTTTCGCCGAAGGCGGCAAAATTAAAATCGGTAAAATTGGCGATTTCGACCCCTTCCCATCCGCCTTGCCCGTCGGGCAAAATGCTCCAAAAACGCCCCGAACAATAATCGGCAAAAAGATAATGCCCGTACAGCCCTTTGAACTCGCAGCCGCGGTACACAAAGCCGCCCGTGACGGAGCAGCCGAGCGAGAAGGAATTGGCAAATTCAAAAACGGGGAAGGTCATTTCGCTCATGTCGGCGCAGCCGCTTGTGTTGAAAGCGTGGTTGCCTTCGTAACAGTTCCAGCCGTAGTTTTCGCCGCCGTTGCTGGAGGCAGGTTGGAAGTCTATCTCTTCCCAGGCGTTTTGTCCCACGTCGCCCATCCACAGGTCGCCTGTCGCCCGGTCGAAGCTGAAACGCCAGGCATTGCGGAGTCCGATGGCCCATATTTCGTCGAGGGTAAAGTCGTCGTCGGCAAAGGGGTTGTCGGGCGGGATGGAGTAGGGGAGGCCGTTGTCCACGTCAATGCGGAGCATTTTTGCCAAAAAAGTGGTGCGTTTTTGGCCGTTGCCGAAAGGGTCGCCGCCCGAGCCGCCGTCGCCGAGGGCGAAGTAGAGATAGCCGTCGGGGCCAAATTTTACGCAGCCGCCGTTGTGGTTGCCGAAGGGCTGGTCAACTTCCAACAATATCTCCTCGCTGTTGGGGTCTGCGGTGTTCGGGTCATCGGGCGAAACCGAAAAACGGGAGATGCGGGTGTCGCCGCTGTTGTTGGTGTAATTGACATAAAAGAAGCCGTTGTCGGCATAATCGGGGTGGAAGGCGAGGCCGAGCAGGCCCTGCTCGTTTTGCGACGAACCGACCCTGCTGTCAATGTCGAGGAAAGGGGTGGGCAGTTTGTTGCCCTCGGCATCCAATATCCAGATGGCGCCGTCCTGCTCGACGATGAAGAGGCGCCCGTCGCCCGCGTGGGCAATGTCGAGCGGCTTGTCGAAACCGGAGGCAAAATTTTCCAAACTGATTTCAACTTGGGAAAAAAGGCCGGAGGCAAGTATGGAAAACGATAAAAAAAGGAGGGTCTTTTTGATTTGCATGGCTGCTTGTTTTTTTGAAAATGAAAATTGAGCAAAGCGAAACCCAGCATGTAGCCGGGAGGCGAAGAAAGGCAAATTTGAGAACTGCTCGCCCTAATTTTTATACTTCCCCATAAAATCTATTACTTTGTAACTTCTTTTACAAAACTTACCAGCATGAATAAAAAGACAATATTGACCCTTGTTGCCGCCATTTTTGCTTTGGCTGCTTTTGCCCAAGACCTGCCCGTCAGCAATGTTTACCTTTTGGACATTGAAAAAGTGGATACCCTGCTGCTGTTCAAAAACCCAAAGCTATTGACGGGCTTCAATCCCACGGGCTATAACAATCAACCTTCTTTCCTCAGCAATACCGAACTGCTGCTCACCGTGCAAAAGCCATCGGACAGCCAGACCGACATCTACCTGCTCGACCTGGAGAAAAAAACAAAGCTCCGCATGACCAAAACGCCGGAGTCGGAGTACTCGCCCAAGACCGTTCCGGGCAACCTCTACTTCTCGGTCGTCCGCGTGGAAATGGACGAGCAGCGCTCACAGCGCATTTGGCAATACCCCCTCGACCGGGGCGACAAGGGCCGGCCTGTTTTCCGCTACCTGCGGGGCGCCGGCTACTATCATTGGCTCGACCGCTTTACCCTCGCCATCTTCAATGTGGCGGCTACCAACTACCTCACCATCGCCGATACCCGCGACGAGTCTTCCCGCCAATTGGCGCCCAACGTGGGCCGCTGTTTCCAGTCGTCGCCAAACGGCCGCCTCGTCTTTGTGCATAAAATCACCGACAGCAATTGGGTGATAAAAGCGATGAACAAAAGCACTTTCCAAGTGAAAGAAATCATCAAGACCCTGCCCGGCGCAGAGGACTTTGTCATCCTCGCCGACGGCACTATCCTGATGGGCAAGGGCAGCCGCCTCTATAAATTCCACCCCCTGCAGGACAAGGACTGGGAAGAAATGGCCGACCTGAAAACAATCGGCATCTCGAACATCACCCGCATGGCTGCAAGCAGGGACGGGAAACTGGCCGTGGTGAACGGGGGGTGATCAGTCGGCAGTCTTCAGTCCGCAGTCCATCAGTCCATCAGTCCACAGTCTTAGTGGAGTCCTATTCTATCACTGGAGTTTTTATTCAAAAAATTAGAGCAGGAATCCACTAAGACTGAAGACTGCGGACAGATAGGACTGTGGACTGAAATTTCAATGCAGGCGTGAAAGTGGTCTGGCTGATATTTCCCGAATTTAAAAACGTGGATGTGTACCGCTCGCTGGAAGATTTCTACACCTGCAGTGGCTCTAAACTTTGCAGCGCTGAACCTGTGGTGGAGGGGTTCAAGATCAAGGCGGAGGATGTTTTTAAGGAGGTGTGAGTTTTCAGTCGGCAGTCTTTCAGTTTGGAACGAAGTGGAAATCCCGAATTAACTTCGGGGCCGCAGTCTTCCCTGCCTGCCGGCAGGCAGGAGTCTGGTTAGTTGCATTCCAAAACAGTTGGAGTAATATACTTTCCTTTTAACCCGTCTCCCTGCCCTTCCTAAAGAGGGGGAATTAATTCCCCCTCTTTAGGAAGGGCAGGGAGACGGGTTTTCCATTCTGTTTCCAAAAAAATATTTCCCTACATTTGCTCCGTTCAAAACAAGCGTTATAACGCCTTACCAAAACCCATTTTTATAAAAAACAATGACCGACCGCATTCCCCACATCTTCATCGCCTATGCCCGCAGGGACAAGGCAGCGCTGACCGAGTTGAGTACCCACCTCCAGTTTTTGCAGCGGCGTAAAATGTGTACCATCTTTTACGATGGAGAAATAAAACCCGGCGAGCGCTGGGACAAGCGGCTCAAAGACGAACTCCACAAGGCCACCATCTTTGTGCTGTTGGTGAGCGCTGATTTCCTCAACTCCGATTATGTGAACGATGTGGAACTGCCCAAAATATTGAACAAAGAAAAACAGGGAACGGCAAAGGTGCTGCCCGTTATCCTGAAAAAATGCCTCTGGAAATACTCCGAAATAAGCGAGCTGCAGGTCATCATGGACGGCGGTAAACCCATCGGGCAAACGGGAGGTTTTGGCGAAGCCGCCGATGCCATCGCCAATGTAGTGACTGAATATAACCAAGCCATTAAAGATGAACTCGCCGTCACCGAACTGAAAAAGAAACAGGCCGAAGAACAAAAACGCAAAACCGAACAAGAAAAAAAGGAACGCCTCCAAAAAGAAAAAGAACGCAAAAAACGCAAAGCCGAAGAAGCCGCCCGCCGCCGTGCCGCCGACCCCTTCCACGACCTGATGGTACCCATAAAAGGCGGCACTTTCCAGATGGGCGACGAGCATGGAGATTTGTGGAAGAAATGGAAGGATTGCCGCCCCTTACACCCAGTCACCGTCAAAGGTTTCCACCTCTGCCAATACCCCGTCACACAGGCGCAATGGCGCAAGGTGATGGGCAGCGACCCGCCAGAATTGGGTTTCAAAGGCTGCGATGACTGCCCCGTGGAATCTGTTTCGTGGGACGATGTGCAGGAATTTCTAAAAAAACTGAACGCCAAAACGGGCGAACGCTACCGTCTGCCGAGCGAGGCCGAATGGGAGTTTGCCGCAAGGGGCGGCACTAAAAGCAAGGGCTATGAATACGCTGGCAGCAATGATGTTGAAAAAGTGGCTTGGTACTGGAAAAATTCGGGGGACAAAAAACTTTACGGTGATTGGGATTTGGGTAAAATCTTAATAAACAATTGCCGAACCCATCCCGTCAGCCAGAAAGCTGCCAATGAACTCGGCCTGTACGACATGAGCGGCAATGTGTGGGAGTGGTGCGAAGATGTTTGGCACGGGGATTACAAGGGCGCTCCTGATGATGGAAGGGCCTGGGTTGAAGGTGGGGAAAAAGGCCGCCGCCGCGTGGTTCGTGGCGGCTCTTGGATCAGGGACGTTAGGTACTGCCGTTGCGCCTTCCGCTACAGGGTCAACCAAGACATTAGGAACGACAGAATTGGTTTCCGTCTTGCCCGGTAGCTTACCCTTTAGCACTTTTACCCTTGCCCGCAGGGCTGCCGAAGGCATTACCCTTTTTTTCTTTCCGGCGAAGCCGGTCGATTTTTTTTTTTAAATGGGAGGAAGTAGCGCCGAACTCCAGTTCGGCAAAGAGCGATGCTTCCGAACTGGAGTTCGGCGCTACGAAAGGGACTATTTAAGGGATTTGAGCCACCCGCCGCACATGCGGCCTATTTCATTTAGCCTTTCGGTAAAATGCTTGTACTTGATGCCGAGGTCGTAACCGAGGCGGAAGTAGTGTCGGAGCATTTCGAGGAGGATGTTGATTTCTTTGATATTCATCCCCTCTCTTTCCCCAACGAACGGCTTCCTTGTCATCTTGAAAAGACCTGTTCACGTAAAAAGTGCGGCCGTGCATGGCTTCACTTTTCACGTGAACAGGTCTTTTCAAGATGACAAAAACAGCCGTTCGTTGGGGTGGAGAGGGGAAGCAAGGTTTGGATGAAGTAACAAGTGAATTTTTTGTAAAACGCAAACATATTGAAAAATAAAAGCGGCCAGTACCTTTGCAGGGAAAGCCGCTTTTATTAGGGGAAAAAAGGCTCAAAATGTTTCACCCAAAAACATTATCTTTACTGAAAATCAAACAACCGAAAAACGACTATGAGCGACAAAGACATCCGAAACAAATTGACAAACACCTACAAAGCATTGGCTTTGCTCAACCTTTACAGGACAGAACTGATAATCAGTCATGGCAAAAAGCGGTTTCAGGAAGAAACAGACCGCTTGTTGGACGACTTGATTTATTACAAACGGCAACTTAAAAAACGGCAAGATGAAAAAAAAGAAACTAAGTCCGGCAGAACTGGAAGCGTTAATGGAAATGGCAACAAAAGCGGCGACTGAGCTGCGGCAGACCCCTATCCCGGATGACCTGACCACAGAACAGATCAACGGCTTGTTGGCCGAACTGGAAAAATGCGAGGTACTGGCCTATAAATGCAAAATCGGCGTATGGGCAAAGGAAATCCAATCGGACAAGCCTTCCATTTCTTTCAAAGGAATATTGGTGGAAACCCTTAAAAAACTGCCCGATACCCTCTCCGTGGCGGCACTGAAAGAACTGATAGATTACACGGGCGAAGTATGGAGCAAGGTGGAAAAAGCAGTGGCCGTTTGAGGGCATAGAAGGCTCAAAATGTTTTGCCCAAAAACATTATCTTTATTGAAAATCAAACAACCGGAAAACTGCTATGAGCAACAAAGACATTGAAAACAAAATCGCCAACGGGTTCAGGATAATCGAACTACTTCACCGGTACCAGGAAGAATTTACCGGTATTTTTGGTTCGAAAGGATATTGGGAATTGATTGACCATCACCTGGACGACCTGAACTATTGGCGGGCAAAACTAAAAAAACAAAAAAATGAAAAAGACAATAACGCGGGCCGAAATGGAAGCCGCCATTGAAGAAAGCAAAAAGGCAAGGGAGGAACTCCGCAAAAATTTCCGTCCCGAAGACCTGAGCCCGGCGGCAAGGGAAAGGATACTGGCTCAATTGGACAAGTACGAAGTACTGGCCTACAAATGTAAAATCGGCGTATGGGCAAAGGAAATCCAATCGGACAATCCTTCCATTTCTTTCAAAGGAATATTGATGGAAACCCTTAACAAACTGCCCGATACCCTCTCCGTGGCCGCACTGAAAGAACTGGTTGATTACACGGGCGAGGTCTGGAACGAGGCAAATACAATGGTAGCGGCATAATCTAAGCAAGCAACGGAAAACCCAAAACATGAAAAAACAAATCCAGTCCCTCATCGCCAAAGGCCGCACCGCCGAAGCCCTCGAAGCCCTCGCCCCTTTCAGCCAAGAGGCCATCCTCTTGCAGGCACAGCTCTCCTCCCTCTCCCAAAAAAACAGGATGGGCTTGATAAACAATGCTGACCACAGCATGGGGCTGAACAAAATCAACTACGCCATGCTGTCCATGCTCGACGGTATTGATTTTACGAAAAAAAAAGAAGGCATGGCGGCAGCAAGCGAAACGGTAAATGAAAGCCCCGCCAGTTCCGTTCCCGACAAAAAATCCGTCTTCTTCTCCTATGCCCACGAGGACAAAGCACTGCAACAGCGCCTCCGAGTCCACCTCTCCCCCTTGCGCCGCAGCGACAAGATCAGCGATTGGAGCGACGAGGAAATAATGCCAGGCGAAGAATGGGACGCCACTATCAAAGCCCGCCTCCGCAGCGCCGACATCATCCTGCTGCTCGTCAGCCCCGACTTCATCGCCTCCGACTACATCTGGGACACCGAACTCAAAACGGCCATGCAGCGCCACGCCGAAGGTTCGGCCACCGTCGTGCCCATCATCCTCAAACCTTGCCAATGGCAGGACTTGCCTTTCGGCAAATTGCAGGCACTGCCCGCCGGGGCGAAACCAGTAACGCAATGGCCCGACCAAGACCGCGCACTCAACGACGTGGCCGCGGGAATACGGAAGTTAATATAGTCTGCAGTCTGCCAGTCCACAGTCTTCAGTCTGATCCGTTTCTATACCAAAGCAATTAGTAAAAAACACTTTCTCACAGCCCCGTCTCCGTGCCCTTCCGAGAGAGGGGGAATTTATTCCCCTCTGCAGTCCGCCAGTCCACAGTCTTCAGTCTGATCCGTTTCTATACCAAAGCGTTGGGAAAAATACTTTCTCACTTTAGTCCACAGTCTGCCAGTCCACAGTCCTCAGTCTGATCCGTTTCTATACCAAAGCGTTGGGAAAAATACTTTCTCACACCCCCGTCTCCGTGCCCTTCCAAAAGAGGGGGAATTTATTCCCCCCTGCAGTCCGCCAGTCCACAGTCCACAGTCTGATCCGTTTCTATACCAAAGCAATTAGGAAAAAACACTTTCTCACAGCCCCGTCTCCGT
>DROJ01000547.1 GCA_011321935.1 Bacteroidota bacterium | reverse complement strand
TTGGAAGGGCATGGAGCCGAATGCTAGGTTCGGTCATTTGCCTTGACTTATTAACCCAAGTTGAATATGTAGTCCCCAACATTTTTGGAATTGTGGGGCAAAAAGTAGAAACTGGAATTTTTTCCAGTTGAAACACATAAAATTTGCAATTCCCATTTTTATTTGTTGGGGACTACATATTCAACTTGGGTTAAAATGATACGAACGGTACATTATTTATCTAAAATAACCCTTGCCTCCAATCAGACTGCGGACTGACGGACTGACGGACTGAAGACTGAGAACTACCAGTCTGTTTTTTTCTCCTCCTTTTTTTTCTCTTTTGCCTTTTTTGTGGCAGCGGTTTTTGCGATCTCTCTTATCACTTCCTGCGATTGGGCAAGTGCTTTGAGGTCTTTGTAGGTCGAGATAAGTGCTTTGGGGGGAAGGTAGTCCCCTGCGCCCCAGGTTACCCGGCTGTCAATGGCATCATTGGCCTCGCGGATGAAGTAGTAGAGGTTGCCCGGTTTTTCGATATCCATTTTATAGAGTTGGAGGGAAGCCACTTTTTTGAAAAACTCTTTGGCCTCTTTGGATTTGATCGGGCGGAGTTCTTCATACTTGCCCTCTGTACCGACCTGCTTGAATAGTTGCCCGTTTTGGAGCAGCGTATAAGAGGTCTCGATGCCGGCAAAGCCGCCGCCATCTCCAAATACGATCTGGGTAGTGGGCAATTTGTCGGGGGTATATTTCACTACTTTGCAATGAGTGAACAAGAGCATGGAAATGCAGATGGCTGGTATTAGTTTTTTCATGTTAATCAATTGAGTTTTTTACTTGTCCCGATATTTTGGGCTTTTGGGTTTTGGTAGCAGGCGTTTACGCTGTCCCGGTCACCGCCGTTTACGTGTGTGCAAGTAAATGCGCAAGCATCTTTTGTCAGGACGGCGTACACATGTGCTGCCGACACACACGCATCTTGAGCAGATACAATTTTTTTTTCAAGAAGCCTCGCTTTTATTACAAATCCAAAGGTAGGGATTTCTGCTTTTCATTGTCAACACACCTTTAAATGCGCTTTACAGATGGGTTTGGGAAAAGTTAAAAAACCAATAAAGCGGAAGCTACTTTTGACCAAGCTACATCAATCCCCTAATTTTGGCATCGTCTTTAAGTGAGCTTATTGAAAAATTCACTTCTTTTTTTAACATTTATCATCAGTCAAAAAAAAATTACATGAAAAACTTATTTTTCTTATTTGCATTCATGGGCTTCTTCGCCTTTACGGCCACTGCCCAGAACAAGGCTTGCTGCGCAAAAAAAGCATCTTCAGCAAAAGTTTGTACCAAAGCAATGGACAAGGCCGCTTCTGCCGATGCCAGCATCGTCAAGCAAGTATCCAATGACGGCGAGGTGTCCTACACCCGCAAGTCTGTTTGCCCAGTGACCGGAAAGGTGAGCTTCACGGATGTCGAATATTGCACCAAGTCCGGCAAATTTGTGAACGTTTCGCCAAGCGGCAAAAAAGCTGCTTGTTCTAAAAAAGCATCCACATGCACTAAAAAAGCATCTGCCACCAAGGTCTCTTCTGCTTCTGCAGAGAAGGCTTGCTGCGATAAAGGCAAAGAAAAGGCCTGCTGCGCAAAGGGGGCAAAAAAATCTTGCCACTCCTCCTCAAGCAAGGCGTCTAATGAGAGCAAAGCCGTCAATGAAACTGGCGCCAAAGTGAAATTGGTGAGCGAATCAGCGAACCAATAACCTTTTTTGTTTTTGAAATGAAAAGGGCTGCCGGAATTTCCGGCAGCCCTTTTTTTTGTCCTTCACTATTTAATTGCCCCGTGGTACAGTATATACCCGTTTATTTTTTACGCTGCTTTCCTAATATCCTTTAAAACAAAACCCCCGTCCGCAGAACAGGTCGCCTCCACATCTACTTCCGTCTTTTTACATTTTTTCAATATATCATCCAATAAATTTTCGGGGACAAGTATATTATAAGACTGGAGTTCTTTTGTGTCCTCCACCGTGATTTCATTTTCTATAACATTAGAATTTATTCTAAATTTTTTTGCATGAAGCCTTTTCAAAAACAATGAATTTGGACGGTTTGTGTGCTGGCGCACACAAATCCGAATAAGGTCTATTGATCAATTTTAAGCGGCCTTTAAAATGGATGGGCTTTGTTTTATTATTTTTAGGATGCGCTGCTTTTATAAGATTGGCAATATCGTTGAGTTCGTTTATGATAAACGTGGGAGGGTTTTCATTTAATGTCGAAGAAATGATTTGCCTTGCTTCATCGTATAAGTCTGCTTTATAAGCCAATGCAGCAGTACTGCGCAACATGATAAAACGGGGCAAGGGGTGGTCTTCTCCGTTCAATGGCATTTTATCGGCAGCTTCTTTTTCACATTCAAAAGCTATCCTATAAAATCGAGCAGCATTTTCAGGCTTGCCTTTAGCTTTTGATATCGTTGCCCAGTCGGCATACTCCATGGCTGTTTCATGCAAAGTTCGTGGTACTGTCATGACTGAATAATTTAAATTTATTTCACCCAAAAAATACTACCCCACCACATACTCCACTCCCATCCCGTCCAGTTCCTTCACAAAATCATTGTCCACCGCCACTTTTTTTGATGTCGAAACAAAAGGCATGCTCGTCCTATTGGTATAATCCAGCAAAGTAATGTGCAGCCGGTGCTTGCCTTTGTGCTGTTTGAAAAGGCCGTCCAGTTTATCTATCATTTCCTGCGTCAGGTGTTCCACCGGCAATTTTAAAGTGATCGAACTCGCCACTTTCTGCCCCACGTTTTCCAGCAAGGTCACCTCTTTTACTTTCAGTTGGTACTCACCTTCCCTGCCCCACCGCTGCTCATAGAAGCCCGTGATAAAAACACAGTTTCCCTGCTCAAAGAAGCCCTTGAATTTCATGTAATCATCGCTGAACAGCGGGAATTCGAGGGAGGAGTTAAAGTCTTGGATAGTGAACAGCCCCCAGCCCGTGCCCTTCTTGCTGATGCGGTGGTTGGCCACGGTGACGATGCCGGCAAGTTTGACCGGTTGGCCTTTTTTTGTTTCGAGGTCTTCGAGGGAGCAGGTGGTGAAATTTTCGACCTCCATCCGGTACTCGTCGAGGGGGTGGCCGGTGACGTAAACGCCCGTGACCTCCTTCTCCTTTTCCAGCATTTTGATGAGCGGCCAGGGTTCGGAGGCAGGCGGTTTGGGGTCTTCGATATTGAAAGCGCTGATATCGCCGAAAAGGGACGTGGCCGCGCTCGCCGCCTGCGCCTGATAGTCGGAGCCGTAGCGGAGGAGCTGTTCGATGAAAGTGTTGTATTTTCCGCCGTTCGGCGGAGTAAAATATTGCCTGCGGTGCAGGTCGGTAAAGCAATCGAAGCCGCCGCCGTAAGCGAGGCTTTCCATCACTTTTTTATTGGCGGCTTTTGAGTTGAGGCGTTTCACCAGATCAAAAATATCCGTGAATTTCCCCTTTTTCCGTTCCTCCAAAATTTCTGCGACCGGGCCTTCGCCCACCCCTTTGAGGGCAGAGAGGCCAAAGCGGATCTGCCCTTTTTCATTGACCGTAAAATCGGAAACCGACTCGTTGATGTCTGGGCCGAGTACCTCCAGCCCCATGCGTTTGCATTCGCGCAAAAACTTGGTCACATCGCTGATGTTGCTCATGTTGTTCGAGAGCACGGAGGCCATGAAACAGGCCGGGTAATTGGCTTTCAGGTAGGCCGTATGGAAGGCGATATAGGCATAGCAGGTGGAGTGCGATTTGTTGAAAGCATAGCTGGCAAAGGCCTCCCAGTCCTTCCAGACCTTTTCGCAGATGTCGCGAGGGTGGCCGTTTTTTTCGCAGCCCTCGATGAATTTTGGGAACATCTTGTCGAGCACCGCTTTTTTCTTTTTGCCCATCGCTTTGCGCAAAACATCGGCCTCGCCTTTGGTGAAATTGGCCAGTTTTTGCGACAGCAACATGATCTGCTCTTGGTAAACCGAAATGCCGTAAGTGTCCTTGAGGTACTCCTCCATGGCCGGCAGGTCGTAAGTGATTTTCTCCCGCCCGTGTTTCCGGTTGATGAAATTTGGGATGTAGGCCAGCGGCCCAGGACGGTACAAAGCGTTCATCGCAATAAGGTCTTCAAACTCGGTCGGCTTGAGTTCCTTCATGTATTTCTGCATCCCGTCGCTCTCGTACTGGAACACGCCGACGGTCGCCCCCTTCTGGAAAAGCTCGTAAGTTTTTGCATCGTCGAGCGGGATTTCGTCGGGCACAATATCCACGCCGTGGACTTCTTTCACAATGCGGACGGCATCCTTTATAATGGTCAAGGTTTTCAGTCCGAGGAAGTCCATTTTCAACAGCCCGGCATCTTCGGCCACGTTGTTGTCGAATTGGCTGACCAACATTTGGCTGTCCTTTGCTACCGAAACGGGGACAAATTTTGTGATGTCGTCGGGCGTGATGATGACGCCGCAGGCATGGATGCCCGTGTTGCGCACCGAGCCTTCCAGCTTCTTTGCGGTGCGTATCATATGCCCGATTTTATCATCGCCTTCGGCTAAATCACGGAACTGCCGGGCCCGCTCAATGTCTTCGGAATTTAATTTTGCTTTCAGCTTTGGATGCACCCCGCCGTCGGCCAAAACCTGGGCAAGCGAAGCCCCCAATTGGTGGGGAAACGACTTGGCCACCCGGTCAACTTCCGGCAGCGGCACGTCCATCACCCGGCCCACGTCGCGGAGGGAGGACTTGGCCGCCATCGTACCGTAAGTGATGATCTGCGCAACTTGGTTTCGGCCATATTTTTCGATCACATAATCAATCACTTTGTCGCGCCCGCGGTCATCGAAATCAATATCAATATCGGGCATGCTCACCCGTTCGGGGTTCAGGAAGCGCTCAAAAAGCAGGTCGTACTTGATCGGGTCAACGTTGGTGATGCCCACGCAATAGGCCACGGCCGAACCCGCCGCCGAACCCCGCCCAGGGCCAACGGAAACGTCCATCTGCCGGGCAGCGGTGGTAAAGTCCTGCACGATGAGGAAGTAGCCTGGATAGCCCGATTTTCGGATGACGTCCAGCTCAAAATCCAACCGTTCCTTGATGGCGGGGGTGATCGTTCCGTACCTTTTTTTCGCCCCGATATATGTGAGGTGGCGGAGGTATTCGTCCTGCGTCGCAAATTCTTTGGGCATCGGGTAGGCAGGCAAAAGCACGTCGCGGGCCAAGCTCAGCGGCTCTATTTTATCAAAAATTTCCATCGTCGTGTCCACTGATTGGGGCACGTCGTGGAAGAGTTTGTTCATCTGGTCTTGCGTCTTGAAATAGAAATCGCTGGATGGGAATTTGAAGCGCTCCTTGTCTTCCAGCAGGCTGCCCGTGTTGATGCAGAGCAGGATGTCGTGCGGCATATAATCTTCCTCTTCCACATAATGGCTGTCGTTGGTACAGATGACCTTGACCTTGTATTTTTTGGCGAAGCCGAGCAAAATTTGGTTCACGTCTTCTTGGCTCATGCCGGTGTCGTCTATTTTTTCGAGGCCCCGGTGGCGCTGCAGTTCGATGTAATAATCTTCGCCAAAAATATTGAGCCACCACTTGAGCAGTTCTTCCGCCTTTTCGACATTTCCCGTCAAAATGGTCTGCGGTATTTCGGCACCGATGCAGCAAGAAGTGGCGATGATGCCCTCGTGGTATTTTTCGATCAGCTCTTTGTCAATGCGCGGGAATTTGCCGTAAAGCCCCTCGATGAACCCGAGCGAGCAGAGCTTTGAAAGGTTCTCGTAACCCGTTTTGTTTTTGGCCAACATGAGCTGGTGGTAGCGCTTGTCCTTTTCATTATTGGCTCGCAGGAATTTCTTTTTGTGCCGGTCCTGCACCACATAAAATTCGCAGCCGACCATGGGTTTGAGGCCCCGCTTGTTGGCCTCGTTCACAAATTGGAAGGCACCGTACATATTGCCGTGGTCGGTGAGGGCAACGCCTTTTTGCCCGTCGGCAACAGCTTTGTCCATCATCTTGGCGATGTTGGCGGCGCCGTCGAGGAGGGAGTATTGAGTGTGGCAATGGAGGTGGCAGTAGTTTGGCATTTTTTAATGGTAAATGGTAAAAGGTGAATGATGAATGATGAATGGGCTGCCCCGAATATTCGGGGGCAAATTTTAAGGTGTTTTCTCTTTGACTGGGTTTTGCGAAGTTAAAACAAATTGAGGAGGTGGGGAGGTTGTGTGGGCAGGAAAGTTTTCCACAGATTTTTTGTGCAAAAATTGCCGAACTTTGCCGGAAACGGCTTTGTTGCGTTTTGCACTGATTATCAAAAAATTAGTTTTTATGAAAATAGAAATCAAGAACCTCGGCCCCATCCATCACTTTGAGTTCGACCTGGAGAAGGACTTGCATTTGTTGTATGGGGAGAATAATGTGGGGAAGAGTTTTGCGGTGAATGTTTTGTATTGCTTGATAAAAGCATTTTATAGCAATAAAGATAAATCAGGGATAAAAGACACTGATCATCAAAAAAAATCGAACATTGAAAAAATCAGATCATTTTGGGAAAATATTTTATTAAAAAATTTTAACGAAAATCTCGATATAACATACGATTCTGTAAACCCTATCAACGCAATAGACCAGAACTTAGCAATCGAAATTAAAATTGATTTGACCCATTATTCAATATCCTTATCAAAGGGCTATAGCGATAGTGATTTTACTCTCTCCCAAATTGAGTTGAACAAGGCTGGAATTAATCTGGACAAAGATGAAAACCTGGTTGCCGATGTGGCACAATATTATTTTAGTGACACAACTAATCAGGTGGGGGAAATATTTTCATTGCCAGCCTCGCGTTCCGGCCTTTATCTTGCATTGAGTGGCATGGGGGAAATAATGGCAAGGCTGTCACAGATCGGTGGTTCAACTACAATTGGACTGCCTTCTCTTCCTCTATCTGTTTCTGACTATTACTTAACTTTAATGAAGGGAAATGGAAATGGGCATAAAGGTATTAATTTGTTGGGAAAAAAAATTGAAAATAAGTTCTTGCATGGAACTATTTCTTTGAATCAGCAAAACAAAAAAATATATTATCAGCCGTTTGGTGCAGAAAAAGAAATTCATATTTCACAGGGAGCTTCTATGGTCTCGGAATTAGCACCAATTGTTTTATATTTAAAAAACATATTAGGAGGTAGTGTCTCATTTTCCCCTTCCCTATTAATCATCGAAGAACCCGAAGCCCACCTCCACCCCAAAGTTCAAGTCCAATTAATGGAAATATTTGCAGAGTTGACCAAGCATCATGTGAAAGTAATATTGACTTCGCACAGTAATTATATGTTCAACAAATTAAGCAATATGCTCCTTAAAAAAGAAATCGGGCCGGAAAAGGTAAAGGTATATCACATGGAAATGACGGATAAAGGGAGCATTGTAAAAGAGGATATGAAAGCTACTGCGGAAGGAATAGAAGACCATAATTTTTCTGGCGTTGCTGAAAAACTATATAACGAACGTCTCCAAACCTATCACGTACTAAACGAAGAAGGCAATGTTTATAAAAGAACTCCAAAAGAATGAGCTGCTCGCTCCATATATTTTTTCTGATTGTTGCGAAAATAATATTTGTGTTGAATTTGACCCTTCCATTTCAGAGGAGGATTATATTGTTATCAAAATAGATGACTTCTACAATGCTACAGTAAAAAGCCCTGACACACCAAAATCGCCGGATTGCCTGATTGTATTGCGGTGCGAAGATGGTTCTTTTCATGTGTTCATTGCAGAACTTAAAAATGTGCAACATATGGGCGGTTTAAATAAAAAAGATATCCGGGAAAAATTCCACACCTGTTTGACTGATTTTATGAGCGGCCGGTTCAGGGATATTTTTTATAATGAAAAATACCGCTTTAATTTAAAATTATTTTTGGTGGCCGGGAGAGTTAGGGAAAGTTATTCCATGAATTTCAAGCTGGATTTTTTATTGACCATGCGCCCGCTTCAATTTGCCAATAAATTTTACGGCATTGAGGGGCAAACCCCCAACCCTATCGTCCGGCCATGTTAAAAACAATTTACTTGCATACTAGCACTCAAAACCTGCTATAATTTATCTATCGTCACTTTCGTAAAAAAACAATCGCTTCTCTAAAAAACAATTCCAAATGGCATTATTATTGTCCAAGCCCATTACCGTAATTTAATCTTTCCCCGTATATTAACCTACCTTTTTCCCCAACATATTGCTTTCGACCAATTTTCATAAACGCTTGAGATACCTTTACCAAAGCCGATTGTAAAAGGTAACTCATTATGCACTACAAAATAGTTAAATTAGATAATATCCCATTTGCAAAAATAGCGGCGACAGCTCTATTGCTATTCTTTTCTTTTACGGTCAATTCCCAGCAAATATCGTTTCCCGATAGCATGTTGGAAGATGGTTTTGCCCGTACCCCTGACCCTGTTATAGACAGCCTGTTAATATTGTTGGACAATATAGAAGGTGACGCCCAACGCCTTGACGTTTTGTTTGCCATCTGTGATGAATCTGTCAGCAGCAATGCCGACCGCTGCATATTATATGGCGCAGAAGCATTGCGGCTCGCAGAAAAATCGAACGACCTTGAAAAACAGCTACTCATTACCATGAACATGGGCGTGTCTTTTGACGACAAAGGAGAATATACAAAAGC
Organism: Bacteroidota bacterium; assembly: GCA_011321935.1. Taxonomy (GTDB): domain Bacteria; phylum Bacteroidota; class Bacteroidia; order Chitinophagales; family Saprospiraceae; genus UBA6168. The sequence goes on along the minus strand of DROJ01000547.1, from coordinate 10,842 downwards.
CGTGGAGATGTATGAAAAGTATTTGGACATTATTAAATTACAACAAAAAAATAAAGAAAAAATACCGGGCAACCTTTTTACCAATGAAGTATTTGCGTTGAATAATTTAGGCTATGTATATTTTAATTTGGGAGAATATAATAAAGCATTGGAATATTATTTTAAAGGGCTTGCAATTGCCGATGCGCATTCGCCCGAAAGCCGCTCGACTGTTCTGGGCAGCATGTGCGAGGTATATTTAAAAATGGGCAATGTCAATAAATCGGAAGAACTTGCCCGGGCAGCATTGTATTCTGCAACAGATACTTTTGACCTTATCATAGCGAGCCGCATGATGGGCGATATTTTTGAAAAACAACATATGCCGGACTCTTCTCTTTATTATTACAACAATGCATTTGAACATGCCCAAAAACAGGGAGATAACTATTTGGTCGGAATGGCCGTCGAAGGTTTGGTGAGCCATTATATTGCCATGGAAGACTATGGAAAAGTAACCCGAATTGCAGAATATGGTCTGTCAGTGGCAAAGGAATTAAATAGTAAAACAATGGTTATATCTTCTCATATAGCATTGGCAAAAGCATATGGCCAAATAGGGCGCCACGGCCTTGCGCAATCCCATGCGCAGGAAGCACTGGAAATCGGCAAGGCCTCCAACTCTCTGAACATATTGCCTGAATGTTATAATGTACTGGAAACATGCCATTCGATAGAAGGCGATTATGAAGGAGCATATAAATTTCAAAAATTAAAAGAAGAAGCATTGAGCAGCTTGTTCGACCTGGAAAAAGGGCAATTAATTGCGGCGGCAGAAATCAAATATTTATTGCAGCAAAAAGAAAATGAAAATCAATTGCTTATATTGCAGCAAGCAAAAAACGGGGCTTTGCTCTGGCGGAAAACTGCCATAAATATAGCGGCTATAATATTTTCATTATTTGTGCTGGCCCTTGCTTTTTTCCTTTATAAAAACAACCAACAGAAAAAACGCTATAATCTACAATTGGAAAAAGAGGTGGCGAGCCGCACCGCCGAACTGACCGGTGCAAACATTGAGCTGGAACGGTTTAACCACATTGTGTCGCATGATTTAAAAGAACCCATCCGCGTCATCATCAGCTTTTCGGGCCTATGCCTCCGCAAAATAAAGAATACCGAAAACAATGACCTCAAAGAATATTTGACTTTTATTAAAAATGCTTCTGCCCAGTTGAATGCTTTGGTGGAGGATATACGGGAATTTACGCGCATTGGCCGAGAGCAGCCAAAACAAAAGCCAGTTGACCTGAACCTCTTATTGGATGACGTTATTGACCATTTGAGCTTGAAAATAAAAGAAAAAAAAGCAGAAGTAGATTATGCGGAATTGCCCGTTATTAATTCGCACCAATCCCTTTTGTTTTTTTTGTATAAAAATTTAATTGAAAACGGACTGAAATATAACAAGAGCGAAAGCCCAAAAGTGAAAGTGGGGTATATGGACGGCCAAGGTTCCCATGTGCTTACAGTTGAAGACAATGGCATAGGCATACCTGAAAAACATAAAGATGAGGTATTTGAAATGTTCAAAAGGTTGCACAGCCGTGGGGAATACAGCGGGTCGGGCATGGGGCTGTCCATATGCAAAAAAATAGTGGACAAATTAGGGGGCGAAATCAATATAACAGAAACATCGGTTGAAGGAACAACCTTTCAGGTCATTTTACCAAAAGAAAAAGTAGTTGGCTGAAAGGGGATGGGCATTTTTTTTAGAAGTAGGGTTTTATGAAAACCCTTGTGCCCGAAATAAAAACTTGCATCCCAGCACTTTATTCCTTATATTTGTTGCCCTTCAAAAAAAAGAAACCCGTGGCAGGGAACACCCCTGGCACAGGTTTGAAAAAGGCCGTCGGATATCCTCTCGACGGCCTTTCATATTTTATAGTGAAAATTTGCTTTGGAAAGAAGGTTACTGCCTACTCTGAAGGTTCATTTTTTCTTCTGCATAGGCGATGCTTCTGGATTTCTGTTCCAGCAATTTTCCACTTAATAGCGCCTCCATTTTCAGTTGGCCTTCAGAATTTTCGTATAGTTCTTTAAGTTTCAAGGCATTTTCATTTACTGAAGCCTTGCTTTGATTATATACTACTACAATGTGATCGTAATACCTACTTCTATCCTCTTCGCTTATAACCTCTTCTACTTTAAGGAATGCATCCACCAATACATCCAAATCTATGGCTTGATGCTCGACCAATAAATCCAAAAGATAGATCGTCTCTTGAATTGCAACAGGTGAATCTTCTTTTAAGAAATAGTATCTTAAATAACGCAAGGCAATACTTTGAATGGCTACGGAATGAAATTTTCTTTCCTCGCTCGTGTTCAAAGCATTGATTTCCTGTTTGATCTCAGGATAATGTTTATCTTTTTCTTTGTACGCCCCCGATGCTTTTTTAAGGTGGTTAAAAATCAAATAAGATCTTCCTTCCGGCATCTCTTTTCCATAAGGATTATAGGCAATAAAATCTTTCTTGAAACTCCTGTCACCCATACCCATCAAAAGGTCATGGCCTGTACCTTCTATTTTTATTTTTTCTTCTTGCGCAGGAATATCGTCAACGCTTGAACAAGAAAAAAAAATAAGGAATAATAAGCAGCTTAATAATGAAATCTTTTTCATGTTTTTTTGTTTATTAAAATTAACAATCTGGGCATATAATCAAAAGAAACGATGTTTCTGGATCATACTCCCAAGTGCAGGGACATGTGTCACCATTGTTTATTGAACCATAACTGCAACAATTCCAGAGGTCATTGCCAAAGTCGTAATAACCATCAGAATCTGGGCTGCTTTCTGCCCAATCTTCATCGGTCATAATAAGAATATTTCCATCAACATCTATAAATTCAATAATCCAATCGTTGGAGTGACAATCAGTAGTCGGAGTGTTAAACCAAACCTGAGCAGAGACTATTGTTCCGAATCCATTATGATTGCAAGTATTAGAATAATTGTTCCCGTCCGGCCCGGTAAATTGAGCATGTAAAATTACAGTAAAGAAAAGGAGTATTAAAATGATTTTGCGTTTCATGAAAACAGTTTTTATAGTTTAAGGCAGTAAAATATATACAAGTATATATATATATATATTAAAAACCAAATTATTGTCAATAATTTTTATGAATACCTTATAAATTTATGGTCAGTTTATTTTTCTGTTGTCCGGACACTCTCGGCACAAGTATGAGAAAAGGCCGTCGGATATCCTCTCGACGGCCTTTCATATTTTACATAAAATTGAGCAAAGCGAAATCCCGCATAACTGCGGGAAACAAAAAAGAGGCCGGAGCGACTACTGCCGCCCCGGCCTCTTTATTCATCCATGCCCACTGCCTGGCTGAAGACTGTGGACTATAAGACTGAAGACTGATCAAGGTTCCACCACTTTTTCAAAATCGCCTGCCTTGACGATCACCAGTTTATCCACATCAATGTATTTTTTCATGGCATTGTTGATCTGCTCTGGCGTGAGTGCCTGTATTTTCTTTTCCATTTCGGCATCCCACTCCATGGTACGGCCGAGCTGCAGGTAGTTGTTGAGTTTGCCCGACATGGAGCGGTCGTTGGAACGGCCCATGCCCCGCTTCTGGATGTAGCCGGATTTGGCGGCTTCGAGTTCTTCTGCGGTGAAGCCCTCGTCCAATACTTTCTGGACTTCTTCTTTATAGGCCGCTTCCAGTTTTTTTACATTTTCGGGGGCGTACATGGCATAAGACCCAAAGGAGCCCGATTTCTCATAAGGGCTGGCACTGAGCCAAGAGCCAACACCGTAGCTGAGGCCTTCGTTTTGCCGGATGCGCACCGCAAGGCGGGAATTGAGGAAGCCACCGCCGAGCATGAAATTGCCCATGACCAGGGCGGGGTACTCGGGGTCGTCGTCCCTTATGTTGAGGGGCATGCCGGCAAAGAACATCGCATTGGCCTTGTCGGGGGTGTTGATGGTTTCGTTCACCGGTTTGATTTCTTGGTAGGGGTCAGGGATGCGGGCGTAGCCTTTTGGGCTTTTCCAGCCGCTGAATGATTCGAGTACGGTTTGCTTGATCGTTTCCTCATCGAAGTCGCCCACGACGGCCATGGTGGCATCGGTCGTGCCGTAAAAGGTTTGGTAAAAATCTTTTACCTCGTCGAGGCTGAGCTTGTTTATGGCCTCGATTTCTTCATCGAAAGTCATTACATACCGGGTATCGCCTTTGGGGTAGGGGTTCATGATGCGGCTGAACTTTTTGTTGGCGACGGCCTGTGGGTCGCTGCGGTTTGATTCGATCCTGGCCAGTTTTTTTTCTTTTTCCTTGGCAAATTCTTCTTCTGGGAAAGAAGGGGCTTTGAGTATTTTCCCCACCAGTTTTATCACCTCTGGCAAATACTGGCGCTCCGTCGAAATCATGACCGTTGCAGAACTTGCACCTCCAAAAGTCCAGACAGTTGCTTTCAAGCGGTCGTACTCGTCTTGGATTTCTTGGCGGGTCATGTCACTGGTGCCCTTGTCGAGCAGAGAGGCAACAAACTGGCCTGCCGTCTCTTTGCCCTTGAGGTCATTTTCATTGCCGAAGCGCAGGGTCAAGCGGGCGTTCACCGAATTGCCGCGGGTCTGTTTTGGCAGCAGTGCAAACGCTATCCCCTTGTCGGGCGCCACTCCGCGGACAGTCCTTTTTTCGATGTTTTCGCAAGAAGGGTCAAAATCTTCGCCTTCGGCAATGGCTTCTTTGCCGGTATAGCCTTCCAGCATTTTTTGGACATCTGGTGCGTCTGGTATTTCAGAGCGGTCAGGTGATTTGTCGGGGATGAACTTGCCGATGGTACGGTTGGAGGGTTTGAGGTATTTGCGCAGGGCGTCTATGACATCGGCAGAGGTCACTTTTTCAATATTGTCGCGGAAAAGGAAGGACAGCCTCCAGTCGCCCATGGCAATAAACTCGCTGGCGCGCCGGCCCACGCTGGCCGAATTTTTAAAACTCTGCTCCCAGTATTTCAAAATACGCTTGCGGGCGCGTTCCACTTCTTCGTCGGTAGGAGGGTTTTCGGCCAAGCTGTCCAGTGTTGCCACCAACGTTTTTTCTGCGTCCTCTAAAGAGTTTTCCATCCTCACGTCGGCATTGATATAAAGAAAGCCGCCTTCTTTGAGAGCGGGGGCAAAAGACCAGACAGAAGATGCTTTTTGGGTTTCGACCAATGCTTTGTAAAGCCGGCCCGAAGGCTGGTTGGTGAGTACTTCGTCCAAGATGGCGATGGCAGCATGCTCGGGGTGCGATCCCGGAGGGGTGTGGTAAGCGGCCGAAACCACCTGGACATCGCCCGAACGGCGGAGGGTCACACTGCGCTCACCGTCTTGGGTAGGCTCTTTGGTATAGGTGGGTATGAGTTTGCGCGTCGGCTTTGGTATTTTTTCAAAATATTCTTTGATCATGCCCAGCACTTGCCCTTCATTTATTTTTCCGGCCACTACCAAAACGGCATTGTCGGGCTGGTAATATTTCCTGTAAAATGCCTGCAGGCGTTCGATGGGCACGTTTTCCAGGTCGGCGCGGGCGCCGATGGTCGTATTGCCGTAGTTGTGCCAGATGTAGGAAGTGGCAAGCACCCTTTCCATAAGTATGCTGGTGGGGCTGTTTTCGCCTATTTCAAATTCGTTTCGCACTACGGTCATTTCACTTTCGAGGTCTTCTTTTTTGATGAACGAGTTGACCATGCGGTCGGCCTCCATGTCGAGTGCCCAGCGGAGGTTTTCTTCCGTGGCGTTGAAGGTCTCAAAGTAATTGGTGCGGTCGTACCATGTCGTTCCGTTGGGCTGGGCGCCGTGTTCTGTCAGTTCTTGCGGGATGTCGGGGTGGCCGGGCGAGCCCTTGAAGACCATGTGCTCCAGCAGGTGGGCCATGCCGGTTTCGCCATAGCCTTCGTGCCGGCTGCCGACGAGGTAGGTGATGTTGACGGTGATGGTGGGCTTGGACTGGTCGGGGAAAAGCAGGATTTTCAAGCCGTTGCTTTTCAAGCGGTACTCGGTGATGCCTTCTACCGAGGTGACTTTTTCGATGCCGTCGGGCAGCTTGACCATTTTTTTGTCAGCGTTTTGGGCAAAGGCCATGCAACTGACAAAGAGCGCTATCGAGAGCATCAATAGCCGGGAGTAAAAGTGTTGTCCTTTCATGTTGTTGATGTGTTGGTTATAATGATTAGAAAATATTGACCGGTGGGCAGTGGTACGTCGAGTGCTGATTTTCCACTAGCCCACTATCAGTCTTTTAGCATAACTCAAAAACGGCCTTGAAGATACGGCAAGCAGGCCGTGTTAACATAAAGAGAATTGGAATTTTATGTAAAATTAAGACAGAAAGGCAAATTGGAAAGATGAACGGAGCAGCCGCATGCTTGATGGGGCAGAAAGCAGTGAGGGGGAGGGGGCGTTTCTGGTGGCGGGGATGAATCTGTTTTTTGTAAAATAAATAAGCGGTGGCCGCATTTCAAAATTTTGGTGCAGGATGGCTTCCGCCATTGGGGACTGAATGGCCAAGCGGCGGAAAGGCCGAAATTTTGAAACACCCTAAGCGGTTGTTTGGTCTTGGCCTTTTGTTTTATGAAGCCCTGTTTTTTTGTAAAGCCATAAAACCCGTTATCTTAGCTTCAAATTTCGGGTCTATGAAAACTTTAACTACTACTATTCTGCTGGCAGTATGCCTTACTGGTGTATTTTGCCAAACCAATCTTGAACTTGTTTCCAACTTAAAACTTGATGGCTTCTTGAACGACATTTGGGGCTACACCGCACCTGACGGGAGCGAGTACGCATTGGTGTGCGGTGAAAAAGGAGTTTATATTATTGACATCAGCGTAACGACTGACCCACAGGTTGTTTCCGTTTCTCCTGACAGCACTGAATGGTTTGATATAAAAACTTGGGGCAGTTATGCTTATGCTATTGACAATGAGGACAAGGGCATGTTGGTCATTGACCTTTCCAACCTGCCCGATTCAGTGGAATATAGAAAATGGTATAATAGCGGAACAGGTGGGCCAACTTTTAGAAGGGCGCATAACTGTTGGATTGATGAGCATGGCATCGGTTACCTTTCGGGCAGCGACTTAAATAGCGGCGTTGCTTTTATTGATTTTGCCACCATGCCGGGGCAGCCTTCTTATTTGGGAGGCACGAGTTCCGACTGGGTGCATGATGTTTTTGTGAAAGGGGATATTATGTTTGCCGCAGAAGGGAGTTCAAAAATAATAGAGGTATATGATGTATCGGACAAATCCGAGCCTTTTATTTTGGCTTCCATTGACGTGCCCGGGGGATATGCCCACAGCGCATGGTTGTCGGAAAATGGCAAGGTGCTATATGTTGCCGACGAAAAACCTTACTCGCCCATTTCTTCTTTTGATATTTCAGACCTCAACGACATCCGCCTGCTCGATGAATTTCGGATGCCGCTCAGGGAAAACGTGCTTTCTGTTCCCCACAATGTTTTTGAAAAAGATGGTTTTTTGGTTATCAGTCACTACGTTGACGGAGCAGTAATTGTGGATGCCCATAAGCCAGAAAATTTAGTGCAAGTGGGGCAATATGATACAAACGACGCTTGCTATATATATGGTGGCGTATTCGGGGTTTATCCCTTTTTTCCCTCTTGCCTTGTCGCTGCATCTGACGGAGGAAACGGGGTTTTTGTTTTTCGCCCAACTTATCAACGGGCTTGCTATTTAGAGGGGAAAATAAAAGATGCTAAAACCGGCCTGCCCCTCGCTGGCGTTACTGTCAAAATACTTTCGGAAGACAACAACGACGGAATTTCTGATGTGGTTGGAAATTTTAAAACAGGCCAATTAAGTGAAGGCAATTTTGAGGTGGTTTTTAAAAAAGATGGATATTATGGCAATATAGTGCCCGTCTCTCTCAACAGGGCAAAAACCACAGAAATAAATGTGGAAATGCAAGCATTGGATTATCCCAAATCACTTGTTGTCAGAGATGAAAAAAGGAAGCCGTTGGAGGCAGTTTCTATTTTGATCGAAACGGCAGACTCGAATTATATTTATCAAACAAATAATGATGGCTTGGTAAGTTTTCCCGATGGAATAGAATCGGATTATACAATTTACGCCGGCCGTTGGGGGTGGCTTTCTAAAAATATGCGATCCCCTGTTGTGCCCGCAAATGAGCAGGTATCTATTATATTGGAAAAAGGTTACGAAGACAATTTTATTTTTGATTTTGGCTGGACGGTTTATGGCGATGCCGAGAAGGGGATGTGGGAAAGGGGCGTTCCAGATGATGTAAAATCCACTCCTTGCGAAAATTTAGCTCCGCCGTCAGATGATGCCAATGACCTCGGCAACAGTTGTTATATTACGGGCAATGAACCGTTATCCATTTTTACCGATACTTGGATATTCACCGTCAACCAAGTTGTTTATAACGGGGAAACAATATTGACCTCTCCTATACTACCATTAAAATCGAATTACCTCCGCCCCCAACTTTCTTATTCGACTTGGTTTGTCAATCAACGATTGAATTATTATTTTTATCCATCTTATTATGGAACCTTCGCTCCGGCAAATGACAAATTAGAGATATTCATTGAAAATGGAACAGAAAGCATCTTACTGGAAACAATAACCGATACGAGCCTCTGGAGGCCATCAAAAATACTCAACCTCGCCGATCTGATTGAAATCACCGACAATATGCGGTTGGTCATAAAAACCGCTGACACAAAAGAGAGCAACCACTTCTTGGAAGCGGGCTTCGACAATTTCAAAATAACAGAAGGCATGGCCGATGAAGATTTCCTTTTTCAGGAAGAGTCCATAAAATGGAATATATATCCAAACCCGTTTTTCACGTCATTTAAAATTGATTATAAAATCGAAAAAGAATATAAAAAACTGGAACTGGAAATATTCAACATATTGGGGCAAGTAATAGAAAAAAGGATTTTGGAAAATGAAATAGGCACCATCAGTATAGAGCCAATAACTCCGGCTGGTATATATTTCGTTGTATTTAAATTTGACGGAAAAAGAAGCAAGCCAATAAAAATTATTAAAGCAAAATAATAGGATAAATTTGAAATGTAAATGCAAGTTCAAATTCAATTTGCATTTACATTTTATAAAACAATTTCAACTCAACCTACTCCCGTCCAACCACAAACCCCACCTTCTCCATATCCTCCCAAAATACCGGATAAGACTTCTCCACCACCCCCGGCCCTTCTATTTTTATTTCGCCAAACATCGCCAAAGGCGCAAAAGCCATCGCCATGCGGTGGTCTTCATAGGTGGCAAAAACGGGGGCATTTTCCACCACCGCTTTTCCCTGCACTATATAATGCTCCTTATTTGATTTTTTTGAAAAACGGGCGGGGAGCATAGACAAGGCAACCTGCACTTTGGACAGTTCCATTTGCAGGGCGTTGATGCGGTCGGTCTCTTTTATCCGCAAAGTTTCGAGGCCCGTAAAAACGCCGCTCACCCCCAAGCCAGCGCAGACCACGGCGAGCGTTTGGGCGAGGTCGGGGCAGGGCAGGAAATCCCATTCGAAAATGGGTTTTGCGGAAGCAGAAGATTTGCGCAAGCGGACAAAGCCCTCGCCAAATTCGCTAGCCACGCCAAAACTTTCCATCATTTCGGGCAGTACCGAATCACCTTGCAGGCTGTCGGCAAAAAGGCCATGCAAGGTCAAATCACAGTCCTCCGAAAAAGCGGCCATCGCATACCAATAAGAGGCCGCCGACCAGTCTGCTTCCACCAAAAAATCTTTTGGAACATATGTTTGCGGAGCTACCTTGATGCAGTTGCCCTCCCACTCGTGGCCGACGCCAAAATATTCCATCATCCGCAAAGTCATTTCAAGGTAGGGACGGGAAACAATGTTGCCCTCCAAATTTAAGGTCAGGCCATTGGGCAGGGTCGGGGCGATCATCAAAAGGGCAGAAAGGTATTGGCTACTTGTGTCGGCGGGGATGCTCAGTTCGCTTGTTTTTCCGAGGTCTTTTGGTGGGCGGATTTTCAGGGGAGGAAAGCCTTTTTCTTCCAAATATTCAATATCGGCGCCCAATTTTTTCAGTGCTTCCACCAGCACGCCGATGGGCCGTTTTTTCATCCTTTCCGTACCCGTCAAAATTTGTGTGCCGGGCTGCGTGGCAAGGTAGGCCGTCAAAAAACGGAAGGTCGTTCCCGCCGCCCCTGCATCGAGCAGCTCATTTTTACTGGCCAAAAGCGCCTGCATCAATTCCGAATCTTTGGAGGTCGAAAGGTTTTTTATGGCAAAATGCTGCCCGCACAAAGCACGGATGATGAGTGCCCGGTTGCTAATGCTTTTTGAGCCGTTGAGGGTTATTCCGCCTTTTAAATTCCGGTCTTTTTTTGAAATGGAATAAATCATTTTTTTTATTTGCAGGTACCGGACGCCCTCGAAGGCGTCCGGCACCCAATTTCCCAATTTCCCAATTTCCCAATTTCCCAATTTCTTAATTTCCCAATTTCCATTTACCTTGCGCCATGAAATTCACAACCACAATATTATTCATTTCTTTCCTCTCCGCCTGCACTTCTCCCCCGCCTTCGGTCCAGCCGGACTCCTTTGGAGCAAATGTTTTGTCAGTGCCCGTCCGGCAGCCGGATATACAACCCGGCAGATACAACGCCGCTTTCCTCATCATGGACGGCGTTTACAATACCGAACTCACTGCTCCTTATGACATTTTCCAGCATACCGTTTTCAGGGACAGCATCAAGCCGATGAACACTTTCCTCGTGGCCAATACCCTCGACCCGGTCACTACTTTCGAGGGCATCCGCTT